>NZ_JBGLRC010000003.1:0-308878 GCF_041402345.1 Aeromonas sp. S11(2024) | reverse complement strand
TAGCGCCGTGGAACCACCTGATCCCATGCCGAACTCAGAAGTGAAACGCGGTAGCGCCGATGGTAGTGTGGCATTCGCCATGCGAGAGTAGGACACTGCCAGGCACCCAATTAAACAGCGATGTGAAGAATCACGTCACTGGCTGCGAGGATGACACCTCAGAAGATGCAGCAGAAGATTTAGCGAAAGCTAACCGAATGCGGAGCGGTAGTTCAGTCGGTTAGAATACCGGCCTGTCACGCCGGGGGTCGCGGGTTCGAGTCCCGTCCGCTCCGCCACTAATTTGAAGGCCTTCCCTGATGGGAAGGCCTTTTTGCTATGGGCTGTTTTTGCCAATTGACCCCGATGGTTGCACACCGGAACCAACACAAAGCCCGGCTTCATGACCGGGTTTTGGTATTTTTAGCCTGCTGGTGAGCTGCCGACATCCCACCACGATGCCAATACCTTCCCCTATTGGCGTTCTTGCTACTGTTTCCACCTCTGTATCGCAGCACATCCCATCTTGCGACGGTACGTCATCGCTTCCACTTGTTTGTATAATCCCCTTTTTTACTTATGGATTTATTCCATTAAAACAGTCTCTTATCAAGAATTCGCGATTCTGTGGCAGGAATACCACACGAATCAAATGATAATGATTATTGTTTGAATGATCCCGTCGGGGTCGTTACAATGCGGGCTGATTAATAAAGTGCTTTTCAAATGAGCCTTTTCTAATGCTGCGCCTGGCCGGATGCCAGGGCGTTGTAATGAGTGAAGTAAGGGAATACGTCACCTTCCTACCAAAAATGTTCAGGCTAAAACATGATAACAGTGAAACCGAACAAGCTTGCCTTGATGATCTGCTCCCTTCTTGCGACCCAGGCCTATGCTGCCGAACAAGAGGTGATGGTCGTCACCGCTTCCGGCTTCCAGCAGAAGATTGAAGACTCTGCCGCCTCTATCTCCGTGATTACCCGTGAGCAGCTGGAGAAGCGTGCCTATCGCGATGTGACTGACGCCCTGAAGGATGTTCCCGGTGTTGTGGTGACTGGCGGTGGCAGCAGCAGTGATATCAGCATTCGCGGTATGGGATCGAAATACACCCTGATGCTGGTTGATGGCAAAAAGGTGGATAGTCGTGGTACTCGCCCCAATAGCGATGAAGCTGGTATCGAGCAAGGCTGGCTGCCGCCACTGCAGGCGATCGAGCGCATTGAGGTCGTCCGTGGTCCCATGTCATCCCGTTATGGTTCTGATGCCATGGGTGGCGTGATTAACGTGATTACCCGCAAGACCACCGGTCTGGCCTGGCAGGGCTCGGTTCACGCTGATTCCACCTTCCAGGAGAACAAGCATGCTGGCAACAGCTTCCAGACCAATGCCTATACCGCAGGTTCACTGATCGATGGCGTGTTGGGATTGCGTGTCAACGGTCAGCTTGCCCATCGTGGTGAAGATAAATTTATCCAGGGTTTTGCTGAGCAGGAGACTCGCAGTGGCACGGCGGTGCTCAGTTTCAAGCCTGATGAACAGAATCGCTTCGATCTGGAAGCCAGTCGTAGTCTGCAGGACCGGGATCGCACAGCCGGCAATTCTCTGGCTGCCAAGGCGAAAGATAGCCTTTATCGCTACGAGCGTACCAACTATGCGCTGACCCATGATGGTCAGTATGATTTCGGCTCCTCCAGCAGCTATCTTCAGCAGGAGACCAACACCAACCCCGTTCGCAAGATAGAGCTTACCAACACCATCGCCGATACCCACACCCAGTTTATTCTGGGGGATCACTACCTGAGCGTCGGTGGTCAGTATCGTTATGAGGAGTTGCACGATCAGCGCAATGCCCTGACAGTGGCCAACCCTGCCGAGCAGCTGACCCGCTGGAGCTGGGCAATGTTTGTCGAGGATGAGTGGTCACTCACCGACAGCTTTGCCCTGACCGGCGGCGCCCGCATGGATCGGGACCAGAACTACGGCTCTCACTGGAGCCCACGACTCTATGGCGTCTGGCATCTGGATGATAGCTGGACCCTGAAAGGGGGCGTATCGACCGGCTACCGCTCCCCGGACTTGCGGATGTCGGCGGCCAACTGGGGCCAGGCCACCGGCGGTAGCAGCCAGGATGGCATGCTGGTCGGCAACCCGGCTCTCAAACCCGAGACCAGCGTGAGTGAAGAGATTGGCCTGCTATGGAACGGTCATCAGGGTTTCAACGCCGGGGTGACCCTGTTCAACACCGACTTCAAGAACAAGATCTCCGAAGTGCGTCGCTGCACCAGCAAGAGTGATCCCGCCTGTACCCTCAATGGTCACAGTTATGACTTCATCAGTGATCGGGTCAACGTCGACAAGGCGAACATGCGCGGTGTCGAGGGGATGATGGATTGGGCCATCAATGAGGGTTGGTCGGTCAGCTCCAGCTACACCTTTACCCAGTCCGAGCAGAAGAGTGGTCCACTGGCGGGTCACGCCCTCAACCAGATGCCCCGTCACATGTTCAACGGCAGTGTTGACTGGCAAACCACCGAGGATCTCAGCCTCTGGTCACGGGTAAACTTCCGTGGCGAGACCTCCGAGTACCTGAGCCGGGTCAAGATGGCGGAGGGGACTCCTTCCTACACCTTCTTTGACATGGGCCTGGTCTACAAGGCCAACAAGCATCTGGATCTTACCGCCGGGGTCTACAACATGTTCGACAAGACGGTGGATTACAGCAGCTATGGCACTGTACTGGATGGTCGCCGCTACAACCTGGGCGTGACCTACAACTTCTGATAGGGAACCTGTCATGCGGCCGCCATCTTCCGATGGTGGCCGTTTTTATTGCGCGTCCGTTAGGGGGCTATGCCTGATAGGAGGCGGCTTGCCAGGTATTGCGCCCCCGTCCCTTGGCCTGATACATGAGGGCATCAGCCTGCCGTAGTAGTTGGTCGGCATCAGCCTCTCTCTCTGCGGCTACCCAGACTGCCCCGGTGCTGATGGAGAGGGTCACCTCGCCGCTGCTGGTGTGCAGGGTTTGCCGGTTGCTCTCCAGGCAAATACGCTCGGCCCATTGCTCTGTCTCGGCCAATGTGGCCAGCGGCAGCAACAGGCAAAACTCCTCGCCGCCGATGCGGGCCAGTAGAGCCTCTTCGGGCAACAGGTTGGTCACAGTCGTGGCCAGCTTTTCCAGCAACAGATCCCCGATGCCATGACCAAAGCGGTCATTGGTCTCCTTGAAGTGATCCACATCGAACAGCAACAGGGCACAGGGCTCCCCGCTTGCCAGCCGCTGCTCCATGGCGGGCATGAATGCCCGTCGGTTGAGCAGGCCGGTCAGGGGGTCGGTACTGGCCTGCTTCTCCAGTCTGGCGTTGGCGCGGCTCAACTCGGTGGTACGGCTGGCAACGGCGCGGCGCAGTTGCACTATGTAGGCCACCATGATCAATGCCCCGGCCAGAAGTAGCCAGGGACCGAGATGGATGGGGTAGACGGTTTCGACATGCATCCACTTGCGGATGATCCGCTCCCGATCGCTCTCTTTGAGCTTGGCGAACCCCTCTTCCAGCCGGTTTAACAGGGCAAGGTCGCCCTTTCTCACTGCAAAGCGGATCTGGTCAGTATAGAGGTGGCGAACCGGAATAAAGCGGGTGGGATCGTCGGAGGTATAGATGTAGAAGTTGGCGACCTGCAGATCGGCGATAAAGGCCTTAATGTCGCCCCGAAAGGCCGCCGCCAGCAGGGTGTCATTGTCATTGAAGGTCTGCAGTCTGGTGCCGGGGAAGTAGCGTCTGGCGTAATACTCCTCGTAGCCACCGGCTACCACACCGACCGTTTCATGGAGCAGGTAGTAATGTACATCGGTGCCGCGCAGTTCGCTCGAGAAGAAGAGTTGGGAGTCGAGCTGGGCGAGATGCCGGCCATAGTCGAACAGTTTGTCCCGCTCCGGTGACCAGAGCAGTCCGGCGTGAACATCCGCGTTCCCCTCATGGAGCAGGTCGAGGGAGCCTTGCCAGTCGACCAGCCTGAACTCGATCTTCTGGCCGGTCACCCGGGCATATTCACGCCACAAATCGATCAGCAGGCCATCCGGCTGACCCGACTCATTGATATAGGAGAAGGGCTGCCAGGCTTTGGAGTTGGTAATGATGATCGGCTCTTCCGGGGCTTTGGCCCAGGCAGGCAGAGCAAGGGCGAGCAGCAGGAGCCCCCACCCGATACTGACTATGACTCCTGTCCTGGAAGAGGCCATCCTTGCTCCAATCCGTTGCCGTATACCATCCCGTGGTCACCGATTATCACCGTCTTTCTGATCGAAGAACAAGCGCTCAAATGATGAAGTTTGCATGATGCAAATGGCGCCATGACAAGGCTGGCGGATAGAGTAATTACTTACAGCGGCAGGCTGATCCGCGCCTCCAGTCCCCCCTGTGGTCGATTGAGCAGGGTCAGCTCGCCGCCGTGCTGATGGACCAAGGTGCGGGCGATGGAGAGCCCCAACCCGACACTGCCGGACTCGGTGTTGCGCGCTTCATCGAGCCGCACGAACGGCTTGAACACATCCTCGAGCCGCGCCGGATCGATCCCCGGCCCGTTATCGCAGACCCGGATCAACAGCTCCTCCTTGCGCCGCTCCAGCGACACTTCGGCGCTGCCGGCATATTTGATGGCGTTGCCGATCAGGTTCTGCAGCACCCGGCGCAGGGTGTTGGCCCGGCAGGCGTAGACCTCTTTGCCCTCCGCCAGACAGGTGACCGGCTGGCCGGTATCGGCATAGTCATCGCACAGGCTGACCAGCAGGCTGACCAGATCCAGCTCGCGAGTGGCCTCCTGCTGCCCCTCCTCGCGGGCAAAGCTGAGGGTGGCCGCCAGCATCTGCTCCATCTGTTGCAGGGTCTGCTGGATGCGCTCCTTGTCCTCGCCATCGGCCAGAAACTCGGTGCGTAGCCGCAGGCTGGTGATGGGGGTGCGCAGGTCGTGGGAGATGGCCGCCAGCATCCGGGTTCTGTCCTGCACGAAGCGGTCGAGCCGGGTGTGCATCCGGTTGAATGCCTGAATCGATTCGCGGATCTCGGTCGGCCCCTCCTCTTTCAAGGGCTCGATATCCTCGCCCCGTCCTAGCCGCTCCGCATTGCCTGCCAGCTGCTTGAGCGGGCGGGTGGCACGACGAAACAGCAGCACCATCAGCCCGATCACCAGACTGGCGACCAGCATCAGGTTGAAGGTAGTCTGCCACGACCAGCTACCCGCCTCCTTGTCGACCAGCGAGCTGAACTGCAGCCAGCCCCCCTGCGGCAGTTCGATGGAGCCATAGAGCCGCATATCCCGTGGTGGGGGCGGCCCCTTGCGATCCCGCATCATGCGGGCGTGATGTTCCCACGCCTTGCTGCGCTGGTTATCCTCTTTCAGCTCGGCGCTGATCTCGACGGTGAGGCCGGGGGGGTAGTTGAGGCGCGAGCGCACCAGCTGCTCGAAGCGGGGGCTGCGGTTATCCGGTTGCAGCGGCTCGTCGGAGAGGCGCAGCAGCAGGGTCTCGCTGCGGCTCGCCTTGAGGATCTCGTCATAGAGGGACGGGGGGGAGAGGGAGAGCAGCCTGACCACCGAGATGATCCGCTGCATGGCGTTGCGGCTGTTGACGAAGCCGAGCGCCTCCTCCCGATCCGTGCGGTAGATCTGGATACTGAGCAGCTGGATCAGGATCAACCCTGCCAGCGCCACCAGAATGATCTGGCCGGTCAGCCCCTTGGGCCACATCCGTGCCCATAGCCGTTTCAGTGCATTCACTACTTATACCTGCGTCACATCGGCCGAGAACATATAGCCGCCACCCCAGATGGTTTTGATCAGCTCCGGATTCTTGGGATCCCGCTCCAGCTTGCGGCGCAGGCGGCTCACCAGGGTATCGATGGCGCGATCGAAGGCCACCGCCTCGCGGCCACGGGCCAGATCCAGCAGTTGATCTCGGCTCAGCACTCGCTGCGGGCGTTCCAGAAACACCTTGAGCAGATCGAACTCGGCGGTGGAGAGGCTCAGGCCCACCCCATCCTCATCGACCAGCTCCCGGCGATTGACGTCGAGCAGCCAGCGATCGAAGCGCAGATCCCGGGTCAGGGTTTCGGCGGCGGGTTGGGTTTCTGCCTGGGTGCGGCGCATCACCGCCTTGATGCGCGCCAGCAGCTCGCGCGGATTGAAAGGCTTGGCCAGATAGTCGTCGGCCCCCATCTCCAATCCGATGATGCGGTCGGTCTCTTCCCCCATGGCAGTGAGCATGATGATGGGCAGGTTCGATTTGACCCGCAGCTCGCGGCAGAGGGTCAGACCATCTTCACCCGGCATCATCAGGTCCAGCACCAGCAGGTCGAACTCCCGCTCCTCCAGCAGTCGCTTCATCTCCTTGCCATCCCGGGCGCAACTGACCCGAAGGCCGTGCTGCTCCAGAAAGCGCTTCAAGAGATCGCGGATCTCGCTGTGGTCGTCGACCACCAGAATGTGGGTGCTGCCCTGATTCATGAATACCTCCCCAGCTTGGCGTTGGCACGAGTATACGAAAATCCGCCCGGCGGTTTGTGTCAAAGTGTGCCAGATCCGCACGATGCCACACTCTGCTACAAAAAAGGTTGATGCTGGCAAAGTTCAGACACCGATAGGGTGTTTACTTGAGGGCAAGGCAAGAGCGCCGAACCAGAATCATCCCTACAGGAGATAGACCATGAAAAAGCTGACCAAAACCCTGCTGACCGCCACCCTGATCCTTGGCCTGCCGCTGGGTGCCTATGCTGCCAGTGAAGCGGCCCCCACTGGCCAGCCCGGTGCCATGGTGGATTGCCCGATGGATGGCGGCGGCATGATGGGTGGCAAACACCACGGTGGTCGCCACGACAAGATGGCACGCATGCAGAACATGACCCCGGAGCAGATCCAGGCCAACCTGCAGCAACGTTATGACCGCATTGAAGATCCTGCCAAGAAGGCGGAGTTCATCAAGAAGCTCAACGAGCGTGCCGCCGGCATGACCAAGCACGCCGAAGCGATGAAGCAGTTCGCCGAAGCGAACCAGTAACAGCGCCTGCTGTTATCAACCCAAGGGTGGCCGAGGCCACCCTTTTTGTGATCGTATCGATCCATTTTCGCTCGAATCCTTATCTTGCTGTCGCTTATGTGAGCGATGGCAAACGCGCCGTGAGCGAATTGCAAGATAATGCCCGCTCATATAACAAGCTGCAGTTAGCAGTGGTCGAAAACAGGAGAGGGTATGGGTTGGGATCTGGGGACAATCAAGGGGCGATATACCGGCGTTTTTCTGGGATTCATGGTGGCGGTCTGTGTGCTGACCGTAATCGGCATCCAGTTATGGGTCAAACCCGAGCTGCAACGGGCGGGTGAGCAGAATCTGGTGCTGCGGGTCAGCGAGATTGCGACCGACATTCGCGATCAGCTCAACGGGGTGCAGAGCCAGTCACGCAGTATCACTCAGCTGGTTGCCCAACTGCCGAGTGAGCAAATCGATGCTGTTCTCCCTGCTCTGATCGATCAATATGGCAATGCCATGGTGTTTGGTGGCGGCATCTGGCCGATGCCGGATCAGCGGGAAGCCGGTCGCATCAAGTTCAGTACCTTCTTTCATCGGGATGGTGCCAACAAGCTGATCCCCAACACCTACTGGAACTCGGCCGAGGCCCCCAACTATTTCGATCAGCCCTGGCACAGAGCCGGGCAGCAGGCGGCGAAAGGCATGTGTGTCTGGGCGGCGGCTTACAAGGATGGTGCCAGCCAACAGCCGCGAACCAACTGCGCCATGGGGATCTATCGTGATGGTTCCCTTTACGGGGTGTCCACCATCGATGTGACGCTGGGTTTCTTCAATGATCTGGTCGCCAAAAAAGAGCAGGAGATCGGTGGTCAGGTGATGATCGTCGAGGCCGATGGCAAGATCCTCAGCAAGAATGGTCGTTTGAGCGGGGATGTGGTGCTGGGTAACCTCTCATCTCACGGGGACTATCCCTTTGCCAGCGCCATCGCCAGCCTGCTGGGGCCGGGTAATGGCGCCGCGTTGCAGCGCACTACCTTTCAGGATCTGGGTGAAGAGCAGACATTGCTGATGCAACCCATCGAAGGAACCCCCTGGCTGTTGGCGGCGGCGCTGCCGACCAGCACCCTGACCCACGACAGTCAGGAGGTGCTCAAGACGCTGGCAGCGATCCAGCTACCGCTAGTGGTGCTGCTGTTTGCGCTGATGTTGATGGCCATCAATCAGCTGGGCAGTCGACTCGACACCCTCAAGCAGAACATCGATGCGCTCTCGGCCGGAGATGCTGATCTGACTGCCCGGATCCGGGTCAAGGGGCGCGATGAGCTGGACCATATCGCTCAATCGGTGAACCGCTTTATCGCCTATCTGCAGCAGATGATGTTGCAGGTGACCGAGACCACAGAGCTGATTACCCGTGAATTGGCCCAGCTGGATCAGCAGACGGGGCAGGCCAGACGCATTCTCGGTGAGCATGCCGCCGAGACCGATCAGATAGTGACAGCCCTGACCGAGCTCAGCTCCACTGCCGACAGTGTGGCGCACCACGCGAGCGATTCCGCCAGCTTTACCGAGTCTGCCAATGGTCAGGCGATTCAGTCCCGTCAGGTAGTGGGTCAGGCCTCTGCCAGTGTGGCGGCGCTGATCGATGAAGTGGATCTTGCTGCGACCAAGGTATTGGGGATGCAGGAAGATGCTCGCCAGATCAGCAGTGTACTCAGCGTGATCGGCGATATTGCTGCCCAGACCAACCTGTTGGCACTCAACGCGGCCATCGAGGCGGCGCGGGCCGGTGAGCAGGGGCGCGGTTTTGCCGTGGTTGCTGATGAGGTGCGCGCACTGGCGGCGAGAACCCAGAATAGCACTGCTGAGGTGGGGAGCATGCTCTCCCGGTTGACGCAGGGGGTGGCCGAAGCCGTGGTGGCCATGGAGCACACCAAGCAGAGCTGTCAGGCGGCGACCGAGAATACCGAGCAGGTGACCGGCGGGCTCGACAAGATGGCGGATGCCGTGGTGCAGATCAACGATCTGGGTACCCAGATTGCGACTGCGGCAGAGGAGCAGAGTCGAGTGACCGAAGAGATCAACCGCAACATGGTCACTATCCGCGACATGGTCAATCTGCTGGTGGATAACGGTCAGAATACCGAACAGAGTTCGGCCACCCTGCTGGAGTCCAATCGCCAGCTGGTGGCGTTGGTGCATCGCTTCAAGGTGTAACAAACCGATAATGAAAGAGGGGGAGCCCGGTGCTCCCCCTCTTGCTATCTGTGCCGATGCGGGTGTTCAGTCCACTCCACCGGACGAGCGAACTTAGCCCTGAGCCTTGTCGGTCAGGTCTACTTTCTTGACGGTATCACCTTCGAACTTGATAACGACGTTCTTCTTGGCTGCGTCGGTATCTTTCAGCAGGGTTTTGGTGGTTTCTGCCAGCAGCGGAGAGGCCTTTTTCAGGGCATCCAGATCATAGGTCCACACTTCCAGGCCGGATTCGGTCTTGGTGGTGGCAGGAGCGCCCAGCTTCTCTTTAATAGCCTGCTTGTTGGAGCCGCCTTCCTTGATATCCAGTGCCTTCTTGATGGCTTCGTTGGATGCGCTGTCCACTGCACCGGATACGGCGGTATTAGCTGCATCCTTGACGCTGCTGGTGACGCTGTCGGTCAGCGAGTCCATCAGGCCAGCATTGGCAAACAGGGGCAGGGTGGTGAGGGCTACCAGCAAACTCTTTTTCATTTTTTACAGATTCCATTGGTTCAAATGAGGCGGCTATGGAACCAATAAAAGAGCTGGGTGTCAAGTGAGGCAGCTATTGAGCTGTCTGTTAACTGTGTCTCATTTTTCACCAGCCGCAAACAGTTTTGGGATCTCCCGCACCAGCCAGCTTTTGGCCTTGCCCATGGTGTCTCGCCGCCAGGCCAGCACCACCTGCAGCTGATGGCGGTACTCGGGGCTGATCACCTTGAGCCGACCGGCCCGGATGTCCTCCTCAATCCAGCTCTGCGGCATGGTGCCGATGCCGAGCCCGGCCAGCAGGGCATCGCGCTTCTCCGCCATGGTGCTGACGGTGAGGCGTGGCTGCTTGTCGAGCAGGCGGTAGGTGAGCACCGGTTTGCGAAGGGCGGTATCGGCGACCGCGATAGCGCGATAGCGGCGCAGGGTCTCGTCGGCGAGGGGCTCCGGCTCCTGATGGAGAGGGTGGTCGGGGTGGGCGACATAGAGCATCACCTCTTCTTTCAACACCTGATGCTTGATGCCGGTCATCACGATATCCGGGTTGAGGGAGGAGATGAGCAGGTCGGCGCGGCCATCCTCCAGACACTCCCAGCTACCCGCCAGCACTTCGGCGCGCAGTCTGAGCCGGGTATCGGTCTGCTCGGCCAGCCAATCTACCAGCGGGTAGAGCGCCTGCAAGGGCACCAGCGCATCGACGGCGATGGTGATGTCGGTTTCCCAGCCGCGGGCCAGCGCCCGGGTTTCGCCCACCAGATGTTCGGCTGCCTCCAGCAGCACCCGCCCGCGTTCCAGCAGCATGCGCCCCGCCGGGGTGAACTTGGTGCGGTGGCCGCTTCGGTCGAACAGCATGGCATCCAGTTCATCTTCCAGCTTTTGCACCGTGTAGCTCAATGCCGAAGGTACCTTGCCCAGCTCGTCGGCCGCCGCCGCGAAGCTGCCACGGCGGTCGATGGCATCCAGCACCCGGATCGCTTCCAGGGTGAGTGCGCGTTCCTTGTTCGATTCCTTGGCCATTCCTCACCTTCAATTTTTTTGAATATGTTTGCCAGTTTATCTCGCTAACAAGTTAGGTCATGTCACTTTAATATTCAATCAACGCTTAGGCAGGAACGTCGAGAGGCCAAATATGCGGGTAGTTCTGCACTGTGACACACCAAATCGGTCTGTCTGACGTCGGTGAAAGAACAACACACTATTTGAATAACCTCTTGTATGGATGCATTGATTCTGGCCGAGCTGGCTGGCACGCGAACAAATTCGTATGCCGCTGCGTACTCAAGGCACAGTTACAGTCAGCCTTGCTGACCAGAGCAGCGAATACCGTATTCCGTTCGGTATCGGTAGCGGCAAACAGCGTTAATCAACCGTCCCGGTAGGTGAGGAGCAGACCATGATGCAATTGAGAGCCGCAGAAGCGCGGGGCAAGGCCAACTTTGGCTGGCTGGACGCGCGCCACAGTTTCTCCTTCGGTCACTACTATGACCCGGAGTGGATGGGACACTCGGTACTGCGGGTGATCAATCAGGATCTGGTTGCGCCGGGTGGCGGATTCGCCACCCACCCTCACGCCAATATGGAGATCCTCACCTGCGTGCTGCAAGGCACCATAGAGCACAAGGACAGCCTCGGCCATGCCGAGCAGATCCCGGCAGGGGATTTCCAGCTGATGAGCGCAGGCAGCGGGATCCGCCACAGCGAGTACAACCCCTCGCAGACGGATCCTCTCTCCCTGTTGCAGATCTGGATCGAGCCGAACGAGTTCGGCACGCCACCCGGATATCAGCAGAAGAAGATCGAGTCCAGACCGGGCATGACGCTGGTGGCGTCACCGGATGGCGAGGCGGGATCGCTGCGGATCCGCCAACAGGCCCGCGTATGGCGGCTGGAACTGGCCCCGGGCGAGACGCTCGAATGGGCACTGGCTGGCCGACACGGTTACCTGCAGATGATTTCAGGGGAGCTTGCCGCCAACGGTCTGGCTGCCCGACCCGGCGACGGGGTACTCAGTCGTGATGAATACCGGTGGGAGCTGGTTGCGACCAGTGCCAGCCAAGCTCTGTTATTTGACCTACCCTGAAGCAGTCAGCGGTGATGTGACACAAACGAGGAATATGAAATGGACAAGATGAAAGATGTAGCGCTGCTGGCGGGTCGTGTACTGCTGGCGCTGATGTTCGTAATGGCGGGCTGGAGCAAGATCGGCGGTTACGCAGGTACCCAGGGCTATATGGAAGCGATGGGCGTGCCGGGCTTTATGTTGCCGCTGGTGATCCTGCTTGAGCTGGGCGGTGGCCTTGCCGTCGTGCTGGGTCTCTTTACCCGCAGCCTCTCCGTGCTGCTGGCCGGTTTCACCCTGATGGCTGCCTTTATTTTCCATTATCAGCCTGCAGAACAGATGCAGATGCTGATGTTTATGAAGAACGTCTCAGTGGCCGGTGGTTTCCTGGCGCTGGCGGCGGCCGGAGCAGGGGCTTTCAGTGTGGATGCCCGTCTCGGCAAAAACTGGTAATGCCCTGAAGAGTCAAGTTTTCCAATGCCTTTTGGCCGGTGCAACAGCACCGGCTTTTTTCTGTCTGCGAGATAGTGCTGCACAAATCTGCGGCGCCCCTCATGGTTCAGCGGTTTGCCCGCCTGCTGGCCACAAGTGCCTTTTGCATCTTATCCCCCGATCCCTGACAATTCCCTCTCTTGTGAAGTGACGGAAATGGCTCGCCTTTTCCCTCGCCCCCTCTCATCCACAGGCGGGAATTGCTCATGTTTACCCTCTACCACTCCAATCAGCTGGATCTGCTCAAAGAGCTGCTGGTGAGCCGCATCCGGCAGGCCCCTCTCTCTCACCCCTTCGATCGGGAGCAGATCCTGGTGCAGAGCCCGGGCATGGCCCAGTGGCTCAAGCTGGAGCTGGCCAAAGCCTTCGGCATCGCTGCCAATATCGACTTTCCGCTGCCCGCCAGCTTTATCTGGGAGATGTTCACCCGGGTGCTGGCAGATGTGCCGCGCCAGAGCCCCTACAACAAGGGATCCATGAGCTGGCAGCTGATGACCATTCTGCCTGCCTTGCTGGATCGCCCCGCCTTTGCCCCGCTCGCCGCCTATCTGTGCGGGGGAGATGAGGAGGATCCTGCCAAGGAGCCCGAGCAGGTGCGGTTGTGGCAGCTCTGCCAGAAGGTAGCGGATCTCTTTGACCAGTATCTGGTCTACCGGCCGGACTGGATCGCCCGTTGGGAAGAGGGGGAGGGATTGAGTCAGGAGCTGGCCGGGGTGAGCGGTCAGGATTGGCAGCCGGAGCTGTGGCGCGAGCTGGTGGCACGAACGTTGGCGCTCTCTCCGAGCGGCTACCACCGTGCCAACCTCTACGAGGAGTTTATCCACGAGCTGGAGCGCACCGCCGATCTGCCGGGCAAGCTGCCGCAGCGGGTCTTTGTGTTCGGCATCTCGGCACTGCCGCCGCGCTATGTGGAGGCGTTGCTGGCCCTCGGCAGTCGGCCGGAGGTGGAGGTACACCTGTTCGTCACCAACCCCTGCCGCTACTACTGGGGGGATCTGCTGGATCGCAAGACCCTGGCGCGCCTCGAAAACAAGCTCAAACCCGGCACCGATATCGAGACATTGCAGGGCCCCGCCAACCCGCTGCTCGCCTCCATGGGCAAGCTGGGGCGCGACTACCTGCATCAGCTGATGGAGCTGGAGGTGCCGCAAATCGAGGCCTTCGTCGATATCGACGAGGTGGATGGCAAAGGCAGTGTCAGCCTGCTGCGCGCCATCCAGAAGGATGTGCTGGAGCTTGCCGAACGGGGCGCCGGTCAGTTCGATCTCGACAGCAGCCACCACAAGAGCCCCATCGATCCGGCGGATGGATCCTTGCAGATCCACGCCTGCCACGGCCCGATGCGCGAACTCGAAGTGCTGCACGACCGGCTGCTGGCGCTGTTCGAGCAGGATCCGTCCCTCACCCCGAAAGATGTGGTGGTGATGATGCCGGATGTGAACAGCTACGGCCCCTATATTCAGGCGATGTTTGGCGCGCGCGGTCAGATCCCGTTTGCGGTATCGGATCGGGCGGCGAGTCAGGAGAGCCCGCTGCTGCAAAGCTTCCTCGCCCTGCTCAGGCTGCCCAATGCCCGCTTCGGGGCTGGCGAGCTGCTCGCCATTCTCGAGGTGCCCGCCGTGCTGCGCCGCTTCGAGCTGGATGACGACGAGTTCAACCAGCTGCGGGTCTGGGTGCAGGAGACCGGCATCCGCTGGGGGTTGGATGACGGTTACCCAGTCCGGTTCGATCTGCCGCCCATGTCAGGCAATAGCTGGCTGTTCGGCCTGCGCCGCATGCTGCTCGGCTTCGCCATGGGGGATGGCGAGCCGGTGGCGGGCATTCTTCCTTACGCCGATATCGAAGGTCAGCAGGGGTTGGCACTCGGCAAGCTCGCCTGGTTTGTCGATTCGCTGGCCGAATTCCTGCCCCGGCTGCAACTGGCCCAGCCGCTGGCCGAGTGGAATGCCTGCCTGCTGGCGCTGCTGGAGCGCTTCTATCTGGCTGACGAGGATGAAGAGCGTCAGCTCCAGCTGATCCGCAGCCAGCTGGTCGAGTGGCAGACCCGGCTCGGCGAAGCCCGCTTCGAGCAGCCCATCACCGCCGACTTGTTGCAGGACTACCTCGGCAGCGTGCTGGGGGAGTCCCGCTCCAGCCAGCGCTTCCTCGCCGGTCAGGTGAACTTCTGCACCCTGATGCCGATGCGCTCCATCCCCTTCAAGCAGGTCTGCCTGCTCGGTATGAACGACGGCGTCTACCCGCGCACCCTGGCTCCCATGGGGTTCGATCTGATGGCGGTGGCGGGCCGGCGGGGGGATCGCTCCCGCCGCGATGATGACCGCTACCTCTTCCTTGAGGCGCTGCTGAGTGCCCAGCAGGGGCTCTATATCAGCTATCAGGGCTTCAGTGCGCAGGACAACAGCGACAAGGTGCCCTCGGTGCTGCTGGCGGAGCTGATCGACTATGTGCGGCAGGGCTTCGTGCTGGCGGGGGATGAGGAGCTGGACGACGAAACCTCCGGCAAGCGGCTGCTCAACCACCTGATGGTGGCGCATCCGCTCACCCCCTACAGCCGCAACTACTTCTATCCGGAGCCGGGTTCGCGCCTCTTTACCTATGCCGCCGACTGGTTGCCCGCCCTCAATCCGGTGCGCGGTGCGGCCAACTTCCAGAGCGGCGAGTTGCCCTTACCTCCCGAATGGGGCAAGGAGCAGGGGCTGGAGCTGGCGGAGCTGCTGCGCTTCTATCGCCAGCCCACCAAATATTTCCTCAACCGCCGCCTCAAAGTGTGGTTTGAGCTGAACGAGGCCAACATCGAGGACAGCGAGCCGTTCGAGCTGGATGGCCTGCAACATTATCAGCTGAAAGATCTGCTGCTCGATGCCCATCTGGCAGAAGGGGATAGTACCGAGCGTCGCGAGCGGTTGCAGCTTACCGGCCTGCTGCCGCAAGGGTGGTTCGGCAGCCTGCTGCTGGACGATCTGGATGCCGAGATGGGCAAGCTGGCGGACCGGCTGCGGCCATGGGTTGCGGCCAATGAGTCAGAAAAACAGGCGGTGGAGATCGATATCTCCCTGACTCAGGGCCAGCTGCAAGGGTGGATCGACACCCAGAAGGGGCGCTTGCTGGTGGTCAAACCCGGCAGCTTCAGCGGCAAGGATCTGCTGCTGGGCTGGATCCAGCACCTCTGCCTCTCATTGAGCTGCGCCCCCGGCGACACCCTGCTGTTCGATGCCAAACAGAGTCTGCGACTGCCTGCACTCGCTGCCGACGAGGCGCGGCCCAAGCTGGCGGCGCTGGTGGCGTGCTGGGCGCAGGGGATGAAACGGCCGCTGCCCTTCTTCCCCAACACCGCCTGGGATTGGCTCAAGGCGATCGAGAAGGATCCCGACAAGCCGGAGGCGGCCGACAAGGCGGCTCTCACCCGTTTCAACGGCGGCTGGATGATCAATGGGGAAGGGCAAGACGTTTACGTCGCCCGCTGCTTCCCCGAACTCGATGATGAGGTGCTGGGTCAGTTGCAGGCGCTGGCTCGCGAACACCTGACTCCGCTGCTCAAGACCCTGGAGGAGCTGAAATAATGGCTAACCCGCTCAATACCCTGCGTTTTCCCCTCCATGGTGAACGACTGATCGAAGCCTCCGCCGGTACCGGCAAGACCTACACCATCGCCGGTCTCTACCTGCGCCTGCTGCTGGGCCACGGCCCGCTCATCGAAGAGGGGGCCGATGCCGGTCAGCCGAGCGCCCACGAGCGGCCGCTCTCGGTGACCGAGATCCTGGTGGTGACCTTTACCGAAGCGGCCACCGCCGAGCTGCGCGGGCGGATCCGCGGTCGCATTCACGAGGTGCGGCTCGCCTTTATGCGCGGCCATAGCAATGATGCCTTGCTGGCCCAGCTGCTGGCCGAGGTGGAAGATCACGAACTGGCGGCCCGTCGCCTGCTGGCCGCCGAGCGGCAGATGGACGAGGCGGCGGTCTTTACCATCCACGGCTTCTGCCAGCGGATGCTGAAACAGAACGCCTTCGAGTCGGGAGCCCTCTTTGAAACCGAATTTCTCACCGACGACAGCCAGCTCAGGCTGCAGGCGGTGAGCGACTACTGGCGCGCCGAGTTCTATCCGGTGGATAAAGCCCTCGCCAGCGCCGTGCGCGCGCTCTGGCCGAGCCCCGCCGCCCTGCTGCGGGAGATGGGCAGCTGGCTCGACAACAGCGAGCTGGAGATCCACCCCGCGCTGGGGGACGAGACCCTCGCAGCCCGTCATCAGGCGGCTATGGCCCGCATTGAGGCGGTGAAGCGCGAATGGCTGGCGCAGACGGACGAGATCCGCCGCCAGACTGACGGGCAAGTAAGCCGCTACACCGGCAAGAACTACGAAGGCTGGCTTGCCAAGATAAGCGACTGGGCGCAGGACGAGGGCAGTGGCTACGCCATTCCCAAGGAGCTGGAGCGCTTCGGCCAGACGGTGCTGGAGGAGAACCTCAAGAAGGGGGGCGCAGTGCCGACCCTGCCGCTGTTCAGCCAAATCGATGAACTGCTGGCGAGCCGCCCCGGCATTCGGGATCTCATCCTGCAACGGGCGGCCAAAGTGGTGCGCAGCCGGATGCAGGCGAGCAAGCGGCAGGCCCATCAGCTCTCGTTCGATGACCTGCTCAAAGATCTCGACGGGGCGCTTGGCTCCAGCCTTGGCGAGCGGCTCTGCGAGCGGATTCGCACCACCTATCGGGTGGCGATGATCGATGAATTCCAGGATACCGACCCCCAGCAGTACCGCATCTTCCATCGCCTCTACGGTGGCCACACCGACACGGCGCTTTTGATGATCGGTGACCCCAAGCAGGCCATCTACGGCTTTCGCGGCGCCGACATCTTTACCTACATTCAGGCGCGGCGAAATGTGAGCGCCCACTACACCCTCGGGCGCAACTGGCGCTCCAGCAGTGCGCTGGTGGGGGCGGTCAACGGCCTGTTCGAGCGGGCCAAGGATCCCTTTATCTACGAAGCGGATATCCCCTTCCTGCCGGTGGAGGCGCAGGGCAAGAGCAAGGCGCTGCTGCTCGATGGCGTCACCGCCCCTGTGCTCCACTGCTGGCAGCTGAGCGGCCAGCCCACCTTCAATCGGGGGGATTACCAGAGCAAGATGGCGCGCGCCACCGCCGCAGAGATCCACCGTCTGCTGACGTTGGCCCGCGAGGGCAAGGCATTGATCGGTGATCAGGCAGTGAAGGCCGGGGATATCGCCGTGCTGGTGCGCACCGGCGCCGAGGGCAAGCTGGTGCAGCAGGAGCTGGCGCGGCTCGCCATCGCCTCCGTCTATCTGTCGAACCGCGAGAGCGTGCTGGAGCAGGTGGAGGCGCGGGAGATTTTGCTGATTTTGCACGCCTGTCAGAACCCGAGCGAGGAGCGCAGCCTGCGGGCGGCTCTGGCGACCGGCCTGTTTGATCTCGACGCCAAGGCGCTCGATGGGCTGGCCAGCGACGAGCGGGCGTGGGAGAGCGCGGTGCAGGAGTTTATGGAGTACCGCAAGATCTGGCACCGCCGCGGCGTGCTGGCGATGCTGCGGGCCCTGCTGCACCGGCGCAATCTCGCCTCTTCGCTTTTGGCGAGCCCCTATGGCGAGCGGCGGCTGACCAACTTCCTCCATCTTGGCGAACTGCTGCAACAGGTGAGCAGTGAGCTGGATGGGGAATATGCCCTGCTGCGCTGGCTGGGGGAGGCGGTGAGCCGCCCTAACGGGCAGGATGCTGAGCAGGTACTGCGCCTCGAATCAGAGCGCAAGCTGGTGCAGATCGTCACCATCCACAAATCCAAGGGGCTGGAGTACCCGCTGGTGTTTCTTCCCTTTATCTGCAGCCACAGAACCGCCGAGACCCCGCTCTATCACGAAGCGGACGAGGCGGGCAATCGCACCATTCTCGATCTGACCGGCGCCGACTCGTCGCTCGCCGAAGCGGACAGGGAGCGCCTTGCTGAAGATCTGCGGCTGCTCTATGTGGCGCTGACCCGGGGCGTCTACGCCACCTGGCTGGGGTTGGCGCCGGTGCGGGCGGGGGCGGGCAAGTCGGAGAAGACCGACCTGCACCACACCGCCATCGGCTACCTGCTGCAAAAGGGCGAAGAGGGGGATGCACAGACGCTGGCGACCGCCCTCACCGAGCTGTCACAGGCGCTGCCCGGAGTGGCCGTCGGTGAGCCCTCGCTCACCCGTCCGGCCCCGCTGCCACCAGAGGAGGAGCAGCTGGGCGAGCCGCAGGTGCGCCACTTTGGCGGCTCTCTTGAGCGGGACTGGTGGATCAGCTCCTACTCCGGGCTGGCGGCGCAGGGTCACGGTCACAGCAAGGGCGTACTCGCCAATCCCGGCTTCGATGACGAGGTCGTCACCGAGGCGGCTGCGCTGGTTTCCGAGCAACCGGAGGAGGCACCCCAGCCCTCCATCTTCACCTTCCCGAAAGGGGCGCGCCCCGGCACCTTGCTGCACAGCCTGTTCGAGACCATCGACTTTCAAAGCGCCGGCGGCGAGCCGCTGGCAGAGCATATCGCCGCGCTGTTGGCGCAAGATGGCTTCGACGAGAGCTGGGCTCCCGTGCTGCAACAGCAGGTCGAAGCGGTGCTGGATACCCCGCTGGAGACAGGCTTTGGCGAGCCGGTGCAGCTGCGGGATCTGGCCCCCGAGCGCAAACAGGTGGAGCTGGAGTTCTTCCTGCCCATGGGACGGGTGACGGCACCGGCGCTGACCGCGCTCTGCCAGCAGCACGACCCGCTATCGCGGGGCAACAAGCCGCTGAGCTTTGCCACAGTGCAGGGGATGCTCAAGGGCTTTATCGATCTGGTGTTCGAGTGGCAGGGGCGCTGGTATCTGCTCGACTACAAATCAAACCACCTCGGCATGAGCTCGGCCGATTACAGCCGTCCGGCGCTGGAGCAGGCGATGGCGGAACACCGCTACGACCTGCAATACCAGCTCTACTCGCTGGCGCTGCACCGGCTGCTCACCCTGCGCCTGCCGGGTTACGACTTCGAGCAGCACTTTGGCGGCGTTTTCTATCTGTTCCTACGCGGCATGCCGCAGGGGGGCATTTTCCATACCCGCCCGAGCCGTGAACTGGTGCTGGGGCTGGATAAGTTGTTTAGCGAAGGCAGTGAGCCGTCAACAGCGGGATCCCAAGCATTGAACGAGGTAGAAGCATGAGCGGCACCATGATCAGCACCGCAACCAGCGCAATGATGGTTGAACGGTTGAAAACACTGGCGCTGGCTGGCCGCATCCGCCAGCTGGATCTGCAATTTGCCCGGCTGGTGGCCGACCTTGGCGGCAGCCCCGAGCTGGTGCTGGGGGCGGCGCTCGCCTGCTTCGAGCTAGGGCGCGGCCATGTCTGTCTGCCGCTTGAAATGTTGACTGCCGGATCCCTGCGACCGTTCGGGCTGGATCCCCAGCAGAGCCGGGATCTGTTGTCTGATCTGGCGGATCCTGCCCGCTGGCCCGCCCTGTTTGCGGCTAGTCCCTTGGTTGGCACCGAGCAGGATGAGGGGCTAACCCCGCGCTGGCCGCTGCGGCTGTGGCACGGGCGGCTCTACCTCACCCGCTACCACGATTTTGAACTGGGGGTGGCCCGCCATCTGCGTGCCTTGAGTGAAAGAGCCGAATGGCCGGAGATCGCCCCGGCCCTGTCGCGGCTGTTTGCCCGCGACTACGGGCTGGTGTTCGGGGCGCTGCTCAAGGCCCGCCTCGCCCCCGACTTCTCGGCCCGCCACTTTATCGAGAAGTATCTCGATCTGGTGTTCCCCAATGAAGTGGATTGGCCCGCCATCGAGACGCTGCTCGCCAGCGCCCAGGCGGCGAGCGACTTGAGCAAACTGGATGCGCTGGTGCCCGAGATGCTCTGCTGCAACGGCCAGAAGCTGGCGGCGGCCACGGCGGCGGCGCGCCCCTTTGCGGTGATCTCCGGTGGCCCCGGCACCGGCAAGACCACCACGGTCGCCAAGCTGCTCGCCATCCTGGTGGAGACCGGCCTGCAAGCGGGCAAGGCCCCGGCGATCCGGCTGGTGGCCCCCACCGGCAAGGCGGCGGCGCGCCTCACCGAGAGTATCGGCTCTGCCCTGCAGGCCCTCGATCTGCCCCCCGAGTGGGTCGAAGCGATCCCCACCGAAGCGGGCACCCTGCACCGGCTGCTCGGGGTCATTCCGGGGCGCAGCCAGTTCCGCCACCATGCGGGCAACCCGCTGCACCTCGACCTGCTGGTGGTAGATGAGGCCTCCATGGTCGACCTGCCGATGATGGCGCGCCTGCTCGATGCGCTGCCGAGCCACGCCCGACTGATCCTGCTCGGCGACAAGGATCAGCTCGCCTCGGTGGAGGCGGGGGCCGTGCTCGGCGATATCTGCAGCTTTATCGAACAGGGCATCAGCCCGGCGCAGGCGGACTGGCTCTCCCGTCAGACCGGCTACCGCTTGCAGGGCACGCCCGCGGGGGCCCCGGTGCGCGACAGCCTCTGCTTGCTGGCCAAGAGCTGGCGCTTTGATCAGCACTCTGGCATCGGCCAGCTGGCGCGCGCCTGCAACAGCGGCGATGCCGCGGCGGTGGAATCAGTCTGGGGCATGGGCTTTGCCGATATCAGCCTGCATCCCTGGGCGGGAGAGGCCTACGATGCCCTGATTGCCCAGGGGGTGGCCGGTTACGGCAGCTATCTGAAGGCGGCCCGCGCGGGGGAGGCGCCCGCCGCCGTGTTCAAGGCATTCAACAGCTTCCAGATCCTCTGCGCCCTGCGCGATGGCCCGTTCGGCGTGCTGGGACTTAACGAGCGGCTCGAACTGGCCCTGTCACGGGCTGGCCTGATTGCCCGTGATGGCGACTGGTATGCCGGTCGCCCGGTGATGGTGGTGCGCAACGACCACGGGCTCGGCCTCTATAACGGCGATATGGGGCTCTGCCTGCCCGATGAAAGTGGGCGGCTCAAGGTATGGTTTGAGCAGCCGGATGGCACCCTGCGGGCCCTGTTGCCCAGCCGCTTGCCGCCCCACGAGACGGTCTACGCCATGACCATCCACAAATCCCAGGGCTCGGAGTTTGCCCATACCGTGCTGGTGTTGCCCGACAGCCCCAGCCCGCTGCTGACCCGCGAGCTGGTCTATACCGGCATCACCCGCGCCAAGGCGAAACTCGATCTCTACGGCGATCGCGCCCTGCTGGCACAGGCCGTGCGGAAAAAGACCGAGCGTTATTCCGGATTGGCGGAGAGGTTGGGGGAGTAAGCGATTGGATGGCGGTAAAGGGAGTTGCCGCCGTTTTAATGTCATTCACTAATTGAAAATTCAGAGGGAGGATTTATTTGCTCAAAAACCCACTCCGAAAAAACTTTTTCAACATCCCATCTATTATAATTTTCGTCAGGGTAACGCTTTCTCATTAAATCTGACTTACAGGAATTAAACTCATGATATTTTTCCATGAATTTCTTGGACAGTTCATTTAGTTCACTGTCACTGTTAATTATAAAAAATGGCAATTTTATTATGGGTGGTTTCAGTTGGGTTGTGATTGGTGTAGACAGTGTTTGATATGTATCACAATGCACTTCACTTTTTCTTATGTGTTGAAATAAACTATATTCAATAGTTCCTTTTTTATAATAGTAAATCTCACAGTAAAATTCGGCATTTAACCCATCTTGAGCTTCTGGATAGGTAATAAACTCAATGCTTGGGAATGGTATAGTCAAACCCTCATTGTAGTAATTAACAACAGGCAAGGTCTTAATAATTCTGTTCTTATATTTTAAGTGGTAGTCAAACTGTCTTGTATTCTCAAAATATAAGTTTTGCCACCAATAATTACCCCCCTCATGTTCTACATTTCCAATCTCAATAGTGAAATCAGGATCATTAGAATAGAAGGCTTGGCTAATACCGTCATAGTCCCAACATTTGGCATCTTCTAAAAGAATGGAGAATCTATCAGGGGCTTTTAGGTTGAGGCCGAATCTTTCACGCCACATCGTTCTGACGTCAATTGGATTGGCACATGAATCTAATGGCGTATTAGCATCATTTGTCCGTGAATAAACAACACCAGCTCGTATGGATTTACCTTGATAACTGTATTCTTTTGTCAGGTAATATGGTTTTAAAGGCTCATTAAATATTGTTAGGATTGCTAACTTGGCTTCATTAAATTGTAAAAATTCAAGCTGAATGTTTGGGATGTTATCTTCACTAAAACTTAGTCTTCTAAGCGCAGTGATAATATCTGCTTGAGTATATTTTTTATCACTGTCATTTAATCCAACTACTTCTAATGAATCAGATATTCCGAAAGCTATGTATCTATTCCCATTGTGAATTACATTAGCCATACATAGAATATCATGGACCATTGCAGCCATATTGTTGTGGAATTTTTGTTTGAAGTCCCACCAGAGACCTTCTTTACCTTTTGAGAGTAAGTCATTAATAATGCTGTTCATTTAATAAAACCATGAAGTAATGTAAATTGTATTTTGCAATTGTCGTCAGTTTACCTTCAAATATGACCGCAATGGAACTATTTACATGCTTATAAGCTGAACTCGCATGTTGGGCTTCGCAGGCTCAGCACCAACCTACCGATTGTGTAGGTTGTGGCTGAGCGTAATGAAGCCCAACGTTTACCGCGTAATCTCTTTTTCCTTCCCCTCATCCCCGACCCTTCTCCCGCAAGGGGAGAAGGGAGATTCGGCTTCGTGGATATACACGCGATTGCCAACCTCATATCCCCGATGCTGATTTATTCCCTCTCCCTCCGGGAGAGGGCGGGGTGAGGGGTAGGGTGCAAAGAACGAAGTGAATTGCACCGCTGCTATTTATCTGCCAAAAGGTGTAATGCGCTGCGCTTATTACACCCTACATCCAACCCACACATGACAGGATGTCATTGCTTGAAACTTGAATTTAACACCATCGATCTGGAGCGGGATTACGAGCTCTGTGTGCAGGCGCGCAGGGATGCCTATTTTTGCAGCTTTCATACCCATGATGGTTTTGCCGACTTTATCGACGGCTATCGGGAGCGGATCCGCGAAAGGCTGGGGCAAGCGCAATGGCACTACCTTCATGTCTGGGCGGGTGAACAACGGGTGGGCCAGCTGGAGTTTCGCAGCTTTTCCGATGAGCCCGAGACCGGTTATGTGCAGCTGATTTATCTGTTCCCCGAATATCGTGGCACCGGTTTGGCTGCCGTGTTGCAGGCCTATATTCGCCAGCAGTTGCTGGGGGCGGGTTGTAAATGGGCGATGCTCTCCGTGAGTCGTACCAATGTGCGGGCCTTGAATCATTACCGGCGCTTTGGCTGGGTATTTCTGCGTCCCAATCCGAAACATCAGGAGACGGATTTTTATCGGCTGACTCTGGCCGAGTGACCTCTGTGGGGGGCTCTGGGTATCCCCTCATTTATTCCCATCCCCCAAATGACTGAATCGTGAGTTAAATCCGGTAAATGGGGCGCGCTTGAGCCACACTTATGGCCACCCTGACTCAGCCTGCGCCGTGAGTGGCCGATAACCGGGGAAACGGTGGTGCGGTAGGGTTCTGGCTGACAGATCTGTTGCAATATGCCAAGGTAGCGCCTCATGACAACAGTGCGGTTCCCCGTGGTGGCGCGGGGCGGAAGAACAAGGATAACTGCTATGGTGCAGGACAGTGACACGATCAGGATCTCGGATGTCAGCGAGGCCGTGGTGCATGGCATTCTGGAGGTGACCAGCGATGGCATCTGGGATTGGCATGCCAATACCGGTTTTGTCTATCGCAACCCGGGCTGGTACCGGATGCTGGGCTACGAGCCTCACTCCCTCGGCAATACCGTCTTCACCTGGGAGAACGTGATCCACCCCGACGATCTGGCGGCTGTGATGGCGAAGTTCGATCTCTGCCTGAGCGGCAGCGCCCATGAGTATCGTGCCGAGTACCGTTGCCGCTGCCGTGATGGCAGTTACCTCTGGATTGAGGATTGTGGCCGCATCATTGAGCGCAATCCCGACGGGTCTGTGGCGCGGATGATCGGCGCCCATCGCGATATCCACGCCAGCAAGTTGTTACTGGAGCAGCTGGAGCGGCGCAATCAGTCGCTGGAGCAGCAGGTTGCCGAGCGCACCGCCGAGCTGGTGCGACTCAACGAGGCGCTGCAACAGAAAGCCGAGGAGAACCGTCTGCTGGCAGAGACCGATGCCCTGACTGGCGCCGCCAGTCGCTATCGGCTGGAGCGGGCGTTGCAGCTGGAGTGTGAGCGGGCGCGCCGCTTCCATCAGCCGTTTACGGTGATCGCCATGGATGTGGACAACTTCAAGCAGATCAACGACAGCTATGGCCACAATGCCGGGGATCAGACCCTGATCAACATAGTGGCGCTGGTGCGTCGCCATATCCGCGAGATCGATCTGCTGGCCCGCTGGGGCGGTGACGAGTTTATGGTGTTGTTGCCCAACACCGGCCGCGAGGATGCGCTGGTGGTGGCGAGCAAGTTTCAGGCATTGATGGCGAGCGAACCCATCTGCCCCCACGCGCCCGCTACCATGAGCTTCGGGTTGGCGGAGTATCAGCAGGATGAGCAGAAAGAAAGCCTGATGGTGCGCGCTGATCGGGCGCTCTATCAGGCCAAGCAGCTGGGTAAAGACCAGATCTGCTAAGGCGGGGTACGAAAAAAGAGCAGTAAAAAGGGCCGCAGGTTTGAAACCTGCGGCCCTTTTGTATTGTGACTGACGCGGCGCGACTTAGAAGTGGTAGCGCAGACCCAGCTTGAAGGTATCCAGAGAGTAGTGCTCGTCACCCAGGCTCAGGGCGTCGAACTGGCGCTCGTAACCGATACCGGCAGAGAAGTGGTCGTTGAAGGCGTAGTCCAGACCCACTTCCAGATTGGGGTGTACCTTGCTCTTGGTTGCGCTCTCGTTTACCTGACCGCTGAAGCCGAGGAGGGTGGCGTTGCCGACAACTTCCACTTCGGTGCGGGTGTAGGCGATGCCCGGTTTGGCATAGGCGCTGAAGCCCCAGGCCAGCGGCTGACTCAGCTTGGCTGCCAGGCTGATGCTGCGGGTTTCGATGGTGGTGTCGGCAAAGCCGGTTGCAATCGGGGAGGTCACCCAGGTCAGCTGATCCATCTGTTGGGCGTGCAAGCCACCTTCGACCGCCAGCCAGGGTTTGAAGCTGTAACCCACGATCAGGCTGCCGCCGTCGAGCTGGTCGTCGATCACTTTGGCGTCATAGGCGTCTTTGGCTGCACCATCGAGATCCATCTTGGAGGTGGTCAGATCCAGACCTGCATACCAGCCTTCGGCATGGGCGCCGCCATTTATGGCCAGAGCAAGCAGGGAGAAAGCGGCAATTTTATTAAACTTGTTCATGGATAAATAACCTTGTGTTGCGTGAACTGCGTGTGATTTATATTGCTCAATCCATGAAGCTTTTTATATTTCCGTCATTGCTCTGCTTTCACAGAGGGGCCGCAGTATAGTCAGCACATTTCTGAATAACAAGAGAGTGATTTCCCCATTCTTCTAAATATGACTGGCTGCAAGCAGGGTCATTTTGTTTAATAAATGGTGTTATTAGAGTTTTAGCTTTATTGAGGTTTAAATAATTAACTGGTGAGGCAAATGACAGGCTGAGAGTTCGATTTTGATTCTATGTGATTGATTTGTCTAGGTATTAATTTTTCATTCGAGCGTGGCCGTGATGAGTTGTCTAAAAATTGGCATCTCAGATGTCACTGATTGGCATCAGGTTCTTTTCGATGATTTTTTGAACGTATCACAAGGTGAAACCGTGAGAAAAAAATCTATCTTTTTGCCTGTTTTTTGCTCTTTTTGAGGTTTGGGATTGTTCCCATTGTGACTTTTGGTGGTCTTTTGAGGCTGTTTTTGCGTGGGCTATGTTGCCCACCAGATGAGTGGGTGGGTTCTTATGGGTGGCTTTTCTCTTTACCCGGTCGCAGTTGTTGGGGTGGGCATTAGGCGCGATAAGCAGATATGGGTCGTGCGGCCTGATTAATTTCGTCTGCTTATATACACAAGCCATTTAAAAGATAGGTTTTTGGAGGTTTAAATAACTTTATTATATTCGTTTTTATATTTAATGAAGCTTTCCAATCAAGCCATTTAAATATATTGCATAGCAATAACACGGTATTGACGACCGTTTAGAATACCTTGCCAGAGAGGTCGTGGTGGCTGGTGCATCAGTGGGCGGCGGGTGGCCGGTGACACTTCCCCTTGCCGGGGCCCTTGACCTGACCTGCGAATTCAGGGAAAAGAAAAGGGCGGTGCTATCAGCGCCGCCCAATGCCAGGAAAGAGAAAAAACCTTACGGTTTAAAAGATAAAAATTTGGAAGCAAACAATCGATTTCTCAACCAGGAAGGGTCTTGAATTCGATACGTTTCGATTATGCGCGATGTTCTATGCAGCACTAGCAAAATGTTTGCGGGTTGAAAGATATGCACTGTCTGGTGTCAGATTTTGCGACCTCATCGTTCAACTGGTCTGTCCTGATGGGCGTTATAGGCGATTTTTTCTCTAGGCTGTTTTTTCGGTGTCAATATCTGAGCCTTGAAGGTAAAAACAGGTCAGAAGCTGACTCGGCATAACCATGCAATGAAAGTGCGATAACAAGGAAGAGTGGCATGACCTACAGCCAGACCCTGGCCAACAATATTCTCGACACCCTGAAGAAGACCCTGACCGACAAGGGGATCCGCTATCAGACCCTGGCAGAAGCCATGGGTGTCTCCATCGCGACCGTGAAACGGATGATGAACAAGCCCTCGCTGCCGTTCGATACTCTGCTGGAGATCTGCCATCTGGTGGGGCTCTCGTTCGAGGAGTTGCTGGATCGCACTCAGGACGCCCAGAGCCGCCGCGCCGTCTTCACTCAGGAGCAGGATGAGGCGTTTCACAACGAGCCGGGGCTCTACGCCTTTCTCGCCAATATCTTCTGGCGCGACAAGACGCTGATCGATCTCAAGCGGGAGTACGGCCTGACCGATGCCTCCTGCTACCTCTATCTGCGCAAGCTGGAGAAGCTCGGCATTTTGCAGCTTGGTATCGACAACAGTTACCACTTCCTGATCAGCGAGCGGATCAGCTTCGAGCAGCACAGCCGTTTCGCCCGCCAGCAGGCACGGCAGGCAATGTCGGTGCTGGGGGAGTATCTGGTGGAGAACATGCACAAGTCGAACAACTATATGGCGCTCTGCCAGCTGCACCTCAACGAGGGGGAGGCGATGGCGCTGATCGACCGGATGAAGGAGTACTGGCATCAGGAGATCAAGCTCAACCGCCCCGCCATCGGCCAGCAGGAGCACGCCAAGACCTACACCATGTCGCTGCAACTGGCCGACTGCGGCTATCAGAGCTTTGACGACATGATCCCCAATATCGACAACTGATCCCGGCGGATCCTGCGGGATCCGTGTCTGCTCGTGAGTCTGAGCGTGGTTACTCTGCCAGTTGCATGGGCTGCGCTGTGGCGATGATGGGTTGCAGCGCCCGGGTATCGAGACAGATACGAATGGCATCCGGCCGCCAGTGCTCGATATCGCAATCCACCAGACCGCCTCGCTCGTCGTAGTTGACCCGCACCAGCCGCAGCACCGCGCTCCCCTCCGCCAGATTGAGGGCGCGGGCGATGGCGCCGCGCGCCGCCGAGGGGGTGATCTCGAGACTCGCCCCACCCTGGCCTATGCCATAGCGCTGCTGATAGAGCTCGGTGAGGGAACTGGCCAGCGGCGCGCTGGCGATATCGGGAAAGCGGCTCGCCAGCAGGTGGTGGCTGACATGCAGCACAGGGCGGCCGTCGATTAGTCGCTGGCGGCGGATCTCATAAAGTGGAGTGAAGGGTTCCAGCCCCATCCAGCGACACAGTTCGCTGCTGGCAAGCTCGCTGCCGTGGGCCAGCACCCGGGTTTCGGCGGTGCGCTGCTGTTCGCCGATCCACTGGTGAAAGTGGGTGTGGATGGCGGGATCGTAGGTGAGGCGGGGTGGCGCCACAAACCAGCCGCGCCGCTCGGCACGGTAGATAAGGCCGTCTGCTTCGAGGCTGGAGAGCGCCTCCTTGATGGTGATGCGGGTGGTGGCGAAACGCTCGCTCAGTGCCCGTTCGGCGGGCAGCTGCTGCCCGGCCCCCAATTGGCCGCTGCCGATATAGCGGCGCAGAGTCTGGCAAATCTGTTCGCACTTGGAGGAGACGCGGCCATCGGCCATGCTCTGTTCGTTCACTCTCTGCTCGCTCAATCTCGGCTCGGTCACACTCTTGTCCCTGTTGCTTATTCAGAAGGCGGGTGGCTGGCCAATCCCTTACTGGAATAGTCCAGCCTCACTCGGGTTCAGAGTTGTAACCGCTGTGGATGACAGCGCCATGACAGGGTGATTGTCATCAAACTGCCATTAAAGCGCCCCGCCACCGTCACAATTCCCCTCTAGCATCCCTCTCGAACCTTAACTGACCTAGTCCAGAGGGATGGGATGATGAAAAGCGTGATCGCAAGTGCACTGGCCATGGTGGCCATCAGCCAACCGTTGTTTGCCACAAATAGCTATGCAGCCGAAAATATCGCGGATCTCGAAAAGGCCGCCCGTGGCGAAGGCCAGCTCCACAGCATCGGCATGCCCGACAGCTGGGCCAACTGGAAGGATACCTGGCAGCAGCTGGGCAGCATCTACGGCATCAAGCATCAGGATACCGACATGAGCTCGGCGCAGGAGATCGCCAAGTTCGCCGCCGAGAAGGCCAACGCCACCGCCGATATCGGCGACGTGGGTGGTGCCTTCGGTCCGGTTGCGGTCAAGCAGGGGGTCACCCAGCCCTACAAACCCTCCACCTGGGCCGATATTCCCAACTGGGCCAAGGATGCGGACGGTCACTGGATGCTGGCCTATACCGGCACCATCGCCTTCCTGATCAACAAGGATCTGGTCAAGGCCGCCCCCACCAGCTGGCAATCCCTGCTGGGTGGCGACTACAAGGTGACCCTGGGTGATGTGGGTGTCGCCTCCCAGGCCAACAACGGCGTGCTGGCGGCGGCCTATGCCACCGGCGGCAGCGAGAAGAACCTCAAGCCTGCGCTGGAGCTGTTCGGCCAGCTGGCCAAGCAGGGTCGTCTGTCGCTGAATGACCCGACCATCGCCAATATCGAGAAGGGCGAAGTGGAAGTGGGTGTGCTGTGGGACTTCAACGCCCTCAACTACCGCGACCAGATTGACCCCAAGAAGTTTGAGGTAGTGATCCCGAGCGACGGCTCCGTCATCGCCGGTTACACCACCATCATCAACAAGTGGGCCAAGAACCCCAACGCCGCCAAGCTGGCGCGCGAATACATCCTCTCCGATGCCGGTCAAATCAACCTGGCCCGTGGCTATGCCCGCCCCATCCGCAGCAACGTGACCCTGCCGGATGACGTGAAGGCCAAGCTGCTGCCCGCCGAGCAGTATGCCAATGCCAAGCCGGTCAGCGACCATGCCGCCTGGGAGCAGAGCTCCAAAGCCCTGCCGCGCCAGTGGCAAGAAACCGTCATGATCAACATGCAGTAAGGGAATCCAGTGCAACACAAGGTGATAGTGGTACTTGTGGATGGTCTGGCAGCCGAGGTAGCCCACACCATGGGCTACCTCGGTGGCATGGTGGAGGCGAAGCGCGGCTTGTATACGACCCTGAGCTGTGCCCTGCCCTCCCTCTCCCGACCGCTCTACGAGTGCATCCTGACCGGCGTACCGCCAGTAACCAGCGGCATCACACACAACGGGGTGAGTCGCCTCAGTCTGCACGACGCCATCTTCCATCTGGCCCGCGCCGCGGGTAAACGCACCGCAGCGGCGGCCTATTACTGGGTGAGCGAACTCTACAACCGCAGCCCCTGGCTGGCGCTGCGAGATCGTTACACCCATGACGAGCAGTTACCCATCCAGCACGGCTGCTTCTACTGGGATGACAACTACCCCGACAGCCATCTGCTGATGGATGGCGAGTGGCTCAGAACCCAACATGATCCCGACTTTCTGCTGATCCACCCGATGGGGGTGGATGACGCTGGCCACCAGTTTGGCCTCGATTCGCGCCAGTACCGCAATCAGGCGCGCCGGATGGACAGCCTGCTGGCCGATCTGCTGCCCCAGTGGCTGGCAGAGGGGTATCAGGTGGTGATCACCTCGGATCACGGTATGAACAACGACCTGAGCCACGGCGGCACCCTGCCCGAGGAGCGCACCGTGCCGCTCTGGCTGTTTGGCGATGCCTTTATCGAACACTGGCCGGATGGCGTTGTTATCGCCCAGACCCAACTTTGCGCCCTGATGGCCGACTTGCTGGGCGTTCCCCACGATAAACCGGTTGCTCCCCCGCTGCTCAAGGCGGCCTTTATGCGTGAGGTGCACTGATGATGCCCGCCACCACCGAGATCCTGCTGGATCAACCCGTGGTAACCCGGCGCCGGGTGCGCCGTCACTGGCTGCCCGCGCTGGTATTGCTGCCGTTTATCCTGCTGATGATCCTGTTCCAGCTTGCCCCCATGGTGTGGGTGCTGGTGGGCAGCTTTCAGACCCCGGATGGCTGGGGCCTCGACTACTACCTGGAGATATTGAGCTCCCCCTTCTACCTGCAATCGTTCGGCAACTCGTTGCGCATTGCCGGTATCGCCAGTCTGGCGGGGCTTGCCATCGGTACTCTCGGGGCGGCGGCGCTGCGCCACAGCGGCGAGCGAGTCAAGCGGCTGCTGCTGGCCTTCGTCACCATGACCGGCAACTTCAGCGGGGTGCCGCTGGCATTCGCCTTTATCATCATTCTCGGCATCAATGGTGCGGTGACCCTGCTGCTGAAATCATGGGGATTGATCGACGGCTTCAACCTCTACTCGGGTAGCGGCCTTATCCTCATCTACACCTACTTCCAGATCCCGCTCGCCCTGCTGCTGCTCTACCCGGCGTTTGATGCGCTGCAGGATGAGTGGCCGCAAGCGGCCGCGCTGCTCGGCGCGAGCAAGGGGCAGTATGTGTGGCACGTGGCACTGCCGGTGCTGACGCCTGCGCTGCTCGGCACCCTGATCATCCTGTTTGCCAACGCGGTGGGGGCCTATGCCTCCGCCTACGCCCTCACCACCGGCAACTTCAATCTGGTGACCATCCGGGTGGCCAGTCTGGTCTCCGGCGATATCTTCCTCGAGCCCAATATGGCGGCGGCGCTGGCGGTGATCCTGATGGTGCTGCTGGGTGTAGTGACGGCCGCCAACCAGTGGCTGCTGAAAAAGAGCTATGTGAACAAGGGGCAATCCCATGCATGATTTGACGCCGCGCTGGCCCAAGTGGGTGCTGGGTGGGCTGGTCGCCACCCTGCTGCTACCGCTGCTGGCCACGTTTCTCTACTCCATCTCCACCCGCTGGGGGGCGACCCTGCTGCCGGATGGCTTTACCCTCGACTGGTATCTCAAGCTGTGGGGCGATCCGCGCTTTCTGGCGGCGTTTGGCCGCAGCCTCCTGGTCTGCTTCGCTACCCTGCTGCTGGGGACGCTGGTGCTGGTACCGACCGTGCTGGTGGTGGCCTACTACTTCCCAAAGCTGGATCCCTGGATGAACCTGCTGATCCTGCTCCCCTTCGCGGTGCCACCTGTGGTCTCGTCAGTGGGGCTGCTGCAGATCTACGCCGATGGTGTTCTGCCGATTATCGGCACGCCGTGGATCCTGATCGGCACCTGGTTCACCGTGGTGCTCCCCTTTATGTATCGGGCGCTGGCCAACAGCCTGCAAGGGGTACCGCTCAGGGATTTGATGGATGCCGCCCATCTGCTGGGGGCAAGTAGTCGGCGCGCCTTCCTGCTGGTGGTGATCCCCTGCCTGCGCAAGGGATTGCTGGCGGCGCTGTTTCTCTCTCTATCTTTCCTGCTCGGCGAGTTCGTGTTTGCCAACATGCTGGTGGGCACCCGTTACGAGACCCTGCAGGTCTACCTCTACAACATGCGCGCCACTTCTGGCCACTTCACCAGTGCGCTGGTGATGAGCTACTTCCTGCTGACCCTGCTGCTCACCTGGGCGGCCAACAGATTTCATCGGTGATCCAAGATGTTCCATTTAGAAGTCAATCAGTTGCACAAATCCTATGGCGAGACCCCGGTGTTCGAGGGGATCGAATTCGGCATCCGCAAGGGGGAGCTGGTGACCCTGCTCGGCCCCTCCGGCTGCGGCAAGTCCACCTTGCTGAGGGCGCTGGCCGGGCTCACTCCGGTGGATGGCGGTCAGGTGCGGGTGGCCGGTGAAGATATCACCTGGCAGGAACCCCAGAAGCGGGGCATCGGCATGGTGTTCCAGAGCTATGCGCTGTTCCCCAACATGACGGTGTGGGACAACGTCGCCTTCGGCCTCAAGATGAAACCCCAGCCGGGGCGGGAGCTGGCGGCCAGCGTGCAGGAGGCATTGGCGCTGGTGGAGCTGACCGGTTTCGAGCGCCGCTATCCGGCCGAGCTCTCCGGCGGTCAGCGCCAGCGGGTGGCACTGGCCCGGGCTTTGGTGGTGCAGCCGCGGATCCTGCTGCTGGACGAGCCGCTCTCGGCGCTGGATGCCCGCATCCGCCGCAGCCTGCGCCAGCAGATCCGCGAGATCCAGCAGCGCCTTGAGCTCACCACCATCTTCGTGACCCACGATCAGGAGGAGGCGCTCACCATGTCGGATCGGATCTTCCTGATGAACAAGGGATCCATCGTCCAGAGTGGCACGCCGGAGGAGATCTATACCCGTCCCGCCAGCGAGTTTGTGGCGGGTTTTATCGGCAACTACAACCTGCTTGGCGCCGAGCAGGGCAAGTCGCTGTTTGGCCCCCGTTTTCAGGGCAAGCTGGCGCTGCGGCCTGAGTCCATTACCCTGCTGCCCGCAGGGGCGGCCAGCAGCGAGCCCAGCCTGCCCGGCATCATTCGCCAGCAACAGCTGCTCGGCAACGTCATCCGCTATCAGGTGGAGTGCGAGGCGGGGCTGTTGACGGTGGATTGCCTCAACCGTTCGGCTGGCGATCTGCTGGCACCCGGCAGTGCCGTGACCCTGGCGGTGGCCCGGGATCAACTCTGTGAGGTAGCATGACGCCTCGTTTCATTTTCGTTGTTACCGCAAGGAGCTCTCATGGCACTGGCATTGTTTGATCTGGACGAGACCCTGATTGCCGGGGATTCCGCCAGCCTCTGGCTGGAGTACATGGTGGCCGAGGAGCTGGCCCCCGCCAGCATGATTGCGGAGGAGCAGGCCATGATGTCCCTCTACCATCAGGGCAAGATGGATATGCACCAGTACATGGCCTTCACCCTGCAACCGCTGGCGGGCAAGACGCGCCAGTGGCTCGACTCGCTCTCTACCCGCTTTGCCGAGCAGGTGCTGCGCGAGCGCCTCTACCCCGAGGGGTTGGCGCGTATCGAATGGCATCGGGAGCGGGGCGACGACCTGGTGCTCATCTCCGCCTCCGGCGAGCATCTGGTGGCCCCCATGGCGAAGATGCTGGGGATGGATCACTGCGTCGCCATTCTGCTCGATGAGGAGGAGGGGATGCTGACCGGCCAGACCCGCGGCACCCTCAGCTTTCGCGAGGGCAAGGTGGCCCGCATCAACCAGCTCTTTGCCGGCAGAGAGCATCTCTGGCAGGGGAGCTTTGGCTACAGCGACTCCCACAATGATCTGCCCATGCTGCGGGCGGTGAGCCATCCCCATGCGGTCAATCCTGCCCCCGCGCTGCGCCAGCAGGCCGGGGAGCTGGGCTGGCCGGTGTGGGAGTGGCAGCGCTGAGTCGCGCGCCACACTGGCTTAACGTGCGGCAAGAAGCACGATAAACAAAGAGAGAGGCTGGAGCCTCTCTCTTTGTTTTTGCTGACGGCGTTGTGGTTGAGGCTGGCCGCTGGGGCTACCCCTCGTTGGTTTGTTGCCGAGGCTCGCCAAAGGCGGGAATATCCTCCTCGGCACTCTGGTGAGGGGTGTGGCGCAGCGGGAAGCAGATACGGTTTTTCCCCTCCCGCTTGGCCTGATAGACCCCCTTGTCGGCCAGCTCCACCAGCTCTTTGGCCGAGAGCCCGGAGCGGCTGAAGGCCACCCCGCCACTGATGGTGATAGTGAGATCGGGTTCGCGCCACTCCAGCTGCTCCACCCCGAGCCGGAACGCTTCCAGCAGGGAGGGGAGCATCGGCTGCTCTTCGCCGTAACGGAAGATCAGCACCAGCTCCTCGCCGCCATAGCGGCAAAACCAGCCCCACTCGTGGAACAGATTCATGCCCAGCTTGCTCACCCGCTTGAGCACCACATCCCCCGCCTGATGGCCGTGGGTATCGTTGACCCGCTTGAAATCATCCAGATCGAACATCACCACCCCGAAGGGAGCGCCACTGTTGAGCTGCTTCTGCAGGCACTCGTCGAAGAAGCGACGATTGTAGAGCCCGGTGAGCTTGTCCTGATGGGCTTGCAGGCGGATCTGGGCAAAGTCCTGGCTGGCGGCATCCATCTCTTCATAGACCTTGGCCAGCTCCAGCATACGGCGGCCGTTGTAGGCGATACCGCCGGAGCGGCTGGCGCGGATCAGCAGGGTGATCTCCCCCAGCATCCGGCGGAAGTAGCGGGACCAGAGCAGGGCCAGCAGCAGATAGAGAATGCAGGCGACGGCAATCATCAACTGCACGTTGATGGAGACGCTGTCGATCACCTGCTGCATGCTGGCAGTCGGCTCGACGCTGAGCAGGATCCAGCGCTGCTCGGGGATGCGGTAGTAGGAGACCATCAGGCCGCTGGCATCATCGAGGAAAAAGCCCTGCGGCAGTTGCATCCGGGCCAGCCAGTCGGGGTGGGCGAGGGGTTTGAATACCCTTTCGCGATCCTGATGGGCCAGCACCAGTCCGTCATGGTTGAGCAGGATCTGATAGCCAGCCCCCAGAGGGTGAGTCTCATCATGCTTGTTGTTGAGCCAGCTGGTGAGGGGGGTGAGCTGGGTATCCAGCGAGAGTACGCCAACCCGCTTGCCGTCAGGATCTTCAATTACCCGGGCCAGCGCCATGGTGAGGGTGCCCAAGGTGTAGTCGTAATAAGGATCAGTCCAGACAATCTGTCCGGGATGGCTGGCGGCCAGCAGATACCAGGGGCGGGTTCTGGGATCGAACTTCTCGTCGGCCTGCCAGGAGGGGTGGATCAGCATCTTGCGATGCTCGGTGCCCACGTAGACGTAATCGAGCTCCATCACCTTGTGATAGGCCTGCCACTGTTGCAGGTAGCGCTCGCCGTTAAGGATCTCCGGGCCGCTGAAATCCCGATAATTTACCTGCTGATAAATGAGCGTAAACTGGCGTTTGAGGGTCGCCAGATAGGGTTCGATCAGGGTATGGAAATACTGGGTGTTGCGAGCAATCAGGTTCTGTTGCTGCTCGTGGCGCAGGGTGCGCTCCATATGCAGGTAGTAGATGCTGCCGAGCAGCAACACAGGGATAAAGAGCAAGAGGAGGCCCAGCCGCATGCGGGTGATCAAAGACCAAGTGTTCTTGGGCTTGGCGGGGGACATGAACAGATCCTTTTCGTCTCGGGTGACACCAGCATATATGATGCTGTGCGGCTCGTCTAAAGGCAGAAAATGAGATGTTTCCGATGCTGAACCACACTCTGCTCTCAATGATTCATTATGGCAGCATAGCGGTGCTAATCCTTGCCCTCTGTGTCGAGTATCTGATCTTTCGGCGCGGCCTGAACATGCTGCGAGTGCGCCGCCTGCTGCTGGCAGATGGGGTGGCTGCACTGGCGCTCTTCTCCATCTTTGCCACCGGGTGTCTGCTGGCCCTCGAGCATGCCAGCTCGGTGGCAGAGATCTTTGCCCATCCTGCCCACGGCCTCAAGATGGGGCTGTTTCTGCTGATTGTTGGCTCCCTCGTTTATCCCAGCCGCCTCTTCTATCGCTGGCGTCGCGCCCTGCGTCTGGGCAAGGCGCCGATGATCTCCATCCAGCAGCACTTCCGGGTGGTGTGGATCCTGCGGGGCAATCTGCTACTGATTGCCCTGTTGGCCGTGTTCACCAAGCCCTCGCTGCTGTAACACTCGCTGTGCTCAAAAGCAGTGCGATGCAGCGCGTTGAGAGCGAGAGCGAAGACAAAGAGTGGAGACAAGAGGATAGGGAGGCGGGTATCTTGGATCGGATAACCCGTCACGCGCCGATTTAAGGAAGAATCGCCATGCGCTCCAATCTGATGTTGCTGATGGCTGCCACCATCTGGGGTATGGGCTTTGTCGCCCAGCGCCTCGGGATGGATCACATGGGGCCCTATACCTTCAATGGCCTGCGCTTTCTGCTCGGCGCCCTCTCCCTGCTGCCGCTGCTCTGGTGGCTCAAATCCCGACAACCTGTTGCCGTTGCGGGCGACCATCGCCAGCTGCTGATCGGTGGTGTGCTGGCCGGGCTGGTGCTGTTCTGTGCCGCCTCCCTGCAGCAGGTGGGGCTGCTCTATACCACTGCCGCCAAGGCCGGTTTCATCACCGGGCTCTACATCATTCTGGTGCCGGTACTGGGGCTGCTGCTGCGCCACAAGAGTGGTCTCAATACCTGGATCGGCGCCGTCATTGCGCTGGCCGGTCTCTATGTACTGAGCGTCACCGACGAGTTCACCATCGGCTTTGGCGATCTGTTGCAGGTAGTCGGCGCCCTGTTCTGGGCCGTTCACCTGCTGCTGGTGGATCACTATTCCAACCGTGTTGCTCCCATCAAGCTCGCCGGAGTGCAGTTCGTGGTCTGCGGCCTGCTCAGCCTCGCCACCGCTTTTGTTATTGAAACTCCGACTGTTAGCGGCGCTGTGGCCGGTTGGCAGGCGCTGCTCTATGCCGGGCTGGTGTCGGTCGGGGTCGGTTATACCCTGCAGGTGGTGGGGCAGCGGGGTGCTCATCCGGCCCATGCCGCCATCATCCTCAGTCTGGAGACCGTCTTTGCCGCCGTGGGTGGCGTGTTGCTGTTGGGGGAGACGCTGGATGAGCGCGCCATTGCCGGTTGTGCCCTGATGCTGGCGGGGATGCTCATCTCCCAGATCCGGCTGCGCTGGTGGTGGAAGTCGCGCCGGGACAAGGTGCCAGCGACCAAGTAAACCGCAGCCCGCTGCATAACAAAAACGCCCCGACAGTCGGGGCGTTTTGCATGATGGCGACTCGGGTCAGGGGCGCTGATCCAGCTCACGCTCCAGCTCCAGCTCTACCGCCTTCTGACGGGCCGGATGGGTATTGAGGCGCTGCCAGTAGGCTTGCAGATGCGGGAAGTGGGCTAGCTGACCGTTTTGCGCCAGCAGATCCACCAGGAAGGAGTTCATGATGTCGGCGCCGGAGAGGCGATCCCCCACCAGATAGTGGCGATTCGCCAGTACCTCATTGAGGTAGCCCAGCACCTTGGCACACTCCGCCTTGGCGTAGTCCGGCAGGAAGCGCATCGGGCTGCCATCCTTGCGCACGAACATGTCGAGCAGCAGCGGCAGAATGCCCGAGCTCTCGGCAAAGTGGAGCCACTGCAGGTATTCGGGATACTCCGGGCTATCTGGTGCCGGTGCCAGCCGATCGGCAGCATAGCGGGCGATCAGGTACTCGGTGATGGCGCCCGATTCCGCCAGCACCCGGCCGTCGAACTCGATGACTGGCGACTTGCCGAGAGGGTGGATGGCTTTCAGCTCGGGCGGCGCCAGAAAGGTGGCGGCATCGCGCTGATACGCCTTGATCTCATAGGGCTGACCCAGCTCTTCGAGCAGCCAGATGATGCGTTGGGAGCGGGATTTGTTCAGGTGGTGCAGGACTATCATAACGACCTCGATTCGGTGGCAGGATGGGGTATACGAGCAGGCGAGGGGGGCGGTTCACCGATGGCTAAAAAAGAGCGGGCTGATGCCCGCTCCCTTGCTGACTGACTCAGGCCTCCAGCGCCTGATCCAGATCCGCCAGTATGTCCTCGATCGCCTCGATCCCGACCGACAGCCGGATCATCTCCGGTTTCACGCCAGCCTTGGCCTGCTCCTCCTCGCTCAACTGGCGATGGGTGGTGGAGGCTGGGTGGCAGGCCAGCGACTTGGCATCGCCGATGTTGACCAGCCGCTTGAAGATCTTTAGTGCATCGTAGAAGCGCACGCCCGCCTCGTAACCCTCTTTCAGGCCGAACGAGAGGATGGCCGAGGGGCGACCGGCCATGTACTTCTCTGCCAGCAGATAGTGCGGGTGGCCCGGCAGACCGGCGTAGCTGACCCAGGCCACCTTGGGGTGATGCTTGAGGTGATTGGCGACCCGCAGGGCGTTATCCACGTGGCGCTCCATGCGCAGGCTGAGAGTTTCCAGCCCTTGCAGCAGTAGAAAGGCGTTCATCGGCGCCAGCGCCGCGCCGGTATTGCGCAGCGGCACGGTACGCACCCGCCCGATAAAGGCAGCCGGGCCAAAGGCCTCGGTGTAGACCACCCCGTGGTAGGAGGGTTCGGGTTTGGTGAGCTGGGGGAAGCGCTCGGCGTGATCCGCCCAAGGGAATTTGCCCGAGTCGACGATGACGCCACCCAGCGAGTTGCCGTGGCCGCCGACATATTTGGTGAGGCTGTGGACCACGATGTCGGCGTCGTGTTCGATGGGCTTGCAGAGCACCGGGGTGGCGACCGTGTTGTCGACGATGAGCGGCACACCACGGGCGTGGGCTGCCTTGGCCAGCGCGGCCAAATCGACGATGTTGCCCGCCGGGTTGCCGATGCTCTCGCAGTAGACCGCCTTGGTCTTGTCGTCGATCAGGGCGGCGATGGCTTCGGCACTGTCATCTTTGGCGAAGCGCACCTCGACCCCGAAACTCGGCAGCATGTGGGCGAACAAGGTATAGGTGCCGCCATAGAGCTGGGGTGTGGAGACAATGTTGTCACCGGCGGCGGTCAGCGCCTGAATGGCATAGGTGATGGCGGCGGAACCTGCCGAGACCACCAGTGCGGCGATCCCCCCTTCCAGCGCGGCCATCCGCTGCTCCAGCACATCGTTGGTGGGGTTCATGATGCGGGTGTAGATGTTGCCCGGCACCGCCAGATTGAACAGATCCGCCCCGTGCTGGGCGCTCTCGAACTCGTAGGCCACCGTCTGGTAGATGGGCACGGCGACCGCCTTGGTGGTGGGGTCGTTGGAAAAGCCGTGGTGCAGGGCCAGGGTCGCATCTTTCATCACACACTCCTTGTTGGATGTTGCTTATGGCATTTATAGATGGATAGACGTCCAATCTATCAGGCCCGTGGCCGATGTAAACAGCAAGATCCGGCAAAGCAATGTCGCCCGCAGGGGATGCGCGTCCCGAGTGGTTGGCATGGCCCGCATTCAGAGGCGACGGCGATACTCCTTGTCATCGATCTGGTTCATATCCCACTGCATCAGGCGGTTGAGCTGCTGCATGGGATCCTCGATGAGCGCCAATGGGCGCGGCAGGATCCGCTTGAAGTAACGGCGCAGGGTCTGCTGGATCCGGTTCGGTTTGAGGCGATTGGCGTGGCTCATGATGATGCTCCTCTGCTGTGGTTCTCACGTTCATCAGCAGTATTGAGCTAAAATGCGGAAGTAAAAACTGATGGCTTACAGCAACAGGATTTCCTCTTTTATGCCGACCAGTCGCCTCTACCAGCAATTTCAACGACTCGCCCAGCTGCTTGGCAGCGACGAGCGGGAGATCAGCCTCGCCGAGGTGGCGGATCTGCTCTGCTGCACCCCACGCAACGCCCGTCTGCTGCTGCGGCGGATGCAGGATCAGGGCTGGCTCAGCTGGTCGGCGGAAGCGGGGCGGGGGCGGCGCTCCCGACTTACCCTGCTCGATAGTCAGGAGAGCCTGACCCGGCGCCGCTTGCGGGATCTGCTCAGTCAGGGCCAGCTGGCACAGGCGGTGCGGCTGGCCGAGGATCGCCTCGATCTGCTCACTCCGTTGCTGATCGAACAGCTCGGTCAGGCCACCCGCGAAGGGCGCCAGATCCTGCGGGTGCCCTACTATCGCCCGCTGCCGCAGTTGCTGCCCACCGGCCCTATGCGCCGCTCCGAAATTCACCTGAGCCGCCAGATCTTCAACGGCCTCACCCGGCGAAATGAGGAAAATGGGGAAATCGAAGGGGATCTCGCCCACCACTGGGAGTGTCTGGGCCCTTGCCACTGGCGCTTCTACCTGCGCCCGGCGGTGCGTTTTCACCACGGCCGCGAGCTGGTGGTGGAGGATGTGATGGAGAGTCTGCTGGCTTTGCGGGATCGCCCGCTGTTCGCCCATCTGGACCGGCTGGAGAGCCCCTGGCCGCGCACGCTGGATCTCTATCTCGACAGCCCGGATCCCTGGCTGCCTCACCTGCTGGCGGAGCCGGTGGCGACCATTTTGCCACGGGAGCTCAAGGGGGAGGCGGGCTTTGCCCTGCAACCTGTGGGCACTGGCCCTTACCGGGTGGCTGCCAACGATCCCCTGCATCTTTGCCTTGCGGCGTTTGACGACTACTTCGGCCTGCGCGCCCTGCTCGACGAGATCGACATTTGGATGTTGCCGGAGCTGGCAGAGCGGCTGGAGACCCATCTGCAGCTTGGGCGCGACAGCCCTGAGCTCGGTACCATGCGCGGCGAATCGGAGCTGGAGTCGGGCTGCTACTTCCTGCTGCAGGACGATCGTTCCGGATCCTTGCAGGATCCCGCCCTGCGCCAGTGGCTCGGCCAGCTGCTCAATCCGGTGGCTCTGATGGGGCGGGTCGCCCCCGAGTTGCAACGGGGCTGGACCAGCGCCCTCGGCCTGCTGCCCCACTGGCGCGAAGCACTGCCCGCCCCCTTGCCCACACCGGCGCAGTTGCCGACGACCTTGGTGCTTGCCTGCTTCAACCAGCATCTGGAGTTCAACGAGTGCGCCAACGCCATGAGCAGCCTGCTGGCCGAACAGGGGATCCGGCTGGAGGTGCGCACCCTCGATTACGGTCGCTGGGTGAGTGGCGAGGATGAAGACGTGGATCTCTGGCTCGGCACCCTCAACCTCGAGCATGCCGGCCCCTTTGCCCCCTACGCCTGGTTGCAGGGCACTCCGTTGCTGCGCAAGGTGTGGAGCAGTCAGCATGAGCTGTGGCAGGGGTTGATGCAGTGGCGCGCCAGCGGTGAGGTGCCTGGCCCCCGCGCCCTGCTGGCAAGGGTGCAGCAGCAGAGCTGGTTTGTGCCGCTGTTTCACCACTGGCTGGAGCTGGAGAGCCGGGTCGGCGTGCACGGGGTGCGGATGACGGCGCTCGGCTGGTTCGATTTTCGCAGCGCCTGGCTGCGGCCCGAGCCGACCCATCAGCCCGCAGAGGCTCCATAGTTCGTCCAATTTCTGTCGCGGCTGACGGGCGTTCCGTGGCCGCTTGCGTGAAAGATCCGTAAATCGGCCGCTGCTGCACAGTTTGTGTCACGCCTCTGTGCCATGCTGTTTCAGGTTATGGACAGCAGAGCAAATGAGGAAAACGATGAGCAACAATTCAGACAGTTCCGCAGGAAAATGCCCGGTCATGCACGGGGGAACCACCTCCGTCGAGACGTCCAGAATGGAGTGGTGGCCGCAGAGCCTCAACCTCGACATTCTTCACCAACACGATACCAAGACCAATCCGCTGGGGGCCGGTTTCAACTATCGGGAAGCCTTGAAGGGGCTCGATATGGCGGCCCTCAAGCAGGATGTGACCGCCCTGATGACCGACAGTCAGGAGTGGTGGCCCGCCGACTGGGGCCACTACGGCGGCCTGATGATCCGCATGGCCTGGCACTCGGCCGGGACTTACCGCATCGCCGATGGCCGGGGCGGCGGTGGCAGCGGAAACCAGCGTTTCGCCCCCCTCAACTCCTGGCCGGATAACGCCAACCTCGACAAGGCCCGTCGCCTGCTGTGGCCCATCAAGAAGAAGTACGGCAACAAGATCAGCTGGGCCGACCTGATCATTCTGGCGGGCACCGTGGCCTATGAGTCCATGGGGCTCAAGACCTTCGGCTTCGCCTTTGGCCGCGAGGATATCTGGCACCCGGAGAAGGATATCTACTGGGGATCGGAGAAAGAGTGGCTGGCGCCCAGCGGCAAGCCGGGTGGTCGTTATTCCGGCGAGCGGGATCTGGAAAACCCGCTGGCGGCGGTGATGATGGGGCTTATCTACGTCAACCCGGAAGGGGTGGATGGCCAGCCCGATCCGCTGAAAACCGCGCAAGATATGCGAGTCACCTTCGCCCGCATGGCGATGGATGATGAAGAGACGGTAGCGCTGACCGCCGGTGGCCACACCGTCGGCAAGGCTCACGGCAACGGCGATGCCAAACAGCTTGGGCCCGAGCCGGAAGGGGCCAGCCTCGAGGAGCAGGGGCTCGGCTGGATCAATCACCACAGCCGCGGCATCGGCCGCAACACTGTGACCAGCGGCATCGAAGGGGCCTGGACCACCCACCCGACCCAATGGGACAACGGCTACTTCGATCTGCTGTTCAAGTACGACTGGTGGTTGCAAAAATCGCCGGCGGGGGCCCATCAGTGGGAACCGATCAATATCGCTGAAGAGGATATGCCGGTGGATGTGGAGGACCCGTCGATCCGCTGCAAACCCATGATGACGGATGCCGATATGGCGCTCAAATTCGACCCCGAGTACCGCAAGATTGCCGAGCGTTTCCGCGATGATCCGGCGGCCTTCTCCGACGCCTTCGCCCGCGCCTGGTTCAAGCTGACCCACAGGGATATGGGGCCGAAGAGCCGCTATGTCGGCCCCTATGTGCCGACAGAAGATCTGATCTGGCAGGATCCGGTGCCAGCCGGACGTGCCGATTATGACGTGGCGGCGGTGAAGGCCAGGATTGCCGCCAGCGGCCTCTCCATCAGCGAGCGGGTCACTACCGCTTGGGATAGTGCCCGTACCTTCCGTGGCTCCGACAAGCGGGGCGGAGCCAACGGTGCCCGCATCCGGCTGGCGCCGCAGAAGGATTGGCCGGGCAACGAACCGGCGAGGCTGGCGAAGGTGCTGGCGGTCTATGACAAGCTCGCGGCCGAGTGTGGCGTCAGCGTCGCGGATCTCATCGTGCTGGGGGGCAACCTCGCCATCGAGCAGGCTGCCCAGGCAGCCGGGGTGACGGTGAGCGTGCCGTTTGCGCCTGGCCGGGGGGACGCCACTCAGGCTCAGACCGATGTGGCCTCGTTCGAGGTGCTGGAGCCGCTGGCCGACGGCTTCCGCAACTGGCTGAAGCAGGACTATGTGGTGACGGCGGAGGAGTTGCTGCTGGATCGCGCTCAGCTGATGGGGCTCACCGCCTGCGAGATGACGGCGCTGGTCGGCGGGATGCGGGTGCTCGGCACCAACCACGGCGGTACCGGGCACGGGGTCTTTACCGATCGGGTCGGGGTACTCAGCAACGACTTCTTCGTCAACCTGACCGACATGGGCTACCAGTGGCTGCCGAAAGCGAGCAATCTCTACGAGATCCGCGATCGCCGCAGCGGCGCCCTGAAATGGACGGCCACCCGGGTGGATCTGGTGTTCGGCTCCAACTCGGTGTTGCGCGCCTATGCCGAGGTCTATGCCCAGGATGACAACAAGGAGAAGTTTGTCTGTGACTTCATCACCGCCTGGAACAAGGTGATGAATGCGGATCGCTTCGATCTGCTCGGCTAGTCCCCAAGCCGTTTGGTTATCTGCACTAGCCCCGCACACCCAAGATGTGCGGGGCTTTTTACTGCCCGCTTTTTTTGCAGAGCACCAAAACTCGCCGCACTGCGACACCTGCTGGCCGGTATCGCAGGGTCGTGGGCATCCCTGTGCTTGGGCCAGCAGTATCATGTAACATGCTGATCCGCTGGTGATGCCCGGCAGCCACCCCATTGGCCACTGATGTCCAATCAACAGGACAAGGACAGAAACAAAGAGACAAGGAGTCAACTCATGCTGGAAATGCAGATCCAACCCCGCTTTCAGGAGACGGATGCCCTTGGCCATATCAACAATACGGTGCCGGCGGTCTGGTTCGAATCGGCGCGGGATCCCCTGTTCCGGATCTTCTCCCCCGATCTGGATGTGCATAACTGGCACCTGATCATCGCGGGCTATACGGTGCAGTTCAAACGGGAGCTGTTTTACGGCCAGCCGGTCACCATCAAGACCGGCGTACGCCGCATCGGCACCAGCTCCTTTACGGTCTGGCAGGAGGCCTGGCAGGGCGGCGAACTGGCCGTCACCGCCGAAACGACCCTGATCCATTTTGACTACCGGGCCCGCCAATCCCTGCCCCTGAGCGATGCTCACCGGGAAGGTCTGCGGGCCTGGCTGACAGAGAGTTAACCACGGGCCGGATGGCCCATCACAGGAGTGTTATGTACAACTCAATGCGCAACACAGCGATCGCGCTGACCCTGGGATTCTGCTCCCTCCCTTCTCTGGCCGCTTCTCTCGCCGAGCAGTTTACCCTGATGGAGAAGGGGGCCGAGAGCGCCCTCGATACCCGTCAATTCAGCCATGACGGCGTCGATATCAAAGCCTGGATCGATGGCGCCCCCGTCATCATCGCCGTGCCCATCATGAACGAGCTGGGCAAGCTGGAAGGGGAGAGCCGCTACTACTTCAAGGGCGGCAAGCTGTTCGGGGTCAAAGAGCCCGCCGCCCAGTTCGCCTTTGATGACAGCGGCAAGCTGACCCAATGGCTGGACGAGAAGGGCCAGCCCGCCGAGTTCATCAGCAAGATGAGCATGCAGCAGCGTCAGGAGTGGCTCACCAAGCGGGCTGCCGAGCTGAGCAAGCTGTTTGTGGTGAGCGCGGCCGAACAGAAGGCGGCCAAGGGTGGCGTCAAGCTGAAGGGGGCGGATCTCGCTCACTGGCTCTGCAACGGCAAACTGATGGATCTCGCCCATGGCGACAAGGTGATCTTCGAGCAGGACAAGCTGAAGATTGGCGAGCAGGGGATCGAAGGGGAGGTCTCCCTGCGTCAGGAGAAGGGGTGGCAGGAGCTGAGCCTCAAGTGCGAGGTGCAGGGCACTCAGGTAACCCGCCTCACCTGGCAGCCGCTGCCGGGGGCCAACAAGCCGCAATAAGCGTAATAGCAAGGGGGCCCATCACGGGCCCCTTTCTCATTTGGTGTGTGGCTCCCCCAGCTTGAGCCGGGTGAGTGCCTCGACCCGGCGCCACTGGCCGGGCTCGAACCAGCGTGCCAGCAGCTCCTGCTGCTGTTCGGCCCTGGCCTCGTTTGGCAGTTGTCTGAGCTCGGCCAGAAAGCCGCTGAGCTGCTCCTCGAACCCTTGCCGGTTCTGCTCCAGCTGGCGCATCCGATCCACCGCTTCCGGCCCCCCCGTCTCCAGCAGCAGAGCCTCCCGTTTGGCCGGGTCCATCTGCGCCAGCTCTTGCAACTCCTCAAGCAGACGGCTGTTGGCCTCCGCCTCGCGAAACCAGCCCGGTTGCTCCGCCAGCCAGAGATCCAGCTCGCTGGCCAGCTGCGACTTGTCGCTGTCTCTTGCTTCCGCCAGCGCCCTGCGGCGCAGGGTCAACTGCTCCATCAGCCGATCCTCGGCAAACAGCTGGGCCTGCTCGGCCGGGGTAAAGCTCTGCTGGCGCAGCTGCTCCCGCTCGTCAAACAGGATCTGCAAGCTGGCGAGGGAGATCTCGGTGGGCACCGTCAGGCTGCTTTGGGCGGAGACAAAGGTGCGATAGCGCGCCTGCAGGGCATCGGCGGCCTCCTGCTCGGGATCGTGCGGGTGGCTCTGTGCATGCTGGCTGGCTTGAGCAGGGGATGAGTCTGTCGTCGGTGCCGTGGGCCAGAGCAACACCCCGCCAAGCAGCAGGGTGATGGCGCAGGGCACGACGAGCAGGGTGGCTATCTTCATAGTCCCAGCTCCTTGAGTCGGTTGGCATGCTGGCGATAGAGGGTGACCGGATCGGTCTCGAACAGATGGTGGATGCCGAAGGATTGGTTCACTTCGTCCAGATGATTCATCCGGTAGTCGGTGCCGATCACCTTGCCAAGGTGGCTGCTGCAGACCCCGACCAGCCCGTCATTGGGCTCCTTGAAGAAGGCGCCGGTCAGCGCCAGTGCAGGATCCACCGGATCCAGCAGATTGGTCAGGTTGCCGCGTCCGCTCCAGGAGAAGTAGTAGACGCCGTTGGTTGCTTGCATCGGCCCCTCGCCGCAATAGCGGCTGGGCAGCCCCTCCGGGTAGCGCTGGTTGAACTGGCTGGCCCCCTTGCTGGTGAGGGCATCGAGGGCGGCGACCGGATCTTGCGGTAGCTGGCTCCCGCCCGAGAGCAGTGAAATCATGCCGGAGAGGGCGTGGGCCGCGGCGGCAGCCAGCTTCTCGGCGGCGCTGCCGGGGGCGGCATTGGCCCGCACCAGATCGGCAATCTCGGAGCCGTAGTTGACCCCGCCGACGCTGGTGGCGGAGGCGACCAGCTCGGGGGCGACCGAGGCGACATAGCGGATGGTGGGGCCGCCGTGGGAGTGGCCGATCAGGTTGACCTTCTCGGCGCCGGTGGCCGCCAGCAGCAGCTCAACTTGGGCGAGCAGCTGCTCCCCCCGTTGTTCCGAACTGGCGGTGGCCGACACCTGAGCCACGTAGACTTTGGCACCATCCCGGCTCAGGGCCTGCGGAATGCCGTAGAAGTAATCGACCCCGAGCAGCTTGTCGAAGCCGAACAGGCCGTGCACCAGTACTATGGGGTAGCGGGTCTGGGTGTATCCGCTGGCGTGTGCCAGCATGGGCAGGGTGCAGAGCAGCACCAGAAGCCATCTCTTCATCATCAGCATCCTTGTTGAATCGTGAGGAACAGATTGTGTGGCGTACTCCATGTTCGCCGGTGCCAGTATGGTGGCTGCTGACGGGAGAGGCTGTGAGGGGGATCGCAACTCGGGATTCAAAAGGGATTCAGGGGGCGGGCGGGGAGGTTGAACTCCCCGCCCTGCGGCTTATTGCCACTCCACCAGTTGATACTGCTTCTTGCCCCGGCGCAGCAGCAGGTAGCGGCCAAACAGCCGATCAGTGGCGCTCAGCTGATCATCCTGCTTGAGCACACCATTGAGGCTGATGGCGCCCACCGCCAGCAGTTCGCGGGCGATACGCCTGGAGTTCGCCAGACCGCAGCTGACCAGCAGGCTGACCAGATCCGTCTCGCCGCTGACGGTGCTACACGGCATGCCATCCTGCGCCAGCTGGGCCAGATCGCTCTCGCCGAGGCGGGCCACATCGCCGCTAAACAGCAGCTCGCTGATGCGCTGCACCGCAGCCAGCGCCGCCTTGCCGTGTACCAGCTCGGTCAGCTCGTTCGCCAACACCTGCTGGGCCTGCTTGCGCCCCTGCCGCTTCGCGTCTTCCGCCTCCAGTGCATCAATCTCGCTCAGCGACATAAAGCTGTAGTAGCGCAGGAAGCGGTAGACATCCTCATCCGCGGTGCCGAGCCAGAACTGGTAGAAGGCGTAAGGGGAGGTGAGCGCCGGATCGAGCCAGACCGCGCCCCCTTCGGTCTTGCCGAACTTGGTGCCGTCTGCCTTGGTGATGAGGGGCAGGGTCATGCCGTGCACCTGCGCCTGATGGAGGCGACGGGTGAGATCCATGCCGCTGGTGATATTGCCCCACTGGTCGTTGCCGCCAATCTGCAGGGTGCAACCGAGCCGCTGGTGCAGCACCGCAAAGTCGTAGGATTGCAGCAGAGCGTAGGAGAACTCGGTGAACGAGATGCCCTGATCCGGACGGGCCAGCCGCTGGCGCACCGATTCCCGCGCCAGCATGGCATTGACCGAGAAGTGCTTGCCGATATCCCGCAGAAAATCGAGGGCGGACATCTGCCCCATCCAGTCGCCATTGTTGACCAGTTGCGGGGCCGACAGGCCCTCATCGGCGGGCAGCAGCGCCCTGATTTGGGCAGACAGGCTGGCGACCCAACCCTGCACGGTATCGGTACTGTTGAGGCTGCGCTCGGTCGCCTTGAAGCTGGGATCGCCGATAAGGCCGGTTGCTCCGCCCACCAGTGCCACCGGGGTGTGGCCCGCCAGCTGGAAGCGGCGCAGCATCAAGAGCGGCACTAGATGACCGATATGCAGGCTGCCGGCGGTGGGATCGAACCCGCAATAGACGGTGCGCGGGGTGGCAAGATGATCGGCCAGGGCCGCCGGGTCGGAATTCTGGGCCACAAGGCCGCGCTCGGTCAGCTCATCGAGCAGGTGGGGGTTGATCATGTGTGCTCCAACAACAGGGGAAAAGCCGTCATCCTCGCCGTTCTGGCCGGTAGCGGATATGTCCCCTGAGGGACAGTTTTGCCACTCTCGTGCTAACATTCAGCCATAGCGGGAAATCGCTCCCCGTCACCGGAAACGTGCCACCATGACCCAGCCATTCACCACAGATGCCTTGACCCGCAGCATGACCGAGGTGGTCGATGCCCTGCACAACAGCGCCTTTCCGGCGGCGCTGGTGCGGCTGATCCAGCAACAGGTGGCGTTTGATTGCGCGCTGCTGCTCGGTGTGGGACAGCGCCCCGTCTACCTCTACGACAACCTCAACCATCAGCGGGCTCTGCTGTTTGATCGCTACCTCACCAGCCACTTCAGTCAGGATCCCTTTATGCAGGCGCTGGAGCAGGGCTTGCCTGCCGGCGTCTGGACCCTGGCGCAGGTCTCCCAAGGGCGGCTCGATCCCGAATATCGCCACCACTTCTATCAGGCCACCGGCTGGCAGGAAGAGGTGGGACTGATCCTGCCGGTGCGGGACGGACTGACGCTGATGCTGTTTCTGGGGCGACTCGACAAGCGCAGCACCCTCAGCCGTGACGAGCTGGCAAGGCTGGAGCAGCTGTTCCCGCTGGTACATTCGCTCTGTCGTCAGCAGTGGCGGCAGAGCCAGCCGCTGCTGGCCCAGAGCACGGCGCAGCCAGACAGCGCCAGCCTCCGGAGCTCGGTGGAGCAGGCTATGTCGAGTGTCGGGGGCGATAGGCTTACCCGGCGCGAGCGGCAGGTGGCGGAGTTGCTGCTGCAGGGGCTGGATACGGAGGCGATTGCCGCGGAGCTCGGGATTGGCAGCGGCACGGTGAAGAATCACCGCAAGCATCTCTATGGCAAGCTGCGGCTCGGCTCGCGGGCCGAGCTGTTCAATCTCTTTCTGAACCACCTCATTACTGCTCCGGTGGAGGCATCGCAGGCGTCATCGGCGGGAGATAGAGAGAGCCCGCCATAGGGTGGGCCGGAGTTACTCGATGCGCGGGAGGGTGGGAGTGGTTTCGGGCAGGATACTGAGCAACTGGTAGCGCTTCATCAGCTGCTTGTATTCATCCCCCTGTTTGACCTTGTCCAGCGCCTGTTGCAGGCGGGCAACCTGTTGCTTGTCTGCCCTCAGGTTGAAGGCGAAGCAGTTATCCTGCTCTTCAATGATCGCGACGGTGACAAAATCCTCGCTGGGAAAACCCAGCTCCTTGGCCTGATGGCGCAGCATCACCTCGTTGCCCGCCACCAGATCGGTGCGTGCCATGATGAGCTGGCGCACCACCTGATCCATGCGCTCTACCGACATCATATTGCCAGGGCTGATCCCGCGGTTGAGCAGCAACTGCTCCCCGACATCCGCCTGCATCACACCAATCTGCAGCTTGGCGAGATCCGCTTTGCTGGCCACTTTGGGGGCATCCTGCTTGCGGCCGACCAGCGCGACCCTGGAGTGGCTGATGGGGCAGACCCAGAGGAAGTGGGGATCCCGCTCCTTGGTATGCGCCGTGGTAAAGAGCACGGCCTCTTGCTGTTGGGTCAGCAGATACCAGCCGCGGGCCCAGGGCAGAAAGTGGATGGGTTGCTCCGGCTCCCCCATTTCACGCCACATCAGGCGCAGCAACTCGACCGCCAACCCCACAGGCTGACCATTTTTATCCTGGCCATTGAGTGGCATGTTCTGCTCCGAATAGTAGATAAGTGCCGGAGCCGGGAGCGCGATAAACAGGGCGAGAGAAGCGAGAGCAGGGAGCAGACGACGCATGATGCACTCCTTGTGCGGGTAGTTACATAACAGTCTATGTGGCCTTTTCCATAACGTCATGATCCGGTAGCGGGATAAAAAACAGGCCACCTTGCGGTGGCCTGTCGGTTTATTTGAGCAGGGCTTCCATCTCCGCCTCTGCCTTGGCGCGAGCCTTGGCTTCCGCCGCTCTGGCGGCATCGGCGACGCTCTCTCCGGCCGTATGGGATGCGGCACTGACGGCCTGCCGGGCTGGTTCTGCAACGGCCTTGGTTGCCTCTTGCGTCGCGGTTGCTGCGGCGCTGCTGACGGCTTGCTTGGCCGGAGCGGCAACAGCCTTGGTTGCCTCTTGCGTCACGGTCGCGGCGGCATTGCTGACAGCTTGTTTGGCAGGAGCGGCAACAGCCTTGGTGGCCTCTTGCGTCACGGTCGCAGCGGCGCTGCTGACGGCCTGTTTGGCCGGAGCGGTAACGGCCTTGGTGGCTTCTTGGGTCGCGGTCGCAGTGGCGCTGCTGACGGCTTGCTTGGCAGGAGCGGCAACGGCCTTGGTCGCTTCTTGGGTCGCGGCCGTAGCGGCGCTACTGACGGCTTGCTTGGCAGGAGCGGCAACGGCTTTGGTGGCTTCTTGCGTCGCGGTCGCAGCGGCGCTGCTGACAGCCTGTTTGGCAGGTGTGACAACGGCCTTGGTAGCTTCTTGCGCCGCGGTGGCGGTGGTGCTGCTCACCGCCTGTTTGGCGGGGGCAGTGACTGCGGTGGTTGCAGTGCGGGTAAGTGCGGTCGTGCTTTGGCTCACCGCTTGAGTTGCCTGTCCTGTGACGTTGGCGGCTGCGCCGCTGATGGCCTGGCTGGCGCTGTTGGTCAGCGAGCCGGTGACGCCGCGAGTCACTGTGCCCAGCGCGCTGCCAAGGGAGAAGGGGGAGGCGCCACTCTGACTGGTCGCCGCGCCGGTCAGGGCATTGGTCGCCGGGGTGAGCTGGCTGGTAGGGGTCTGCCAGCCCTGCATGGCGGTTGGCCATGTCGGTGCTGTGCCCGCCAGATTTTCGCCGAAGGTCAGGGTGGTGCCATCCCCTTTTTGCAGCAATACCGACATCTGGTTGGTTTGCGAGTTCCACACCATCCCCGCCTGCTTGGCGATATCCGGCACCGGCGCATACTCGGAGACCACATAGAAAAGCGGCCCTTCCTGCTGTAACTTGTCGGCAGTCTTGAGCAACTGCATGGTGCTGTCGTAATTGGGGCCAAGGATGGCGGTCATCCGATCCTTGATCAGGGGTTGTTCGAACAGATTGACCTCGTTCGGGTCAAAGCCGACCAGCGGCTTGAGCAGGGCCCACATCAGTTGGCTGGTGGGGCTCATCATCAGCAATGGGGCAACGCAGGCGGACAACATCAGGCTCAGGCAGGCCGCCTGAAGCAACGGCATGATACGCATTGGGATAATATCCAAATAACGATTTGATAAATAAGGTTATATTTTGTCAGGACGTGACAAATTCACCGGAAGTTTGCGCGTGGCAGCGAGAGACTGCCCGCAGGCGCTGGCAGGCTACCATATTGGTTCCACAATGCCAGCAGGCAGTATGATTGTCAGTCAAGTAAACCCCGGGGCTGGTCAGACTCTTCGAGAATGCCTTCCATCGAAACAGGATCCCTCTCATGAAAAATGTACTGCTCTGCCTGCTGGCCTCCCTCTGGCTCGCCCCCGCTCTGGCCGCGTCCAAAACCATTGTGGTGGGCGAGTCTGCCAGTCCCGAGCTGGTGTTGCCGCTGGGCTCATTGCCCGAGCGGGTCTGCTGGTTTGCGGATCAGAAATATTCCGAAGGGGCCCGCATTCTGCAGGGCGATATCTGGCTGGAGTGCGGCCCGCAGAACGACCTCGAGAGCAATGGCCCGTTGGCCTGGCGCTCTCCTGCGGTGGTGTTGCCTGCCACCCGTGGTGCGAAAGATCAAAAGACGATTTCCGTGGGTCAGTGAGGCTTTTCTTGATCCAGCTAAAGACATGGACGTGATCCCTGTCGCATAATGCAGCTCCTTTCTTCTCTTGGCTGGAACCTAAGAAATGGCTCGTCGCTCTTCCAATGCACAACGTCGTCGCAGTAGCTGGTGGTACAAACGCCTGTTGGCAAGGGAGCGGGAAGAGCGTGAAGCGCGTTCCGTCCGGGATTGATACAGCAGTGAAAACAGAGCCTTGGGCTCTGTTTTTTTATTTATCAAATACCGTCATGACGAGAACGGGGGCCATCAGGCCCCCGTTTTGTTTTTGCAGATGTTGCCTGCTTGCGACTTAGCGCTGCAAGGCGGCCAGTGCCAGTTCGACTCGTTTGGCGTACTCGGGGTCGGCCTGCTCGAAGTGTTTGAGCTGGGCCGCGACGATGGCGTCATCCTCCACATTGACAAGGGATCGGGCCAGGTTGGCGGCGAGCCGTGAACGCTGCCCCTCGTCCATGATGCGGAACAGGTTGCCCGGCTGGCTGTAATAGTCGCTGTCGTAGTCGCGAAAATCGTAGTGCAGGGCGGCCCCTTCCAGACTCAGCGCCGGTTCGTGCTGCTCGCTCGGCTGTTGGGTACCGAAACGGTTCGGCTGGTAGTTGGGGCTGGCGCCGCCATTGCTGTCTGCCCGCATGGCACCGTCACGATGGGCGCCGTGATGGAACGGGCAGCGCGGGGCGTTGACCGGCAGCAGACCGTGGTTGACGCCGAGGCGATAGCGCTGGGTGTCTCCGTAGGAGAAGAGCCGCCCTTGCAACATGCGATCCGGCGAGAAGCCGATACCGGGCACCACGTTGGCCGGGGTAAAGGCGGCCTGCTCCACATGGGCGAAGTAGTTGTCCGGGTTCTGGTTGAGCTCCAGCACGCCCACCGGGATCAGCGGGTAGTCGCTGTGTGGCCACACCTTGGTGAGGTCGAACGGGTGGATGTTGTAAGTCTGGGCTTCGGCCTCCGGCATCACCTGCACATAGACCTTCCAGCGTGGGAAGTCGCCCCGCTCGATAGCGTTGAACAGGTCCGCCTGACTGGTCTCCCGATCCTGCCCGACGGCGGTGGCGGCCTCTTCATCGGTGTAGAAGCTGTGGCCCTGCTCGGTCTTGAAGTGGAACTTGACCCAGAAGCGCTCGTTGGCGTCGTTGATAAAGCTGAAGGTGTGGCTGCCGTAGCCATTCATCTCCCGCAGGTTCTTGGGGATGCCGCGATCGCTGAACAGTATGGTGACCTGATGCAGGGATTCCGGATGGCGTGACCAGAAGTCCCAGGCGGCGGTGGCGCTGCGCAGGTTGGTGCGCGGATCCCGCTTCTGGGTGTGGATGAAGTCAGGGAATTTCAGCGGATCGCGGATGAAAAAGACCGGGGTGTTGTTGCCCACCAGATCCCAGTTGCCCTGCTCGGTATAGAACTTGAGGGCGAAGCCGCGCACGTCGCGCTCGGCATCGGCGGCGCCTTTCTCACCGGCCACGGTGGAGAAGCGCAGGAATACAGGAGTCTGCTTGCCGATGGCGCTGAACAGATCGGCCTTGCTGAACTGGCTGATGTCGTGGGTCACGGTAAAGGTGCCGTAGGCGCCCGAGCCCTTAGCGTGAACCACCCGCTCGGGAATGCGCTCGCGGTCGAAGTGGGCGAGTTTCTCCATCAACCAGATGTCTTGCATCAGGATGGGGCCGCGCGGACCGGCGGTGAGGCTGTTGTTGTTGTCGACGACGGGGGCGCCGTTGGCGCTGTGCAGAGTCTTGTCAGTCATGGCTTCTCTCCTTGTTGATATGGGGTCAGCCTACGGATCTGCGCCGTATTCGGCCAATGGGCCTTTCCTCGCCCTTTGATAGGCAAGACAAATGGGTACAGTTAGGGGATGTGTAACCGCGCCGGATATTGCATGATGGAGGTTTCGAGAAGGAGCCTCATATGCAGATTACTATCCGTCATGCCGAACCCACCGATGCCCCCGCCTTACGGGATCTCTACGCCATGCCTAATGCCCAGGCGGGCACTTTGCACCTGCCTATGCCACCCCTTAGCCAGTGGCAGAAGCGGTTGGAGAGCGACAGCGTGGTGGCACTGGTCGCCGACGTTGACGGCCTGCTGGTAGGCCAGCTCTCGCTGCTGGTTGAGCCCAATCCCAGACGCAAGCATGTGGCCGGGATTGGCATGGGAGTGCGGGATGACTGGGCTGGCAAGGGGGTGGGCTCTGCCCTGATGGCTGCGGCGCTGGATCTGGCCGATAACTGGCTCAACCTGCACCGGATTGAGCTGACCGTCTATACCGACAATGAGGCCGCACAGGCGCTTTATCGCAAGTTCGGTTTTACCGAGGAGGGGCGAGCCCGTGACTATGCCTTCCGCCAAGGGCGTTATGTGGATGCGCTCTATATGGCCAGAGTCGCGGGGGGCGCCAGTCGCTAACGGTATGGTCGATTATCAGGCCAGATTGCGCCCGGTGATCCGGGCGCTGGAGCAGAATCCCGATCTCTCCATCGAAACGCTGGCAAGCAGTGCCTGCTTGTCTTTCTACCATTTTCACCGGGTGTTTACGGCTGTGGCGGGGGAGACGCCCGGGGAGATGTGTCGTCGTCTGCGCATTCAGCGGGCTGCTTGGCAGCTCTGCTATACCGATGCCAGTGTCACGGCCATTGCGTTGGGGGCGGGGCTCGCCAGCTCCCAGGCGTTTGCCAAGGTATTTCGCCGTTACTATGGTTGCACGCCGGGAGAGTTTCGCCGCGACAAGAGCAAGAATGGACACTTGATGAGCAAGGATGGACACGCACTTGTGCAGCCTAATCCTTATGCTGAGGGTCACTCATCAGCAAGGAGCAATACCATGAAAACCATCGAGATGGACGCCCGCACTCTGGCCTATATGCGTGTCACCGGCCCCTATGGCGAGGGGTATGACCCCGTCTGCAGCCAGCTGCATCAGTGGGCCAGCGCCCGCGGTCTGGAAGGTGGGGAGTGGATCTTCATCTATCACGATAACCCCGAGGTGACCCCGCCAGCCCAGTGTCGCACTGACATCGGGGTGACGGTGCCTGCGGGGACGGTGGGGATGGGAGCGGTCGAGATCCAGCTTATTCCCGCCGGTCGTTACGCCCAGTCCCGTTATCTTATTACCGACCGCAGTCAGTATGGCCCGCGTTGGCAGGAACATATCGGCGACATCGTTGCTGCCGGGCTGGAGTTTGGCAATGGTCCCTGCTTCGAACTCTATCACAGCATGAGCGATGATCCGGTGCAGGACGATGTCAGCTTTTGCTCCAGCCTCAAGGGGTAGGGCGCAGAAGGGGAAGCTGAGCGGTACATCATGTCGCGCAGAAATAAGAGAGCCGGACAATGTCCGGCTCTTTTATTTCTGGCGGTTGGGCGGCGGTTAGCGCTGGAACCCCTTCTGGGCGAACTTGGGTCTGGCATTCATGATCTGCTCCACCTGCTCGTCGCTCATCTTGCCGCGCGACAACCCCAGCACCTTGTAGGTGAGCAGCGGTCGGGCGGGCAGGGCGATCATCAGGGCGCGGATCTGGTTCTCGTCATCCTTCTCCCGGGTCGGCTTGCCGTAGGCGTAGGTGAGGACGCCGGCATCCATCAGGTTTTTGACGGCGGGCTCGGTGATCGGCAAGTTTATGACGCTTTTACGCTGCAGCACGAACTCGCGCAGCACCGCCTTCTCGTTGAAGTCGAGGAAGCCGATCATCTGGGCCAGCTGGTCCTGCTGACGGCGCGCCTGCCACTCTTCGCATGCCCACTCCCAAGCGATCAGGAAGCCCTGACTGCAGAAGTAGGAGATGGCGATCAGCATGCCGACCCCCAGCCAGGCCGCATGATCCGCAGCCCACTGGCTGACGGCCCCTTTCATCAGCCCGGCCGGAAACAGCAGAATGATGCTGCAGCAGAGCAACAACCAGACCATCAGCCAATTGAGGCGGTTCAGTTGATAGAAATGTTGGATCCACCGTTTCATTGTTCATCCTTCCCAAACTGTTGTGGATAGTGAACTACCTACAGCAATCGGTGTGCCAACAGCGCAATGGCGGCGGGGAGGGGACGCTGGCGAGGTTACATTCCCTTACAACTTATTGAATGGGTTGTCATTAATTTGCCTCGTGAGGCGGCGGTCGAGTTGCTAAAACGTCCCCTCAGTCATTGGGGAGTAGCAACCCGCCCGCATTCCGGGCCGGGCCCATGTCAACACTCTTGGAGCCTCGTATCCATGGCATGGGCGGCGATAGGCACTATCGCTCTGCAAGACCTTTGGCCTCGATATGCACGCCAGCCGGGCGAGCCATGTCGGGTCCATCGGTTATTTTGCTCGCCTGGCGGTATCTATTATGTTGATTACCCTGCTGTTATTTCTCGTCTCTGCGGTCACCATCTACCTTGCCTGCGAATATTTCGTCAATGGCATCGAGTGGACCGGCCACCACTTCAAACTCTCCCAAAGTGCCACTGGCTCGCTGTTGGCAGCGCTAGGCACGGCACTGCCCGAGTGCATCGTGACCCTGACCGCCCTGCTGATGGGCAACACGACCGCCCAGCAGGAGATCGGCATTGGCGCCGCTCTTGGTGGGCCGCTGGTGTTGGCGACCATCGGCTATGCGGCAGTCGGCCTCACCCTGCTGCTTTGCATGGGGCGTACCGAACGGGCCATCGACGGCGAGGTGCAGCGCGAGATTGGCCGGGATCAACGCTGGTTTATGGGTATCTTTCTGGTGGCCACTGTACTGGGTCTGGTCGCCTTTACCGGCAAGAGCTGGCTGGCCCCGCTCTTCCTGCTGATTTACCTCGTCTATGTAAGGCGCGAGCTGAAACAGAGTGACAGCCACGAAGTCGAATTGCCGGAGCCCCTCAAGCTGGCCCCAAATGCCGAGATCCCGCCCCTTGGCAAGGTGTTGCTGCAGACGTTGGCAGCGCTGGTGGTGGTGGCGCTGGCGGCCCAGCTGTTTGTCCATCAGCTGGAGAGCATGGGCGAGCTGTTTGGCCTCTCGCCGGTACTGGCGGCCCTGCTGCTGAGTCCGGTGGCGACCGAGATGCCGGAGCTGATGAACGTGCTGATCTGGGTGCGGCAGGGCAAGAACCGGCTGGCGCTGGCCAATATCTCCGGGGCCATGATGATCCAGGGCACCATCCCCAAGGCGTTCTGCTTGCTCTTTACCCCCTGGTTGCTGGATGGCGCCATGATGGCCTCCTCGCTGGTGACGCTGCTGGCGGTCGGGTTGCTCTGGTGGGGGTTCAGAAAGGGAGTGATGACCGCCGGGCGGTTGGCGCTGGTGGGCTTGCTCTATCTCGGTTTTTGCGGCTGGCTGCTGGTGAGCTGAAGCGGGAAGCGCGGATATGAAAAAGCCCCCTTGGCAGGGGGCTTTGTTGTATCGGTTGGACGCTGCGCTTACAGCGCGGCGATCTCGGCCTGCTGGGCTTCCAGCTTGGTCAGCTGGAGACGGTAATCTTCCAGCTTCTCGCGCTCTTTGGCGATGACCGCTTCCGGCGCCTTGGCGACGAAGGCTTCGTTGCCGAGTTTGCCTTCGATGCGGCCGCACTCGCCCACCAGACGGGCAACCTCTTTGGCCAGACGGGCCAGTTCGGCATCCTTGTCGATGAGACCGGCCATCGGGATCATCAGCTCGGTGGCACCGATCAGCTTCTTCACTGACAGCGGGGCGGTTTCACCGTCCGCCAGTACGCGGATAGATTCCAGACGGGCCAGCGACTTGAGGAAGGCCTCGTTGTCAGCGGCGCGCTGGGCATCCTTGGCATCGCACTGGAGCAGCACGTTGAGAGGCACGCTCGGGGCCACGTTCATCTCGGCGCGGATGTTGCGGATGCTGACGATGAACTCCTTCACCCACTCCTGATCCGCCATCGCGGCTTCGTCCACCTTGGTGGCGTCGAACTCCGGGAAGGCCTGAATCATGATGGTATCGGCGTGTACGCCAGCCAGCGGGGCGACAGATTTCCAGATGGTCTCGGTGATGAACGGGATGATCGGGTGCGCCAGACGCAGCAGGGTCTCGAGGACGCTGACGAGGGTGTGGCGGGCAGCGCGCTGCTCGGCCTCGGAACCCTTGGTCAGTACCGGCTTGGTCAGCTCCAGATACCAGTCACAGAACTGGTTCCAGATAAATTCGTACAGCACGCCAGCCGCGATATCGAAGCGGTAGGTATCGAGGGCGGTACGGAAGTCACGGATGGCCACTTGCAGCTGGGACTGGATCCAGCGATCCGCCAGACTGAACTGCATCTCGCCACCGGCAAAACCGCAGTCCTGATCTTCGGTGTTCATCAGCACATAGCGGGAGGCGTTCCACAGCTTGTTGCAGAAGTTGTTGTAGCCGTCCAGGCGCTTCATGTCCCAGTTGATGTCACGACCGGTAGAGGCCAGCGCTGCCAGCGTGAAGCGCAGGGCGTCGGTGCCGTGGGCATCGATCCCTTCCGGGAATTGCTTGGCGGTACGCTTGGCGATCTTCTCGGCCATCTGCGGCTGCATCATGTTGCCGGTGCGCTTCTCCAGCAGATCTTCCAGCGAGATGCCGTCGATCATGTCGAGCGGGTCCAGCACGTTGCCCTTGGACTTGGACATCTTCTGGCCCTCTTCGTCACGGATCAGACCAGTGATGTAGACGGTCTTGAACGGGACTTGCGGCTGGCCGTTTTCGTCCTTGATGAAGTGCATGGTCATCATGATCATCCGGGCAATCCAGAAGAATATGATGTCGAAGCCGCTCATCAGCACGTCGGTCGGGTGGAAGGTCTTGAGTGCCTCGGTGTTGTTCGGCCAGCCCAGGGTGGAGAAGGTCCACAGGGCGGAGCTGAACCAGGTGTCGAGCACGTCTTCGTCCTGACGCAGGGTGGTCACGGACGGGATGCTGTGCTTGGCGCGCACTTCATCTTCGCTGCGGCCCACGTAGACATTGCCGGCGTCGTCATACCATGCCGGGATGCGGTGACCCCACCACAGCTGACGGGAGACGCACCAGTCCTGAATGTCGCGCATCCAGGAGAAGTACATGTTTTCGTACTGCTTCGGCACGAACTGGATGCGGCCATCTTCTACCGCTTCGATGGCGGTCTTGGCCATCGGTGCCACGCGCACGTACCACTGGTCGGTCAGCATCGGTTCGATGGGCACGCCACCGCGATCGCCGTAAGGCTGTTGCAGCACGTGATCCTTGATCTCGTCCAGCAGACCCAGCTCTTCCAGCTTGGCCAGAATCGCCTTACGAGCGGCGAAGCGCTCCAGACCGGCGAACTCGGCCGGCAGGGCGGCGTCATAGGCGGTGCTCGGGTTGCCGTTGGTGTCGACCACTTCGGCCTCGGCACGCACATGGGCGTCCAGAGTGAAGATGTTGATCATCGGCAGGCTGTGGCGCTTGCCCACTTCGTTATCGTTGAAGTCGTGGGCCGGGGTGATCTTCACGCAACCGGTGCCCTTCTCCATGTCGGCGTGTTCGTCAGCAACGATGGGGATCAGGCGGTTCACCAGTGGCAGCAGGATGTGCTGGCCGATCAGCGCCTTGTAACGCGGGTCTTCCGGGTTCACTGCCACGGCGGTATCGCCCAGCATGGTCTCCGGACGGGTGGTGGCGACGATCAGGTAATCTTTGCCTTCGGCGGTCTTGGCGCCGTTGGCCAGCGGATAGCGCAGGTGCCACATGTGGCCCTTGATCTCGCGGTTCTCCACTTCCAGATCGGAGATGGCGGTGTTGAGTTTCGGATCCCAGTTCACCAGACGTTTGCCGCGGTACATCAGGCCATCTTCGTAAAGACGGACAAACACTTCCTGCACGGCGGCGGAGAGACCCTCATCCATGGTGAAGCGCTCGCGCTCCCAATCCACGGAGTCGCCCAGACGGCGCATCTGGCGGGTGATGGTGCCACCGGACTCTTCCTTCCACTGCCAAATCTTGTCGATGAAGGCATCACGGCCGTAATCGTGGCGAGTCTTGCCCTCTTCTGCGGCGATCTTGCGCTCAACCACCATCTGGGTGGCGATACCGGCGTGGTCGGTACCTGCCTGCCACAGGGTGTTCTTGCCCTGCATGCGGTTGTAGCGGATCAGGGTATCCATCAGGGTTTGCTGGAAGGCGTGACCCATGTGCAGGCTGCCGGTGACGTTCGGCGGCGGGATCATGATGCAGAAGGAGTCTTTGCTGGTGTCGCCGTGGGGCTTGAAGTAACCCTGGGCTTCCCAGTGCTGATAGAGCGCCTGTTCGATGGCGTTGTGATTAAAAGTCTTTTCCATGGTCTCGCCGTAATCTGGATGGATGGAGTCTGGTGTTGATTCTTTATGGATCAATTGGTTGCAGTCAGGGCTGCGCCGGATCCGGTGCGGCAAGGACGGGCTGATCCCTCATTTCGAGGGTATGGCCTGCCTGGCGATAGTGCTTGTAGCGCTCGCGGGCTTGCTGCTTTTGTGTTTCGTCAGTGGGGACAAAATCTACCACTTGAGCGAAGTGTCCTGCAAACAAAGGTGTCGCAGTGGCCAGATTGATGAGGCGGGCGTAGCGCCGTTTCGGTGGCTGATAGCCGATCTCCACCGGGGCCATGCCGCTTTCGCCTTGCAGCTGGTGCGGCACGAAGCGCTCCGGCGGCAGTTGCCACAACAGCTCGTCCAGGCGCAGAGCCTGAGCCTCATCGTCGCAGAACAGGTAGATATGGCCCGCGCCCCACGACTCGGCTGCAAGAGTGCAGGCCAGTCGCTCGACCGCAGAGGCCTGCGCGTCATCCTGTTCGCTCATCAGGTAAAAGGTCACTTGGCTCATCAGGTTGATCCCGTTTTGCGGTGACGGACTGTTGACCGCCTCATGAGGCTGACGGGGCGTTTCCCGTCCGCAGCTCACTGATTCAAGAATGAAACAAGGAAGAGGCGGGCCTCTTCCTTGTGGTTCAGGGTAACGCCAACCCTTCCGATGCAGCCATCGGCAGGGGCCGGAGAGTTACTCTTTCTCTTCGATATCCACGCCAGCCCGGTTCAGCAGAAACTGGGTCAGCAGGGGCACCGGACGACCGGTGGAGCCTTTATCCTTGCCACTCTTCCAGGCGGTCCCGGCGATATCCAGGTGGGCCCAGTTGTACTTCTTGGTGAAGCGTGACAGGAAGGCGGCTGCGGTGATGGTGCCGGCCGGACGACCGCCGATGTTGGCCATGTCGGCGAACGGGCTGTCGATCTGCTCCTGATACTCGTCAAACAGCGGCAGACGCCAGGCGCGATCGCCAGCCTGCTCGGAGGCGTTGAGCAGCTCGTGGGCCAGCGGGTTGTGGTTGGCCAGCAGACCCGAGGTGTGGTGGCCCAGCGCGATGACACAGGCACCGGTCAGGGTCGCCACGTCGATCACGGTTTCCGGATCGAAGCGGTCCACATAGGTCAGTGCATCACACAGCACCAGACGACCTTCCGCATCGGTGTTGAGCACTTCGATGGTCTGGCCGGACATGGAGGTAAGGATGTCACCCGGACGATAGGCGTTGCCACCCGGCATGTTCTCGCAGCCAGCCAGTACGCCGATGACGTTGATCGGCAGTTGCAGCTGGGCCAGCGCATGCATGGTACCGAGCACGGAGGCGGCGCCACCCATGTCGTACTTCATCTCGTCCATGCCGTCGGCCGGTTTGATGGAGATGCCGCCGGAGTCAAAGGTCAGACCCTTGCCGACCAGCACGATGGGCTTGGCATCCGGATGACCCTTGTATTCGATGATGGCCATCATGGCTTCGTTGTCGGAGCCGCGGGCCACCGCCAGATAGGAGTTCATGCCGAGCTCGGCCATCTCCTGCTCGCCCACCACCTTGGTGGTGATGTTGTCGTAGGCATCGGCCAGACGACGGGCCTGGGAGGCCAGATAGGCCGGGTTGCAGACGTTGGGCGGCATGTTCGCCACGTCGCGGCAGACCCGCACACCCTTGGCCACGGCCAGACCGTGAGCGATGGCTTTTTCACCAATGGTCAGTTCCCGACGCGTCGGCACGTTGAATACCAGCTTGCGCAGCGGGCGACGTGGCTCGGCCTTGTTGGTCTTGAACTGATCGAAGCTGTAGAGGCCCGCCTTGGTGGTTTCTACCGCCTGGCGCACCTTCCAATAGGTATCCCGACCCTTGACGTGCAGCTCGGTGAGGAAGCAGACCGCTTCCATGGAGCCGGTTTCGTTCAGGGTGGTGATGGTCTTGTTGATGATCTGCTTGTACTGGCGTTCGTCGAGTTCCCGCTCCTTGCCGCATCCGACCAGCAGTACGCGCTCGCTGAGCACGCCCGGTACTTGATGCAGCAGCAGCATCTGGCCTGGTTTCCCTTCCAGGTCGCCACGGCGCAGCAGCGAACTGATATAGCCATCGCTGATCTTGTCCAGTTGTTCGGCAACCGGAGAGAGGCGACGAGGCTCAAATACGCCGACTACGACGCAGGCGCTCCGTTGCTTCTCTGGACTGCCACTCTTTACACTGAACTCCATGGAATCTCCTACATCCTAAAGACAAAAGGCACCTTTTATTGAATAATGCGGTGCTTGTTGGGGTATCAGAGGCGGAGCGAACAGCCACAGGCTCCGCAGTTCAAACTGGTAAAAATCCAATATACGGCCCTATTTTTCAGGCATTCGACTAAAAACACAAGTTTACTTGGGAATGACTGTGATCGTTTTCCGATATTTGTTCAGGGAAACCCTGAAAACCCAGCTGGCAGTGTTATTCGTATTGCTGCTTATCTTTGTCAGCCAACAATTTATCAAGATCATCGGTGACGCCGCCGATGGCGAGGTGCCGACACGTCTGGTCTCCACCCTGCTGCTGCTCAACTTGCCCAATATGGCGCTGTTGATGCTGCCTATCAGTCTCTTTTTAGCCATTTTGTTTGCCCATGGTCGCCTCTACGCCGAAAGCGAGATGACGGTGATGCATGCGGTCGGCTTCAGCCACCGTTTCGTGATGCGCAGCGCCATGTTGCTGGCCTTGCTGACGGCAGTGGTCGCGGCGTTCAACACCGGCTGGATCGCCCCGCAAGCCAAGGAGCGCGAGTATCAGGTGATCGACGAGTTCAAGTCGGACCCGGGTATCTCCTTCCTGCAGGCTGGCCGCTTTATGGAGCTTGATAAGGGGCGTCTGGTTGCCTATATCCAGGATTTGAACGACAACGGCTCAAAACTGCAAAAGATCTTCGTGCTGCAGCGGGCGGAGGGGAACAATCCTCCCTCGGTGGTGGTGGCGACCGAAGGGGTGGTGACGGTCGACGAGAACGGTCTGCAGTGGCTGACCCTGATGGATGGTTCCCGCTACGAAGGGAACTTCTCCGGCAAGCAGTTCCAGATCTCCGATTTTCGCGAATATGGTCTGGTGATCCGCCAGCAAGAGATGGAGCGTTCCAACCGCAAGGCGGCGGCCAAGCCGACCATGGAACTGTTCGGTACCCAGGACAACGCCATGATGGCGGAATTGCAGTGGCGTATCTCGCTGCCCCTCTCCATTCCGGTGCTCACCCTGCTGGTGGTACCGCTGGCGCGGGTCAACCCCCGTCAGGGGCGCTACGCCAAGCTGTTGCCGGCCATCATGCTCTATCTCTCCTACTTCCTGCTGCTCAGCGCCGCCCGTTCGGCCATCGACAGCGGTCGGCTGCCCTACTGGCCGGGGATGTTCCTGGTGCCGCTCGGTTACCTGCTGTTTATCGGCCTGCCCCTCAATCTGCAGGGCACCAGCTGGTGGAACGGGGTGAAAGGGCGCTATTTCAACAGAAAATCAGCATGATGCTGCAACATAGGAACTTCTGCTGATGTTTGGCATTCTCGATAGATATATCGGTAGGGTCATCTTTATGTCGATCCTGCTGTGTGAAATCACGCTGGTTGGTCTGGCGGCGCTCATCAAATATGTGGAGCAGCTCAAGTCGGTCGGTGACGGCAACTACGACATGATCAACGCCCTCTACTATGTGCTGCTCTCCATGCCCAAGGAGGCGGTGCTCTTCTTCCCGCTGGCCGCGCTGCTGGGTGGCCTGATTGGTCTGGGTCAGCTGGCGACCAGCTCCGAGCTGGTGGTGATGCAGGCGGCGGGTCGCTCCAAGATCAGTATTGTAATGGCGGCGCTCAAGACGGCGATCCCGCTGATGATCATGGTGGGGTTGATGGGGGAATATGTGGCCCCTATCGCCAAGCGGATGGCAGATGACGTCAAAGCGGGGGCGCTGTCAGAAGGTCGTCTGACGGTTTCCGCCTACGGGGTGTGGGCTCGCGATGGCAACAACTTCGTCAATATCAACGGGGTGCGTAACGATGGCGCCCTCACCGGCATCACCCTCTATCGCTTCACCCCCGAGCGCAAGCTGATCGACGTGGTGCAGGCGCAGGAGGGGGTGTTCGAGCGTCACCACTGGCTGCTCAAGCAGACCCAGGTTACCCGCTTCGACGATCCCGCGCAGATCCACAGCGAGCAGCATGACAAGATGGAATGGAGCTCGGAGCTGACGCCCAAGCAGCTGGGGGTGGTAAGTATCGACCCCGAGAACCTCTCGGTCTCCGGTCTGCTCGACTACATCGGTTATCTCGATGCCAACAAGCAGGATGCCGGTCGCTACAAGCTGGAAATGTGGCGCAAACTGCTGTCACCGCTCTCGGTGGTGGCGATGATCCTGCTGGCCTCCTCCTTCATCTTCGGCCCGCTACGCTCGGTGAGCATGGGGGCGCGGATGCTGATGGGGATCATGACCGGCTTTGCCGTCTATGTGAGTGATCGGGTGTTTGGCCCCATCAGTCTGGTCTATGCGGTACCGCCCATTCTGGCGGCTATCGCGCCCAGTCTGCTGTTTGGCGGCATCTCCTTCTACATCCTCAGCCGCAAGCAGTAATCCGCACGAGGTTATGAGGAAATGCAAAGAGGGCACCTGTTGGTGCCCTCTTTCGTTGCTGCATTGACCCGGTATTACTTGTTCAGCAATTCCAGATTCTCCTGCTTGCTCAGCACGATCACTTCGCTCTCGGCCCAGATATCCTGAAACGCCCGCGGACGCTGGCGGTTGAACAGGCACATCAGATTGCCCAGACCAAAGGCGGCGGTAGCGAGACGGATCAGCGCCTGGGTAACGCGGATGTGGCTGCCATCCTCGTTCTGAATACGCAGCCGCCAGGCGCGCATGCCGACGGTCTGGCCAGCACGGGTCCAGAACCAGGTGTAGAAACCGCAGATGACGAAGGCGAGCCACAGGGTGTAGATCAGGCTCAGGTGGTGGCGGGTCAGCAACCAGACGGTGTCTTCACCCGCTGGTACGCTGGCCATGCCGGTGACCAGCAACAGCTTGGCGACACCCATACCGATAAAGCCGGCGATGATCAGCAGCGAAGTCACCACCAGCGCATCATAGATGAGGGCGCCGAGGCGACGCATCAGACCCGCTGACGGGTATGGCTGAGTGGCGGGAGAGGGGGATTTTTGTTGGACTTTTTTAGGCTTGGCCATCGTTTTTATTCCATTAAGATGATGGCGGCATTCTATGTAACTGGCCCCGCATCGGCAAGGCGTTGAATAAATGAACAAACGGGAGTGTTCAATCGAAAAACACCTTGCATGGCATCGCGCCATTCGTATAATCCCTCGCAGTTGCCCGGGTGGCGAAATCGGTAGACGCAGCGGATTCAAAATCCGCCGGTGAATAACCGTGTCGGTTCGAGTCCGACCCCGGGCACCATATTACAGTTTCATGCCGTACCACGGCAGACCAGAAACCCGCATAGCTTAAGGCTCTGCGGGTTTTTTGTTGTTCCTTGTCGTATCATATAGCCTCATAACATACCCCATTATTCGGGGGTATCTCTGGGGGTAGTGGCTCAGATGGGGGGTAAAAACTACCCCCATATGGCCATCGGCTAGCACCATGACTGGTTTGCTGAGTGTCCACTTATTGTCCCCAGCGTGTGTAAGTACCCCCAAGCAGAGACGGGAGATACCCCATGCCGCTATCCGATATCACCACCCGGCAGGCCAAATACACCGGCAAGCCTCAGAAGCTCTCCGATGAGAAGGGGCTGTTCCTGCTGGTTAACCAGTCTGGTAAATATTGGCGGCTCAAGTATCGCTATGGCGGCAAAGAGAAGATGCTTGCCTTGGGGGTGTATCCTGAGGTGTCACTCAAAGAAGCGCGGACAAAGAGGGATGATGCCCGTCGCTTACTTGCCGAGGGGGTTGATCCTGGCCTGCTTCGCAAACAAAGCAAGGCGGCCAACCGGCTGGCCAGTGAAAACAGCTTTGAAGTGCTGGCTCGTGAATGGCACCAAAGCCAACTTGCTCTCTGGAGTCCAGGCCATGCCACCCGGGTTATCGAGTCCTTGGAGATGGATGCTTTCCCAGATCTTGGGCTTGTTCCTGTTGCTGAGTTGACGGCACCCATGATGTTGGATGCCTTGCGGAAAGTGGAAAAGCGGGGTGCCACTGAGACTGCTGGGCGAGTGCTACAGCGGATCAGTGCTATCATGCGTTACGCCATCCAGACAGGCCGAGCCAGCTACAACCCAGCTCAAGACCTGAGAGGGGCACTCAAGGCCGCCAAGAAAGAACACCGGCCGGCATTGCCCCGGGCGGAACTGCCAGAGTTTTACCGCCGTCTTGCTGTTGAACCCCTGAACCCTGCGACTCGCCTTGCCTTTCATCTGCTAATGCTGACCATGACCCGCCCGGGTGAAGTTCGCTTTGCTCGCTGGGATGAGTTCGATATGGAGCGGGCCGAGTGGCGGATCCCCGCTGCTAGGATGAAGATGCGATCAGAGCATATTGTCCCACTATCCAGGCAGGCGCTGGCCGTCCTTGATGAGCTCCACCAAGTCACCGGTCATTGTGATCTGTTGTTCCCGAGCGAGCGCAACCTGACCAAGCCCATGAGTGAGAATACTCTGAGCTATGCCATGGGGCGGATGGGGTACGCTGGCATTGCCACTCCTCATGGTTTCCGGGCGCTGGCATCTACCACCCTGAACGAAGAGGGCTTTGATCCGGATGTTATAGAGCGCCAGCTTGCCCACGCTGAACGCAATAAGGTGCGGGCTGCCTACCATCGAGCCGAGTACCTGGATGATCGTCGCAAGCTCTTGCAGTGGCTGGCTGATTTCTACGAATCCCAGCAGGGAGGGAATGTGCGTCCGGTGAATTTCCAGAGGGTTGCTAGTGGGAGTCAGTGACACGCCAACAAACCTCTTGATTTATTAATCTGCCAACGTTAGGATTTCCCCATCATGGCCCAGTCTTTCGAGATTGGGCCTTTTCATTTCCAGACCCGGCCATTGTGCCGGGTTTTTTCGTTGGAGGAACTTAAGCCCAGAACATACCCCCTAATCCCCGATAGTTGTTTTTATACCCATCAAACCCGGCCGTTGCGCCGGGTTTTTTCATTTCAGGAGAACGCATATGGCAATACCGGAAACAGGGTTTATTCGAGAGGCTCAACTTGTGACCACTGCGAGCAAGGTGGGTCCGTTGCCGTTCAGCAAGTCAACGCTTTGGCGGATGGTTGGAGATGGCAAATTCCCCAAGCCCATCAAATTGGGGCCGCGTGTCACAGCCTGGCGCTGTGAGGAGGTCCACGCGTGGATCAGCTCTCAAGGTAAAGCAGCATAAGGAACTGAAAAATGGACAAAAAAAATAGCCGCACCGAGAACGGCACAGCTAAAGCATTTATTCAAATCACTGCTAATTCTATGCCCAAAGCGGTTGGGAAGGAAGTATCCGCTGCAATCCACATGTTGGCTAATCCGGTGGGTCTAAGTGAGCTGGAGATCCTGGATCTGGCCCGTCTCATCAGTGGGCGTAATTACCCCTGCGCCTGGGAGCGGCGCCTTGGAATTGAGTTGCGGCGTTATCGCATGACCGCGAGTAACGGCCTGCTCTCGATGACGTATCGCAGTGGCAAGGGTTATTCCGATGATCTTCTGGTGCGCGCATGGCAAAAATATGCTCGTATTGGTGTCCGTGGGGGTGAGGGGGGCTTCACAATTTACAGCCTTGCTTGCTATGAAGATGCGGTCAAACTTGCTTCATGGGTGGGTGAGAAACTGTCAAAGAATGGCCTTTGCCTTGCGCCGGATTGGTTGACTCCGTTGCTCGAACGCTACCCCGGCATGGTAGAGGAGGAGGCCAGCTATGCTTGATGTCATCCTCCTTGCCATTCTGGCGTTCGACTTGGTCGCAACGACCCTCCTGCTAGACTCTCTCCGCTAAGGATCACCATGATGATGAAACCCATGGGGCGAACTGCCCAAGGCGAAGCCTTGCCCAAATTCAGCCGGACGGGGTTGCCTGATACTGTGCGACACGGTACGATCTTCCCAGTCGTCACCTTAAGCAAGTGGCGGCGTGGCTGGCGGATTAAGCACCCGCAGGCTGTGACTAAACCAAGGACAATTCGCACCTCTTCCCCCGTCTCCGGCTCCCTGCCGGGGATCTATCCAGTTTTGGGGGCATGGGTCGGGAGCCAAAGAAAACGCCCCCACTGTGCCTTCCTTGGTTTGGCACTGCTTTGCGGCTACCCGATCCGCCTTGGTCCATCAAAACCAAGGATTCATACCATGATCTTCACCTTCCTGATCGCCTCGAGCGCCTGCCGACTGGCAGACCTGCGCCGTATCCGCACCGTTACCGCCGTTGCTGACACCGAAGCCCAAGCCCGTATTGCTCTGGCTGGCCTGCCTCTGGTGTTCCTGTCCCGCACTCCGACTGGGAGGGCCGCCGCATGAACCCGACCAATCAACCCAAGATGAATGCGCTACTTGAACAGCTTGCCGACATCCTGGAACAGACTGATCTGAGCGTTGAGGAAAGGGCTCAATTCTGTGTCTTGCTGGGGGCAATGCGGACTGAGGTCGGCATCTCTCTGGAGGTAGCAGCATGAGCCATTACCTTATTACTGTGCTACGCAGCCGGATCTGGGGTGAGCTATCACGCAACCCTCTGCGTCCCTCGGTATTGCGAGAACTGTTCAAGCGGGCATCCAAGGCACAGAAACAGCCAGGTGAACACCATGCAATAGGGGGTTGCCATGACCGAGATCGATAAGTTGGTGAAGGCGGTGGCACGGGCATATCTGGCGGTGCGTGGTGATAGCTTCACGCACCTGGGGGTGCGTCTGCCGATGGGTGAGGAGGTGCTGACCATCGCGATCAGTAACCAAATCGTGGGCGCCCACCTGGAACATGCCGGTGGTAAGCAAGGGCGCGATGATGCCTTGCTGATGCTGCGCCATATGTTGGCTGGCGATGAGTTAACGCCGCTGGGTAGTCTGGTGCTGGACGAAATGAACCGTGCCTTTTGTGCCGATGTGCGGCAGATGCTGGATGAGGGCAAGGACCCCATGGTGGAGCTGGCGAGAGAGCGCGAGCGGAGGGCCACACAATGATGAAAACAACAGGGGGCGCAAGCCCCCGATTTGTTTCTGACGTAGTTGCGGCGGCTGCCGGCCACTGGCCTGATGTGCTTGCGGGTCTTGGTATCGAGACCCCGTGCCGCGGCAAACATGGCCCCTGCCCTGCCTGTGGTGGCAAAGACCGATTCCGATTGGATGACAAAGGAGGTCGCGGCACTTTCATTTGTGGGCAATGCGGTGCTGGGGATGGGTTGGATCTGGTGTGCCGGGTGACAAGCAAGAACCCCAAGGAGGCCGCCGAACTGGTTGCCCCTTTGGTGGGCCTGTCTGCCGGTGGGCTTGACCCTGTAGAGCGGGAGCGTATCCACCAGCAGCAACAGGCTAGGGCAGAGCAAGAACGCAAACAGGAGGAGCAACAGCGCCAGAAGGCTGCCCGTCGTGCTGCTGCCATCATCAGCGACTGTGAGCAGGGGAACACCCCCTATGTTGAGCGTAAGGGCTTTGGCTCGCACCTGAACGCAGTGAATCGAACCCTGATCCGTGAAGGGGGTGAGAACTACCCAGCCGGCAGCCTGGTGATCCCGCTGACCAATGAGGCGGGCGAACTGGTGAACGTACAGCTGATCGGCCATGACGGCAGCAAGCGTTATCTGGCTGGTGGGCAGAAGGCCGGGGCTTTCCACCGTATCGATGGTGGGGAGCTGGTGGCCGTGGTGGAGGGGTACGCAACCGGGCTATCTGTTCACCTAGCTATCGGGGCGACCGTCTATTGCGCCATGGATGCCGGTAACCTGCTGGCCGTGGCCCAGATTGCCCGCCGCCAGCACCCGAAGGCCCGGCTCCTGCTCTGTGGCGACAATGACGAAGGCACCAAGGGCAACCCCGGTAAGGCCAAGGCCGAGCACGCCGCCGCAGCCGTGGGCGGGCTGGTGGCGCTACCGCCTGAGTTTTCAGGAGATTGGAACGACTACCACCAAGCCCACGGGCTGACCGCAACCAAAGAGGCCATCATGAGCGCCAGCACAGCACCAGTCACCAGCAATCAGATGAGCGAAAAGGGTCTGTCCATTGAGCAGACCCTTGGCGAAACCGCACAGCAGGCCCAAGGCGCCAGCCAGAAGGAAGGGGCTCCCTGGCAGGCCGAAGTGGTACCGCTTCACCCGGTTCGTGATGACGAGACAGATAAAGGGCAAGACCTGCCGGTAGGATACGAGATCCGGGGTGATCGCCTCTGTGTCTGGGAATTGATAGGAAAGGGAGACGATGCTCGGCAAGAGCTGGTACCCATATCCAGCCCGGTACGGGTACTGGCTGAAACCAGTGATGAGCATGGGCGTAGCTATGGCCGCCTATTGGAGTGGCAAGACACCATTGGGCGCAAACGTAGCTGGACAATGCCAATGAAGGAGCTTGCATACCGTAATTGCGAAGAGGTATTTGCAACCCTGCTGGATGCGGGTCTGCCGTTTATTGAACTGGGCCACAAGCGCAAGCTGGCCGACTACCTGATGACCTGTCGGCCCGACAAGCGGATCACCTGTGTGGAGCGCACCGGCTGGCATGGGCGGGCCTATGTATTGCCTCAGTGCGCTATCGGACCTGATGCCGAAGGGGTGATCCTGCAAACGGCCGGGTATGCCGCCAGCGACTTCACCGAGCGGGGTACCCTGGCCGAGTGGCAACAGGGGGTTGCGGCGTTGGCCGTGGGTAACTCCCGCCTCTGCTTTGCCCTGTCATTGGCCTTTGCTGCTCCCCTTCTCTCTCTGGTAGGCATGGAAGGGGGAGGCTTTCACCTAAAAGGTGAGAGCACTGATGGCAAGACCACCATCATGAAGGCCGCGGCCAGTGTCTACGGTAACCCGGATCGCTACAGCCAGACATGGCGGGCAACCGGTAATGCCATCGAGGGGATCGCCAGCCGGCGCAATGATGCCTTGCTCTGTCTGGATGAGCTGGGAGAGCTGGACGGCAAAGAGGCTGGGCAAGTGGCCTACATGTTGGCCAACGGGCAAGGCAAAGGCCGTAGCAAGCAGGATGGGGAGCTTAGAGAGCGCAAGGCGTGGCGCTTGCTGTTCCTCTCCACCGGGGAATTGAGCCTTGAAGATCACGCCGCCAGCGCGGGCCAGCGTACCCAGGCGGGGATGGAGGTACGCACAATCCAGATCCCGAGCGATACAGGCCACCATGGGGCGTTTGAGTGGCTTCATGGTATGGAGAGCGGGCGCACCTTCGCCGACACGCTCAAAGCTAACAGCGATAGCCAGCACGGCAGCGCGTTTCGAACCTATGCCGAGGCATTGGCCGGGGGTCTGGATACGCACAGAGAGCGCCTGCGGGGCGAGATAAAGCGCCTTGCCGCCGAACTGACGCCGAAGGAGGCGGGCAATCAGGTAGGCCGCGCCATCAACCGGTTCGCGCTGGTGGCGGCTGCCGGTGAGCTGGCAACCCGGCTGGGGGTCACTGGCTGGCCCGATGGGGAGGCGCTGCGAGCGGTGCGGGTCTGCCTCAAGGCGTGGCTGGCGGAGCGTGGTCACCTCGGCAATAAGGAGGACGCTGCAACCTTGGCGCAGATCCGGGCCTTTATGCGGGCTCACCAGTACACCCGCTTTGTGGATGTGAGCGACCCGAACCACCGACCGGCAAATGTGGTTGGTTACAGGCGTAACCCTAGGCATGGTACCGATGATGAACTGGAGTTTTGGGTTGACCCATCGGGCTGGGTTGAGATCACCAGCGGACGCGATGCTAAGAAGGCCGCCAAGCTGTCAGCCAAAGCGGGATACTTGCTCGGCGGTGAGGGGCGTTATCAGCTTTTGAGGCGGCTCCCGACCGGAAAGAGGGCACGGGTCTATGTGCTGACCGATCTGGTATTGGCCGACGATGCCGAAGGGCAACAGGGCGACTAAGCCAGCCAGAGGTAAGCAATGGGCTGCCGAGTGCGCCCTTTTCTTGCCAGCCTCATGCGCGAGCACAAAGGAAAAACAGTGGTTCTACTGGTTCACTGGTTCCTAACATCCTCAAACCCTTACGACATAAGGGATAGAGACGGAACCACTGTATAAGAATCGACTGGTTCCGCATTGGTTCCACTGGTTCCTAAATGGGGTCGATATTAGGTCAGAACCAGTGACGGGGGTCTAAGAACCAGTGGGTAAGTCACAAGTGGTTCACCAATAAACCCTGCTATGGCGCGGGCTGGCGAGGAGTTGGAACCACAGAACCACCGGAACCACTGTTTTTTTTCATCTATAGAGCGGTACGAGCCGATCAAGATCACTCTTTTGCCGCAACAGGGGGTTGCATTGAGATTGACCAACGAACAGCGCGAGCAGGTGATTGAACTGCGTCGCCAGCATTCATTGAGTGAGGTAGCTTCTCTGGCTGGCCTCTCTCTGGGAACGGTGAAAGCCATTGTCAGCCGATCAGGACTGTTCACCGATAACCCGAGACATCGGGCCATGTTCACCTTGCCGCCCATCGGGAGCAGCGGGGAGAGGTTGCCAGCGGTTCAAGATCTGCCACCCCAGCAGGTTGTTACAGGGGACAGGGAGATAGATGCCTTACTCTGGTTGCGCCAGGTGATAGAGACCGGAGAGCCGACGCGTATTGAACAAGCCAGAGAGGCAGCAGGGCGGATCACCACCCCATCAGATGAGTTGGAGAAGCGCTACGGCAAATGGCTGGTGGCCAAAGGTGGGCATGTGCTGGCCGGACTGGGCAGCATAGGGTTTGCTAACCTCGATGGCCTCGCCAAACGTTCCATTGAACGGCGAGCCAATGAGGCCGAAGCCATCGGCCGGTTCGGGGATGCGCTGTGGGACGACACCCAGGCGGAGGCGTTTTGTCAGGAGGTACTGAGAGGGCTGGAGCAAGACAGTTGGCAACTGCCACCTGAACAGGTCGCGGAGCGGTTCAAGGCAGTGCCGGAATTGATGCCGCACACCCTAAGCGACTGCCTTCACGAGCTGGCCTATTGGAACGAGCTGTACCGGCTTCGACATTCTTGCGACACCCAGGGCTATTACGAGAACAGCATAGAGGCGCACGCCCGCGACTGGTTTGTGTTTGGTCTGCTGGCTGAACTGCGACCGAGAAACAGGGAAGAGGCGCGGGCAACCCTGCGTTATCTGATGGGCAGTGAGCGGGACGACGCCCCAGAGGCTGAGCGGATCCTGGATAACCTGGTCGGCTAGCTCTGCCCGCGAATCCGGGTAGTTTTACCCAGAAAACAGGGCAGTTTTGCCCAGCTAGCGAGACACTCTTACCAACAGGAACAAGTGTGGGCAGACGAAAACCAACTCCGTCATGTCTGCGTGGTAGGCGGTATGCCGACCGGTACGCCGACCGGTACGCTGAAAGCCGCGCTGCTGCTGACTTGGGTTGTGTATGATATCCCTCCAACCGGTACGCCAACCCAGACGCCTGCCAGCATGTGCGATTGAGGAAATACCATGACCAAATCAAAGGAGCCCGCCCCCATTCAAGAGGCCGCTTCGCCATCGTCTCAGGGAAGGCCCGATGCCGAACTTAGGATGGCACCGATATTTCCGCCGCCGCACCCGTTCGAAACATATCTGTTCGAGAGGCTGACAACCTACGCGCAGGGGTATCTGCCGCTACCTTGGCCCCACAGCCTGACGTTGATGGACGAGGCGGTACGGGCTGAGCTGGACAGGAGGCAGGCCGAGAGGTCAGCCGAGATGGAAGAGGAGCAGGCCGCGCGGGAGCGCGCTCGACTGGCGGCGCTGGAGCGAAAGCGGATCGCCTCGCCACGTTATGTCATGAAGTGTTGGGCCGCTACGGCCTGGACACGGTTACGCCAGTGGATAAGAGCACATTATGGCTAAACCAAAGACGCCACCATTTACACCCAGGCACCTCACACCGGAAGAGATCGAGTCACTGCGGCAGGATATGCGGCGCCGGCACGAGGCGAACATGAAAGCGCTCGAGACGATGGATCTCTCCCACCTGATACCCAGTGAAGCAGAGGGTGAGACACCTTCGTAGGAGAAACAGAACATGACCAGCCAACAGACCGCTGTGCCGATCCTGACAGTCATGCCTGACTACGGGAATGCGCCGTTTTTGTGGATCAACAGAGACCCGTCAGTTATGTGTGGGGTTGGTGGCAACTTATGCGATGGGACGCACTGGCACGAGAGTTGCCTCATGTCTGAGGAGCTGTGGCGGCAGTTCTCCTACTGGGCCATAGCCTTTGACCGCACAAGGTTTGAAGGGGATTGCGTTGATCCCAACGGCTGGGACTGGCCTGCCTTCCATGAGCGCGGCCTGTATCTGGCCAGGCTGCTTAAGGAGGAGGTGGGGGATGCGTATCAAGTCATCTACGTGAAGCCATGGGAAGATCCCTATCGGGAACAGGACGAGCGCACGGAGATCCTGACCAAGGGCAGAATACTCAGGTTGTGAGCATCCAGCCTCCCCGAATTGGGGAAGGTTTCACCCCATTCACAGCTTCGACAACTCCAACATTGGATTTCCCGCGCGACCACTGGCCGCAAATCTTCCTGGTTAGAGCGCACCAATTGGCTGAGATTCAAGCCGATTAACCAGGTAGCCACCGAGTCACGGTTTCCCGGACAGTGTCCGGGTAACCATGACAGTAACTCCGCGCCCAAATCGGCAGTAAACCGCCACACCCCTCGCCACTACTGGCCGCAAACTCCGCAGTTAAACCGGCATACGAGCCAGATGAAAACGGGCATTCCCGCTTCTAAGCTCTACCCTCATCCAACCGGGGAACCACAATGGCTACAACGTAGCTGAACCAGCTACAAACCCAGCCGACCAAGGGCCCCCTCTCATCTGGATGGCATCTTGCTGATCTTCATTCTGCGCAAATTGCGCAATTCATCCAAAAACGAATAACAACTGCGGGCTGCGCAAAACTGTTGCTAATTAGCTGGCAGCCTAAGCAGCACAAGGGATTGCGGTGGATTTAGCTGGTTAGGGAACTGCGCAAATTGCGCAATCCAGCCAAAAACGAAAAGCAATGGGCATGACGAGGAAAGCAGGCGATGGGCAGACGGAAGTGAGCAATTGAAGTTATCCGCGACAGGGTACCCAGAGTGAGAGAGATGGGGGTACTTATGGGGGTATAAAGACAATGCCTTGATTTGTTTAATCATCAAAAACAATGAGTTATCTGCTTGATTCGATAGAGATCCCGGCACCATCAAATTTATGACAAAAGGCCATCAGTAATGATGGCCTTTTGTTTTTTGGCGTTCCTGCGTGTTGGAGCGTTGCTGTTGAGCTGGCAGTACTTCCCGTTACCTCTTGGTATCCCTTCTCTTTTTCCGCTCTCCGTTATTTCCTTTTCTTGATGTGGCTGCTGACGGCATCACCGCCAGCGGCCTGTTTCTATTGCGGTTTTTTTTCCAAACCTTGCTGCATCAGAACATGGTTGCCGTGCTATCCCAGCAGGGCAAACAGCAGGGTGCCGAGGCTGCCAGCGAGTGTCAGCGCGATGATGGCTCTGGGTGTGCCGTGCAGCTTGGTCCACATAAACAGGCTGGTGAGGGCGAGCAGCAGCAGGGCCAGGGCGGCGATATCGCCAAACAGCTGCCAGCCGAGGCCGGTGCCCATACCGCGGTGCAGCCGGTTGAGGCTGGCGGCAAAGTTGGCCAGTTGCAGGTCGGTACGTACCAGCAAGGTACCCTCAACATAGCTGGCGGCCACGCTCTGGCTGAGGGTAACGCCGCGCATCTCCCACTTGGCGGGCAGGGTGAGCGGGCCGTTCGGGGTGGGCAGGGTCTGGGCCGGGGTGAGCATGGTTCGCCCGTCGGCAAAAGTATCGGGATAGCGCTGTTGCAGCAGGATTTTCAGCTGCTCCGGGCTGGCGAGCGGCGCCTTGAGCACTATCTCTTCACTCGATTTGTCGGTGTGGGGGCCGGGGATGGGCAACACAGCACGGTGTTGCAGCCAGAGACCGGTGATGCCGTACATCAGCATCAGGGCAAGGGTAAAAAAACCGGCCCAGGCATGGAGGCGGCGTACCCATTTGTTGTTGTGAAGGGGAACTCTTCTGCGTTTCATCGTGGTTGCTTCATAAAAAAACTGGCCAGCAGGGGCTGGCCAGTCGGGGTGGTTGTCACTGGATCAAAAACGGTAGGACGTAGTCAAATTAACCTGCCGTGGGGAGCCGGGCATGATCTGAGAGGCGCCGGTAGCACTTACGTAGTAGTGAGTGTCAAACAGGTTCTCCATACCGAACTGCGCTTCCCAATGTTGCCAGCGATAGCCCGCTCTGGCATCAACGCGTGCATAGCCGGGGAGCAACGTGGTATTGGCATTGTCAGCAAAGCGATCACCCACAGCGGTAACACCGCTCTCGCCGAACCAGCCGAGCTTTCCTTGCTGATAACCGGCAAACAGTTCGCCATTTAGGCGTGATACGCTGCTTGGGCGATTGCCCTTATTGATGGAGTCTTCCACCATTTCTGCATCTTGCAGAGCTATGCCGCCGCGGAGATAAACCTCGTCGTTCAGCTGAGCTCGTGTACTGAGTTCGATACCGTCGGTACGTTGCAGGCCAGTGAGGAGTATCTTGCTGGGATCGAGTGGATCTTTGGTTCGCTTGTTATACATCTCCAGCCGGTAGATGGAGAGGGTGGTTGCCAGTTTGCCATCTAGCCAGTCGCTCTTGACGCCGGTCTCATATTGACGGGTCAGCTCTGGGTCTAGAGTGTTGTTTTTATCACCGATCTGGTTAAGGCCTGTCACGCCACCGCCATTGGGCATAAAGCTTTTGCTGTAAGAGAGATAGAAAGAGTGTTCTTCTATCGGATTCCATACCAATCCTGCGCGCGGGCTCAGGCTGTGGTTTGAGATTGTCTCCTCAGCCGGGTTTTTATTGTCACGACTGTTGACCTCGAATTGGTCATAACGCAGTCCTAGCAGCAGTGTCCAGTCGCCCATTGAGAGCTGATCTTGTACATAAGTCCCGATACTGCGGATTTTATGTTGCTTGTCAGAGGAAAGGGACATCTTGCCGTCGTAGGTCGGTAGGGCCTCAGGGTTGTAAAGGTTGAAAGATTTAAGATCAGGACTTTTCCATAGTTTGGGATAACGTTCCTGCCACCCCTGATCGGTGCCGACCAATAGGGTGTGGGCAATGGGGCCACTCTGCAGGTGTCCTTCGACCTCAAGACTGGAGGCGAGATTACGGGTTTGTAAATCTTGCTGCCAGCGAGTTCGAGTTATTTGCTCACCTTCCATTTTGGTGATGTAGGTATTGTCGAACTGGCTCGAGAGATCGATCAGGCTCAGTTGCTGGCGCACCTGCCAGTCGTCGTTTACATCCCAAGTGAAGCGAGAACGTGCCGATTGTGCCAGATCGTTGATGTAGTCGCGCCGTAAATCGCTATAGACGGCGTCACGTGGCACATCTGCTGGACGACCGTTAAGGCCGGGGATACCGCGGTCCGGCGTGCGGTGCGATTCATTGCGTTCGTATTGCAGCAGCCAGCTCAATCGATCAGTGATATCCCAGTTCATGGCTGGTGCCACCATAGTACGTCTGCCGTGTACGCCATTACGGAAGCTGTCGTTGTCTTCCTGAGCGACGTTGAGTCGTAGTTGCACCGCCTCGCTCGGCTCGGCGCTCAGGTCTGCGGCCATGCGTTGGTAATCGTAACTGCCCACGCGTACTGTGACGCTGGACTCCTGCCCTTTCTGCGGTTTTTTGCTGATGCGGTTGATGATGCCGCCGCTGCTACCACGTCCGTAGAGTACTGCTGCCGGGCCCTTTAGCACTTCTACCCGTTCGATATTGCCGAGATCCCGGGTGTACTGCATGTCGTCGCGGAATCCGTCGAGATAGAAATCCGTGCCTGCGCTAAAGCCGCGGATTGTGACGCCGTCGAAGCGGGTATCACCGCTTGCATCAACACCTGGAATGCCGACCAGAGCTTCGCTCAATGTGGGTTGGCCGAAGGCGGTCAGCTCGCTGACCTTGACGCTGTCGATGGTCTGGGGAACCAGCTTGGCTGGCGTATTGGTACGGGTTGCGGTGGCAACTTCCTGATGCTGGGATCGTTTGCCAACCACAGTCATGGTTTCATCGGCGGCCTGGGCTGTGAAGCCGGTGCCCAGCAGTGCCAGCGAGACCAGCGTTCTGCGAAAGTGAGGGTGCTGCATATTCAATATTGACTCTTTGGATGTCGACCTGACGGCTCGAACATATTGATTTAATTATAATTAGCCTGACCCGCCAAAGCGGGATGCCAATGATATTGATTTTCATTTGTCTGGCAAGGTGAAAATGGATAGGGGTATTGGAGGCGGGTTGTGCGGTCGGGGGAGCTCGGCTGAAAAGCAGAGCCATTGCAGCAAACCGCGCGAACGAAGCGAGGGAAAAAGGGCGTAGCGGAAGAGAAAGGGACAAAACGTGAAGAGGCATCCGGCCCGATAGGACGGGCCGGATATCGGACTCAGTGGGTGCGCAGCAGTCGGCGGGTGAGGGGTTGGGCCGCCAGCAGGCGATAGGCCAGCAGAGACGATCCCAGCAGCAGCGGCACTTTGGCAATCTCCCACAGGATGGATGCGCCCTGCGGGCCGAACACGAAGAGCCAGACCACCAGCATCATGTGCAGGCAGTAGATCCCGAGCACTTTGGGGGCCTGGCGCTCAAGCCAGCTGCCCTTGCCCCACTCGGGGTTGGCCAGCAGTAGTCCAAACAGACCGATAGCCCAGGGAAGGGAGCCAAGCAGGAAGTCGTGGCGGGTGAGCGGCACTGCGGCGAAGTGCTGCAGCGCCCAGGCTTCACAGCCATAGAGCGCCACGCCCGCCAGCAGCAGTTGCCAGCCGGTGCGGGCATCGGGCTGCCACTGACGCTGGCGCAGCAGGGCCCCGAGCGCCACAAACAGCAGGGAGAAGAAGGGGCCGTTACGGGTGAGTAGTGGCCACTCGGTGCCCAGCAGCGGCTTGGCATAGGAGCCCCCCAGCAGCGCCAGCAGGTAAAGGCCAAGACCCAGCCAGAGGGCGAGCGATGGTCTGCCAAGCCGATAGCAGAGTGCCAGCAGGGCCACCGCCATCACCAGGGCTGGCAGGAACCAGAGGTGGATCATGCCGCCCACCAGCCAGCCATTGAGGGGGTCGCCGAGCTGGAATTGCCACTGCCCGCGCAGGGAGGCCAGATAGCCTTGCTGCACGGCATCCAGCGGATTGAACGGCACCAGCAGGTAGACCAGACTCCATACCAGCCAGAGCAGCAGCAAGGGGTGGCAGTAGCGCCAGGCAACGGTCAGTGGCGCTTCGCGGCTCAGTCTCGGCTGCAGAAAGTAACCGGCACAGAGGAAAAACAGCGGCACGGCAAAGCGGCATAACTGGTTGATGGTGCCGCTCAGCCAGAGCCAGGATCCACTTCCCCACAGGGCGGGATTGAACGGATTGGCGAAGGGGGATACGTGAATGGTCATCACGGCCAGAATGGCCAGTACCCGCCCGCACTCGATACTGGAAATACGCATGGTGGCTCGTCGTTACAGGGGTTGTGATGGCACGCTAAAATTCTTGCCGAAAACTTACAACCAATTGATTCTATTAGTGTGAATCACACTGTTGAGTAGTTACGTTTTGTAACGGGATGGCGGAAGGTGTTACCTGTAACGGGAACTGGATCCCATTTTTTGGGCGCGCTCATGCAGATAAAAAAAGCGAGGCAGGTGCCTCGCTTGGTTGGGGATCTCGAGCTTACTGGTGAGTCAGCATGCTGCTCTGGTTGGCTGCAAGGGTGGTTCTGCCCGAGCTCTCCAGCCAGGTTTTGATCCGCTTGGCATCGGCGACCCGATCGTTGGTGGTCTCGGCATTGAGCAGCACCATGATCACCGGCTCACGATTGACCTTGGTGCCCAGCACCAGACAGCGGCCCGCTTCGCGGATATAGCCGGTCTTGGAGAGGGTGAACTCCCATTGCCCTTCGCGGATCAGCCGGTTGGAGTTGAGGTAGTGCAGCTGACGCTTGTTGGTGCGCACATAACTCTGCTCGTCGGTGGAGTACTGGCGGATCAGTGGATAGGAGGCCGCTGCGGCGGCGAGTTTGGCGAGATCCTGCGCGGTGGAGACATTGCGCGGGTTGAGCCCGGTGCTGTCGGCGTAGCGGGTATTCCACATCCCCAGCATGCGGGCTTTGGCGTTCATCGCCTCGACAAAGGCACGCTGGCCGCCGGGATAGTGGCGGGCCAGCGCCGAGGCGGCGCGGTTTTCAGAGGACATCAGGGCGATATGGAGCATTTCGGCGCGGCTGAGCCTGGAGCCGATGGCCAGTCGTGAACCGGTTCCCTTGATGCGGTCGATGTCGGCATTGGTCACGGTGAGCATTTCGTTGAGGCGCAGGTTGGCATCCAGCACCACCAGCGCCGTCATCAGCTTGGTGAGTGAGGCGATGGGCATTACCCGGTTGCCGTTGCGCTCGGAGATCACCTCGCCGGTTCTGTGGTTGGCCACCACGAAGGCAGCCGAGCTGAGGTTGGGCACATCCCGTCGCTCGAGAAAGCCGCTGCTCTTGCTGCTGGCGGCAAAGGGGTTGGCATGGGCACTGTCCATAGTGGCCGGCAGCATTACTGCGCCAAGCAACAGGGGAAGAAGGGAACGCATCATCATGATCAGCTCTACCGGACGAAATACAGGGATATCTCGCTAAGTTATATGTCGTGAACTGGCGCTTCACAATCATTCTCACCTTGATATTGATAATTTACGGCGTTGAGCGCGCTCTGACGGCGAGGAGAGCGTAAAACAGGTCTCCATAGAGTCTTTTTTTACATTGAAACTATGGGCTGGCCGTGATGGCGAGCGGAAGCCGGCGCTAAAAAATCGGGACCAGAACGGTCCCGATTGGCATGGAGCATTGCTTGCCGTTTAGTGGGTATCTTCCTGCTTGATCTTGAAGCGCATGGCGATCACCACGAACAGCAGCGGGCCAATGATGGTCCAGACGCCGGTGGAGATATCGCCGGAGATAAAGGGGGCGACCACGGTAAAGACGTTGCCGAAGGCGACCAGGATCAGGCTGATGATGGTGGCCAGCAGTACCGAGCCCGCGCTCTTGAAGAAGATCAGGTCCTTGCCCAGCGCCGGGTTGTTGCGATAGCGATACCAGGCGTAGATGAGGAACATGTAGGGCAGGGTCATGCCGACGTTGGTCATGGTGATGATCAGCTCATAGAGGGTGGCGGCCCCTTCCGGGTTGATCAGGGTAAAGATGGACTTGGCGGCAATGAACAGACAGACCACCCAGGCTTGCACCTTGAGGGCTTCAATGCGCACGCCATTCTCGTTTTCGCGTTGGAAACGCTCCGGCCAGAAGTAACTCGGGGTGCCGGTGATGAACTGGCGCAGTGGCGCGTAGGAGAGGGCGATAAAGGCACCCAGATAGCTCAGGAACATGCCAAGGCCAGCAAAGCGCATGAACACCTGTCCCAGCCACTCGCCACCGAGATGGCGCCCCAGCTCCAGCATGATGATGAAGAGGGCGGAGAGAGAGGTGATCCCCTCGGCCGGGAAGTCGCTCCAGCGCATGATGGAGCCGACCGCCAGAAAGCCGATGATGTAGCAGAGCACGATGAAGGCGCCGGAGAGGAAGATGCCGCGCTTGAGGTCGCGCTCGGGATCTTCCAGCTCGTCAGCCACCCCGGCCATCGCCTCGACCCCGCCGTAGGCGAAGATGGCGAACACCATAAAGCCGAGGAAGGGGATGATGTCGTTGAAAGCGGCATTGGGAGAAGCCGTCAGCGATGCCTGGGTGAAGGGCTCCTGCAGAGTCATGCCGCTCACCGCGAAGGTGAAGACGCCGCCGACCAGCAGCAACACGTTGAGTGCCACCACGGAGAGACCGCCGATGGCCGCCACTTTGGCGAAGCGGGCGCTACCCAGGGTGATGAGCTTGGTGACGGTGGCAACCAGCGCGATGGCGACAACTCCCAGAATAAAGGGGCCGAAGTCGATGCCGGTGCCCAGGGTGACCGGGATGACGGTGATGTCGCGGCCAAACAGCATGAAGGAGAGGGGCACCCACATGGAGAGCGCCTTGCCAAACATCCAGATGACGTAGGAGGCGAACCACATGGTCAGACCGATAAAGGCGAATCGGGTCGAGACCGAGTGGCGCATCCAGGTAAAGATACCGCCCGCCTCTTTGCGAAAGCCGGTACCAAACTCAATCATCATCAAAATGAACGGGATGAAGAAAAACAGACCGCCGATCACGAACATCGGAATGGCGGCATATCCCATTCGGTAAAAACCGATCCCGATATTAGTGACGCCAAATACCGATGTTAATATCATCAATATAAAGGCACCCAACTTCAGCTTTTTTGCCGACATATTAAAAACTCCCTGATGGTGCTGGATTTAAAATAATCAAAAATTAAACAGACGAAACCGGACCCATTAATAACGCGGTAGCGCCATGCCATCCTGCTGTGGCGGGCGCGATCGGGTCATCTCTGACCGGGCTGGCTTACCCGTCAGGCGGTCAATTAATGTATGGGCGGAGTCGCATGGTCTGTGCCATGCACGATATTGGTCAGCGTTGCTGAAAATTAACTGTGAACGATTTTATCATTAATGTTGCAGGGCAGGTAAGTTTCCCGAATGACGCTGTGGTTGAAATAAACAGACCTGCCAGTTAATTGATACGTTGCGGATGTAAACATTTACGCCCGGGCTGACACTTATTTCCATTATTGGTATTCGGCATATTTGGCGGAGTGAATTACGCCATCTTGCCTGATAAATGCGCCTCAATGGCGACAGCGCTTATCCTCCCAGCCGGGTCAGCAGCACGCCGCCGGTAATAATGGCCGCCGCCGTCAGCCGCATGCGCCCGAGCGGCTCTTTCAGCAGCCAGACCGAGAGCAGCATGGCAAACAGCACACTGCTTTCGCGCAGAGCCGCGACCACGCCAATGGGGGCTTGGGTCATGCCCCAGATAACAATCCCGTAGGCGAGCAGTGACATAGCACCTCCTGCTATTCCCGCCATCGCATGGCGACGGATCTGGCGCCAGGCGTTACGCCTCTGGTGGACGATCAGCACCAGCAGCATCGCCAACCCGGTGCAGGCAAAGAGCCAGAGGGTGTAGCGTACCGGTTCACCCCCTGCGCGGGCGCCGGCCCCATCCGAGAGGGTATAGGTCGCCGTGAACATGGCCGTGATCAGTGCCGCCCGAACCGCTTTGCTGTCAAGGCGCTGCTGCCCACCTCGCCAGGCCATCAGCAAGACCCCCATGATCAGCACGCAGGCGCCGATGATGCCGCCGTAACCGGGGTAGTCCCCCAGCAGCAGGGCACTTAACACCATGGCGAGCAGCGGGGCACTGCCACGGGCCAGCGGATAGATCTGGCCAAAATCGCCCTGATTGTAGGCATGGCTGAGAAACATGCAGTAACCGATATGGAGCAGGACTGAGAGGCCGAGCCAAGGCAGCTCGGCAGCAGAGGGAAGCCCCATGGGCAGCAGCGCCACGGCGGCGATAAGCCCTGAGAAGATCGCCACCAGTGACACGCCCACCAGCCGCTCTTCGCCAATTTTGACCAGCGCATTCCAGCTGGCGTGAAGCAGGGCTGCCAGCAGAACGGCAAAAAAGACGGTGGTGCTCATGGGAAAGGGCTCTCGGGCGATGGGGGTCAACAGCATATCCGCCCGGAGCCTGATTGGCCGAGATCTTTATCAAGGCTTCGGCTTTTCGGGGCTCGCCTCCTGCGTGGTGGCGTTACCCAGTTGCCCCAACACCAGTTTGGGATGGGGGTCGGTCTGCAGCGGAATATCTTGCAGCCCGGTTCCCTGCTGGTGGCGATGGATGATCCCGGCGGCCATCTTGCCCAGTGCCTCGTAGCTGCTGATGGTGCCAACGCTGCAGCCGTGCTCGACGAACAGCTCGGCACTGCAGATGGTAGGGATGGCAGCTGCGTTGAGCGCATTCAGCAGGCGGGGGGCGATGGAGAGCAGATAGCTGTCTGCGGCCAGAAAGACGATGTCGTTTTTGGCATCCTGTTGCAGCCGCTTCAGTTCGTTGTCCAGCCGCCGTGGGTCTGGGGCCATTCGCCAGGTGACCATCTGCCACTGGTAGCGTTTCGCTTCATTGAGCAGCATATCGGCCACCAGCAGGGTGTTCTGCTCACGGGGGTTGAAGGGTAGCAGCAGCCGTTTTCCGGTGGCCAGATGCTCGCTGGCGTTGGCCAGTTGCAGTGCCATCGGCACCATGTTGCTCACCCCGGCCACCATGCTGTTCTGGGCTTTGTCTTCCGAGAGGATGTCTGCCCCGACCGGATCGGATACCACGTTGAAGATCAGTGGCTTGCGGTTGGCCACCAGACTCTTGGTCATGGTGGTGGCGGTGGTGCCAAAAGTGTAGATGTAGTCGTATTCGGCCAGTTTCGGCAGCATCTGCTGGCGCAGCATGGTTGCCAGCGCCGTACGATCCTGATCGGCGTTATAGGTGGTGATGGTGGCCTGATAGCCAAGGCGGGTCAGCTCTGCCCGAAAGCCCGCTTCGGCTGCGGTTTCACCGCGCCACAGCACCATGGCGATAGAGAGGGCGTGAGCGGGAAGAGCCAGCAGCAACAGCAGGACGAAAGGCAGCCTGACCATGATCATCTCTCCGGCGATACATCTACTGTTGAGCCTAGGCCACTTTCTCCGGTCGTGAGCGACGCCCAGCAAAAAGCGCGATGGCAAGCCATCGCGCTTTGGGGATCCGCAAAACCTCGATTAGAAGTCGTAGCGGGCAGCCAGCTGGAAGTCATCCTTGTTGGCAGTCGCTTTGCCGGCAACGCTGTCCAGATTGTTGATGCGGTACTCGCCAATCACCCGCAGGTTCTTGTTGAATTTGTACTGGGCACCCAGTGTGTAGTAGTCAATGGCATCGGTTTTCTTGCCGCCAGTGACTTCCTGCTCCTGTTTGTTCCACAGGGCCATCAGACCGAAGCCGTTTTCGAAGTTGTAGCCCAGCGCGGCTTCCCAGCCGGTATGGTCGGTGCCACTTTGGACAAAGTCAGATCCATCGGCATAGCTCAGAGCCGCATAGGCCGCCTTGTTGTCGAACTTGGCAGAGATCAGCCACAGTTTGGCGTCTTCGGTATTCTTTTCCTGACGTTGGCCAACGTTGTAGGCGGTGCCCAAAGACAGATTGAACGGGAAGGTGTAAGCCACGGCTGCACCATAGGCTGGGTCAGCTGCGGAGGTCTTGTTGCTGCTCTTGTCTTCTTCTTGGCCGCCATCAAATTTGTAGCTGGCATCAAACTGGAAGCCATTGAACAGGCCGGAATACTTCAACACGGAACCAGCGCGGTTGGTGGCGAAGGTGTCAGTCTTGGCGCCCAGCGCTTCGTTGCCGTAGCCGTCGGAGAGGGATACATCAGTCCAGTCGGCCAGGAAGCCCGGGGCCCCTTTCTGGCGACCGAAAGTCACGGTACCCCAGTCAGCGCCGACACCGGCAAAGGCCAGACGGGTGCGCAGGTTGTCTGTGCTTCCATCTTTACCCAAGGTCTTTTCGCTGTCGTTGATGTACATCTGTACTTCGTACTGGGCCAATGCTTTCAGGCCGCTCTGGATCTGGGTCTCGGCTTTGGCACCGAAACGGACAAACTGGTTGGCCCCTTGCTTGGCGCTGTAATCCTTGGTGCCATTCGGATTGGCAGTATCGACGTTTTCTTTTTTGTCGCCGAAGAATTGGCCAGCGTAGATACGGCCATAGAGATCCAGCATGGAGGTGTCATTTTTGTACACTTCAACGGCTTGAGCCTGGAAGGCTGCGGTGAGAGCCAGTGCCACTACAGTCAGCTTTTTCATCTTAATCCCTTGTGGTGTTGCAAGCTTTTGTTTTGAAAACGGGGTCATGCTAGGCAGCGGGGATGACAGCGGGGTGACAGTTGGATGAAGAGTCGATGGCAATTGGGTTGCAATTGGATGAATTGGCTACATTCTTGCTCGCAGCGGCTACTTTTGTGCGCAAAGGTTTGCCCTTGTGGTAGAATGCCGCCCGTTTTCGAGCTCCATAGGTTGGATATGCGATGAGACGTGAACTGGCAATCGAGTTTTCCCGAGTGACGGAAGCGGCTGCACTGGCTGGCTACAAGTGGCTCGGACGTGGTGACAAGAATATCGCTGATGGGGCGGCCGTAGCGGCCATGCGCCACATTCTCAACCAGATCGAGATCGATGGTGAGATTGTGATCGGCGAAGGTGAAATTGATGAAGCGCCGATGCTCTATATCGGCGAGAAGGTCGGTACCGGACACGGCGACGCGGTGGATATCGCGGTCGATCCCATCGAGGGTACCCGCATGACTGCCATGGGTCAGGCCAACGCGCTGGCCGTGCTGGCGGTGGGCGACAAGGGTTCTTTCCTGAAAGCGCCTGATATGTACATGGAAAAGCTGATCGTCGGCCCCAAGGCCAAAGGCGCCATCGACCTGGATCAGGCTCTCGAGCTGAACCTGAAGTCCGTGGCCAAGGCGCTGGGCAAGCCGCTCTCCCGTCTGACCGTCATTACCCTGGCCAAGCCGCGTCATGACAAGGCAATCAAGGAGATGCAGGGTCTGGGCGTGCGGGTGTTCGCCATTCCTGATGGTGACGTTGCCGCCTCCATCCTCACCTGTCTGCCGGACAGCGAAGTCGACATGCTGTATGGCATCGGCGGCGCACCGGAAGGGGTGATCTCCGCGGCGGTGATCCGCGCGCTGGATGGTGACATGCAGGCCCGTTTGGTGCCGCGTCACCGCGTCAAGGGCGACAGCCCGGAAGTGCGTGCGCTGGGCGAGCAGGAAATTGCCCGCTGCGAAGCGCTCGGCATCGATGTCAACAAGGTGCTCAAGCTGGAAGACATGGCGAAGAATGATAACGTCATCTTCTCCGCCACCGGCATCACCAAGGGTGATCTGCTGGATGGCATCACCAGCGATGGCGTGATGGCGACCACCGAGACTCTGTTGATCCGTGGTAAATCCCGCACCATTCGTCGTATCAAGTCGATCCATTACCTGGAGCGCAAAGACAGCGTGGTACGCGATATCATCCTGTGATGATGGCTCGCTGAACCGGCTGTGTTGTCTGAAGCCCGATCGCCCGTGCGGTCGGGCTTTTTGTTGTGTGCCAGCTACGTTTGTGCCGCCGCTTCGGCTATGGTGGCTCAGACCGTCCCAAAGGAGTGGAGTCTATGGAGTGTCGTAGCGGCTGCGCTGCCTGTTGCATCGCCCCCAGTATCAGCAGTGCCATTCCCGGTATGCCAGATGGCAAACCGGCTGGCGTCCCCTGTATCCAGCTCGATAGTACCCTTGGCTGCAAGATCTTCGGTCAACCGGAGCGGCCAGCGGTGTGCGGCGGTTTTCGCCCCATGATGGATGTGTGCGGCAGCCATCGCGCCGAGGCTATCTGGCTGATCGGCGAGCTGGAACGGCTCACCACCTGACGAGGGCAGGGCGAAGAGATAAAAAAAGAGGCCGCATCATGCGGCCTCTCGCGTTTCTGTTTGCCGGGGATCAGATCCCCGCCAGCTCCAGTGCCTGACGATAGTACTCGTTGGCCTTGTTGGTAAGGCGGCGTTTGTCCATCAGCTGGCCGAGGGCGTGGTAGGCGGCGGCGCTCGGCGCCCGCTCCACCTCCTGCTCCAGCAGCTTCTGGGCATCGTCCAGTTGGCCTGCCAGCAGATAGAGCTGGGCCAGTGCGGTGTCCACCTCCGGTTGCCCCTGCTGTTTTTGCAGCAGCGCCAGCAGCGGCTGGTAGCTGTCGAGTTTCAGCTTGGGCAGACGAGCCAGCAACTGGGGCATCGGCTGTTTGCGCAGCGCCTCCTGCCACAGGGTGGCAGCCTCGCCGTCGGCACCCAGCTGGCGCAGCAGATCGCCGTAGCAGGCCAGCAGTTCTGGCTCAAGGCGCAGCTTGCGCGGCAGATCCTGCCATACCGCCTTGAGGGTCTCGAGGCTGCCGGCAGCCTGTTGCAGACGACCAGACCAAGCCTGTTGCAGCAGATCTTCTTCCTGTTTCGGGGTCAGCTTGCCCACCTTGTGCAGTGCCGGGATCAGGTCGCACAGGGCACTCCAGTCCTGACGGGCCAGATGCACCTGACGCAGCTGATCCAGCACCATGGGGTGGCGCGGGTTGAGGGCGTAGACCGACTCCAGCATCGCCAGCGCAGTATCGTACTGGCCCTGCTCGATCTGCAGCTGGGTCTGGGTCAGGGTGAGCGCCAGCTCGGCCTTGGGGTTCTCCTCCTGCGCTTTTTGCAGGTATTGATCCCGGCGGGCGTCGTCACCACGGGCCTGCGCCGCCTTGGCGGCGCTCAGGTAGTTGAGCAGCGGGGTGTCGCTGTTGCTGGCCCCTTTGATCAGCAGCTTTTCAGCCTGACTGTAGTGCCCTTCGGCCATTGCCAGGGTGGCAGCGACGGTCTGTTGATTGGCCTTGCGGCGGCGGCGCGAGCCGTACCAGCCAAGGGTCTTGCGGCGCAGGCCGAATACCCGGCCCAGCAGCCACTCGACGATCAGCAGGGCACCGTAGAACAGCACGGCCAGGATCACCGCGCTGGTGACGGAGGATTCGATGGTGTAATTGCCGAGGGCAATCAGCACATAGCCCTTGTTACCGGAGGCTTGCGGGCCAAAGATCAGCCCTGCGACCATCACGGCAACCAGAATGATTATACGGATCATGGCGCCCTCCTCAGCTGCTGGCCAGAATGCGTTGCAGGCGTTCGGTCAGCACCTGCTCCAGTATCGCCTGGGTCTTGAACTGGGCCGGATAGTCGATCTGGATCTGCTCACCCTTGAGCTTGTCGATCTCGCCCTGCATGTAGCGGGTGGCGCTGTTGTCGGTGTCGAAATACTGGGTCAGCCAGCGCTGGGCCTTGTCCAGGCTGTCTTCGTAGAGCGCCTGCTGCTCGCGATAGACGGAGAGCTGGGCCTGCAACAGCTTGGTCTTGAGGTTTTCACGCAGGAAGATCTCCTGCTGCGGCGAGAGCAGCGCCTCTACTGCACCATCGCGGCGGCGGATGGTGACGAAGTTCTCGGTGAACTTGACCCAGTTCTTCTTCAGGTTGCTCTCCCACTCGTCGGGATTGGTGCTAACTGCCTGATCCGGCTCGGCCTTGGCTTCCGGCATGCTGACGGTGGAGAGGGGCAGCAGCTCGATCTGGTCTGAGAGCGCGGCCAGCTTGAGGGTCAGCCCCTCGCGGTCGATGCGCGGCATCCCCTTGAGCTTGGCGATATCCTCGGCCAGCGCCTTGCGGATCGGCATCAGGCTGGGGTCGTTGAGGGCGGCGATCCGCTCGTCGGCATTGCCGAGCAGGGTGATGGCGGAGACGAGGTCATGCTCCAGCCACAGTTTGCGGCCCGCCATCCGTACCAGATACTCGGATTCGGCCAGCATCCAGTCGTTGGGGCGCTTGTCATTCAGGTCCAGTACCCGGTTCTGCAGACCCTGCATCTCCCCCTGCAGCCGCTGCTGGGTTTGATCCAGCGCGGCCAGCTGCTCGGCATCCTTGCTGCTGGTCTGGTCGATCTTGCTCAGGGCGCTCGCCAGCTGTTGCTTGAGCTGGGCCAGTTCAGCCTGCTGGGCAACGGCGTTCTTGTGGCCGTGCAGATAGAGACCGCCGGTCAGGCCAAGGGCCAGCAGGATGGCAACCCCTCCCAGTACGGCACCGGAGCGGCTCTTGCTGCCATTGACCACAGCGGTCGGCTGGGGTTTGACCTGGGATTCTTGTTGTTCTGTCATTCCATCTTCCTCAGTTCCAGAGCGGCCGTCAGGGCCTGGTTGGATGCACCTTGGGCAATCGTGATATGGATAAAGCCCGCAGCGCTGGCCATCTCGGCCACGCGCGGGCTGGGGACCACCAACAGGCGGTCAAAAAGCCAGGGCTGCTGGCTGGTGGGAACCAGCTCCAGCAGCCGTTGCAGCAGTTCACCACTGGTAATGAGCAGGCTGTCCAGCCCCGCTGCCTGCCAGTGGTGGGTCAATCTGTCCCCGTCTAGCTCGGGGTAGTGGCGCTCATAGGCCGCACAATAGTGCACCAGAGCACCGCGTGAGGCCAGTGTGCTGGCGATGAGATCCCGCCCGCCATTGCCGCGCAGGATCACTACCCGTTTGCCTGCTACCTGCTGCAGGGCGGGCAGGGCCAGCAGCCCTTCGCTGCGCGGGTCATCCGGGCAACTTGCCGTGATGCCTATGGCTGCAAACGCATCTGCGCTGGCCTGACCCACCGCAAAGTACTCAATATGTGGCCAGGTCTGACCAGTTTGCAACAGAAAATCGTGTGCAAAATGAACGGCATGGATGCTGACGGCGATAACCGCGTCAGCACTGCGCAACAGGTCGGGCAGGAGAGGGAGTTCGCTGCCCGCTACGGTTTCCAGCAGCGGGCAGCAGAGTGGTGCATGACCGTGCTGGCGCAGCAACTGCACCAGCTCGGCGGCTTGGGCGGCCGGACGCACCACCAGCGGGGTCATGCGCGGTAGACCTCGGCCAAGATCTCGTCGGCACCGGCTGCCAGCAGGCGCTGGGCCAGTTGCTCGCCGAGGGCCTCACCATCGGCCAGCGGACCGCGGATCTCGTCACGAATCACCTGGGTGCCATCCGGGCTACCCACCAGACCGCGCAGCCAGATCTGCTCACCTTCGACCAGTGCGTAGGCACCGATAGGCACCTGACATCCCCCTTGCAGGGCGCGATTCATGGCGCGCTCGGTCAGCACCCGGGCGCGGGTCTCGGCGTGTTCCAGCGGCGCCAGCAGAGCGTGCAGCTCAACATCGTCGAGGCGGCATTCTATACCGACGGCGCCCTGACCGTTGGCCGGCAGACTCTGCTCCGGCTCGATAAAGGCGGTGATGCGGTGCGCCATCTCCAGTCGTTTCAGGCCGGCGGCGGCGAGGATGATGGCGTCGTACTCACCGGCATCCAGCTTGGCGAGGCGGGTGTTGACGTTGCCACGCAGGTCGCGGATCACCAGATCCGGGCGGGCGGCGCGCAGCTGGCACTGGCGGCGCAGGCTGGAGGTGCCGACCACAGCCCCTTGCGGCAGTTCGGCAATGGCCTTGAAACGGTTGGAAACGAAGGCATCACGGGGATCTTCCCGCTCGCAGATGGTGTGCAGACCGAGTCCCTCGGGGAACTCCACCGGCACATCTTTCATGGAGTGAACGGCGATATCGGCCCGTCCTTCCAGCATGGCGGTCTCCAGCTCCTTGACGAACAACCCCTTGCCACCGACCTTGGCCAGCGGGGTATCGAGGATCTTGTCACCCTGAGTGCTCATGGGCACCAGTTCGACCTGCAACTGCGGGTGCAGGGCTTCGAGCCGGTCTTTGACAAAGTTGGCCTGCCACAGGGCCAGCGGGCTCTTGCGAGTGGCAATTTTCAGGGTTCGGGCTGCCATATCAATCAGTTGTTTCATTTTTAGAAGGAAATCGATATTACCACCCTTTGCCCGGGCTTTCATGGCGGAGCCGGCAAAAGCGGGGCCAAGCTCAAAAATGCATGCTGAAAATGATTTTCATTAAGCAAGTGGTGTTGATTAATTCATTGAATGTATTGGAATTTAATGATTTCCCCTGATACTTGATGTGGTCATACCAGAAATAATCTGGTGTTTAGCTGAAGGCTTGTTTACCACCGCTGTTTGCATTGTTAACATGATCACACTTTTTTGACGTATCCCCCTTTTGGTGCGTCATTTTCACTTAGGTGATAGGCAGGGCATTGCAGGAACACATCGATACGCTGGTTGCGCGTTATGACGACATTACCCGTCTCAAGACGCAACGGGCGTTAGGCCTCATGAGTCGCTATGGGCAGCAGGTATTCCAACTGCTGCCTGTCATGCTGCACTTCAATCATCCCCTGCTGCCCGGTTATGTCTCCGGTGATGTCCCTCATGGCATCTGGAGCTTCAGCGCCACCGCCGAGCAGCAAGCCTTTATCGATGACCTCTGCCGCAATGCCAACTGTCAGAGCGGTCTGGCAACCCATGATCGAGCCATTCAGGGGCTCTACTCCATGGGCAGCACCTCCTCCATCGGTCAGTGCTGTCACTCCGATCTCGATATCTGGGTCTGCCACGTGGCCGGTTTGTCGCAGGAGCGGCTCGATCTGCTGGAGCTGAAGTGCCAGCAACTCTCCAAGTGGGCCGAACAGCGCGGGGTCGATCTCAACTTCTTCCTGATCCCGGAAGACAAGTTCCGCCAGACCAACGATGCCCAGATGCAGGGGGAGAGCTGCGGCAGTGCCCAGCACCTGCTGCTGCTCGACGAGTTCTACCGCAGTGCCATGCGTATCGCGGGCAAACGCTTGATCTGGTATCTGGTGCCCACCGAATGTGATGATCACTACGATGCGTATGTGAACGAGCTGTTCGGGAGCGGCAAGCTCAAGCAGGACGACTGGCTCGATCTCGGCAGTTTTGACCGTATTCCGGCCGAAGAGTATTTCGGCTCCGCCCTGTGGCAGCTCTACAAGGGGATCGACTCTCCCTACAAGGCGGTGCTCAAGTCGGTGCTGATGGAAGCCTACTCCCACGAGTATCCCAATACCCGCCTGCTGTCGATGATTGGTCGCGATTGGTTCCAGCACAACGAGGGGATGCACTACCGGCTCGACAACTACTGTCTGATGCTGGACAAGGTGACCAACTACCTCAAGTCCATCGGCGACATGGCGCGGCTCGATCTGGTGCGCCGCTGTTTCTACCTCAAGGTGTGCGACGGTCTCAGCCATCCCAAGGATGATCACTCCCCCGAGTGGCGCCGCGAGCAGATGAGCCAGCTGGTCTCCTACTGGGGCTGGAGTCAGGACAAACTCTATCAACTCGATCATCGCCACGAATGGAAGATCGAAGAGGTGAAGATCGCTCACGCCGAGCTGCTGGAAGCCCTGATGCAGAGCTACCGCAATCTGATCCAGTTCGCCCGCCGCAACAACATCAGCGAGTCGATCAACCCGGAAGATATCGGCATTTTGTCGCGCAAGCTCTACGCCGCGTTCGAGAGCCTGCCGGGCAAGGTGCAGCGTATCAACCTCAAGATCGCGCCTGATCTCAGCGAGCCGGACCTCAGCTTCGTGCAGGTGCCCCACGGTCGCCTCAACCGCGCCGGCTGGTATCTCTACAAACACTCGCTGGAGCCGGTGGACATCATTGGCCGTGCGCCGCTGGAGTTCAACGGCTACATCAGCAAGCTGGTCTCCTGGGCCTACTTCAACGATCTGTTGACGCCCCAGTCGCGGGTGCACCTGTTCAATCAGGGTTCGGATCTGCACATCGACAATCTGCACCAGTTCTGCCGCGATCTCTCCGGCTGCTTCCCCGAGAAGTACCCACTGGCCACCAACCTGGCCCTCAGCCGGCCGTGCGAGATCCGTCAGCTCTCCATCTTCCTCAATCTGGAGATGGACCCGACCAGTCACTGGGTCGGTCAGGTGATCGAATTTGACGCCAATACCGTGGATGTCTTCTCGTTTGGTCGCAATCAGGAGTGTCTGGTGGGCTCGGTGGATCTGGTCTATCGCAACTCCTGGAGCGAGATCCGTACCCTGCACTTCCAGGGGGATGAAGCTGTGGTCGATGCCCTCACCACCATCCTCGGCAAGATGCATCAGGATGCCGCCGCCCCCGAGATGATCGAGGTGTTCTGCTACAGCCAGCACTTCCGTTCTCTGGTGCGCTCCCGTTTCCAGACGCTGGTGGCGGAGTGTATCGATCTGCGCCTTGCCCGCGACAAGCAGCAGTTGGTCAAGACCATGGCCCTTGGCCGCGAGAAGTACGGCATCTTCTTCGAGCGGCGCGGGGTGTCGGTGAAGAAGCTGGAAAACGCCATCGATTTTTACCGTCACATCTCCCACAACAAGCTGGATCACCTGCCGCTGCGGCTCGACAAGACCCACAGCCAGCATCTGCCGAGCATCGTCGATGCCTACGCCAGCGAAGGGTTGGTGCAGTTCTTCTTCGATACCCGGGATGCGGGCACCAACATCTATATCCTCGATGAGGCGAACCGGGTGGAGATCTACCAGCACTTTGCCGGCAACAAGGATGAGCTGGTGGCGGGGGTCAACCGCTTCTACACCTCCAATCACGAGCGGTTCAGCGATGATGGGCAGTTCATCAACTTCAACCTGCCCCAGTACTACGAGATAGTACAAGTGAATGGCGAACTGGATGTGATCCCCTATCGCAGTCAGGGCACTCTGCGCGAACAGGTGCCGCCCGCTCGAGAAGTGGGCTGACCCGTCAGTTGGTATCGCCATAAAAAACGGCCTGCAGATGCAGGCCGTTTGCTTTGCCGGAAGGGCTCACGCGCCGAGGCGGGCCAGCAGCCAGCTGCGAATGTCGCCGAGCTGCGGACGGCAGATCTCGTGACGCATCGGATACTCGTGCCACTCGGGGGCGAGTCCGGCGCTTTCCAGCCGGTTCTTGGCATCCCAACCGAGCGACAGGCTCACCACATCGTCGTAGATGCCGTGCATGTAGCAGATGGGCAGGGTGCGAGCAGCCTCGCTCATCTCGCCGAGCAGCTTGTCTGGGGCTGCGAGATAGGTGGACATGCAGAGCAGGCCCGCCAGCGTTGTCTGATAGCGCAGCGCGGTGAAGGATGCAATCACCCCGCCCTGAGAGAAACCTGCTAGCACGATATGCTCGGGGGCAAACCCGTCGGCCACCAGCTGATCGAGCAGGGCGGCAATCTGGTCGGCCGATTCACGGACATGGGACTCCACGGCCCGCTCGGCGGGATCCTCGAAGCTCTTGATGTCGTACCAGCCGCGCATCTTGTAGCCCATGTTGATGGTGATGGGGCGCTCGGGGGCATCCGGCAGCAGGTGACGCACCGGTAGCTCGGTGGGCAGATCCAGCGCGTCCACCAGCGGGGAGAGACCGGCGCCGGAATCACCCAGCCCGTGTAGCCAGATCACCGCATGACGGGCGCCCTGCGGGTGCAGGTCAATCATGGGAACACCACCTCTTCGCCCGCCTGGGCGGTGCAGGATTGGCTCAGCAGCGCCTTGAGCTCGTGGCCGAAGCGGTTGTCGATCCAGGTGTCACCCTGCAGTTCGAAGTGGAAGCCGTTCTCGCGGGTGGCGACCCAAATCTGGTGCAGCGGCTCCTGCTTGTTGATGATGACCTTGGTCTTGTTCTCAAAAGAGAGGGTCAATACGCCGCCGTTGCGTTCGCAGTCGATATCCGGATAGCCCTCGTCGAGCGTGTCTTCCACATATTGGAAAAAGGCGTCTGTCAGGGCGTGATACTCGTGATCCTTCATCGGTTTATCCTGTTGCTTTTAACAATGTGAGTGCGATTATAGAGGGCCAAAAATTTTTTCGCAGCGAACCATTATGATCACTCAGTTCACCAAGTGTCTGCTTGCCACTCTTCTGTCCCTCGGGTTGGCCGCGTGCGGTCTGAAGGGGCCGCTCTATATGCCGCCCCCCGAGCAGCCACAGAGCCAGAGTACACCGCAAGCAGCACCGCCTGCGACCACTGAGGCTACCACCGAGGCCGCGCCGCACTAATGCCGCACCCATTCTAGGAAGGAACCGCCCCCTTGGATCACTTTAACTACGACGCCGACGGCCAGCTTCAGGCCGAGCAAACCTCGCTGCAACAGCTTGCCGAGCAGTACGGTACCCCGCTTTACGTCTACTCCCGTGCGACCCTCGAGCGCCACTGGCACGCCTTCGACAAGGCCGCTGGCGATATTCCCCATCTGATCTGCTATGCGGTGAAGGCCAACTCGAACCTGGCGCTGCTCAACCTGCTGGCCCGACTGGGCTCGGGGTTTGACATCGTCTCCGGTGGCGAGCTGTCGCGGGTGCTGGCGGCGGGCGGTGATCCGGCCAAGGTGGTCTTCTCCGGTGTAGCAAAGAGCGAGGCCGAGATGCGCCTCGCGCTGGATAAAGAGATCCTCTGTTTCAATCTGGAGTCGGAAGCCGAGCTGGAGCGCCTCAATCGGGTGGCGGGCAGCATGGGCAAGAAGGCTCGCGTCTCGGTGCGGGTCAATCCGGATATCGATGCCGGTACTCACCCCTATATCTCCACTGGCCTCAAGCAAAACAAGTTCGGCATTCCCATTGAGCTGGCGCCAGCCATCTATCGCAAGGCGGCCGCGATGGCGAACATCGAGATCGTCGGGGTGGATTGCCATATCGGCTCGCAACTCACTGAATTGAATCCCTTTATGGAAGCGGCTGACAAGCTGCTGCGGCTGATCGACGGTCTGGCTGCAGAAGGCATTCATATCCACCATCTGGACGTGGGGGGCGGCCTTGGGGTCAACTATGGTTCCGAGCAGCCACCCCATCCGACCGAGTATGCCGAAGCGCTGAAGCAGAAGCTGGCGGGCCGGGATCTGACCCTGCTGTTCGAGCCGGGCCGAGCCATCGTCGCCAATGCCGGCGTGCTGCTGACCCGGGTCGAGTACCTGAAGCCGGGCGAGACCCGTAACTTCGCGCTGATCGATGCTGGCATGAACGACATGCTGCGCCCTTCGCTCTACGGCGCCTGGATGAACATCATCGAGGTGGATAGCTGTGCCGGCCATGCTCCCGCGATCTATGACGTGGTGGGCCCGGTGTGCGAGACCGGCGACTTCCTCGGCAAGGAACGCACTCTGGCCATTGCCGAGGGTTCCCTGCTGGCAGTGCGCTCGGCCGGTGCCTACGGCTTTACCATGTCATCCAACTACAACACCCGTCCGCGCGCAGCTGAAGTGCTGGTGGATGGTGCCGAAGCACACCTGATCCGCGAGCGTGAGCAGTTGGCCGATCTCTGGCGCGGTGAGCACCTGCTGCCCTGATGGCGCAGTCTGGGACAATGATTTCATAACGGTTGACGGTGAGTTTTTACAGCCCTAACAGCACAGGAATGCACGATGTTGATAGATTTTTCCAAGATGCATGGCTTGGGCAACGACTTCATGGTGGTGGATGGCGTCACCCAGAAGGTATTTTTCAGCAATGACGTCATCAAGAAGCTGGCAGATCGCCACTTCGGGATCGGCTTTGACCAGCTGCTGCTGGTGGAGCCGCCCTATGACCCTGAACTCGACTTTCACTATCGCATTTTCAATGCCGATGGCAGCGAGGTGGAGCAGTGTGGCAACGGTGCCCGCTGTTTTGCCCGTTTCGTGCGTCTCAAGGGGCTGATAAACCGGGATCGCATCGCGGTCAGTACCGCCCGGGGTCGCATCGTGTTGCAACTGGAGGGGGAGAATCAGGTCACGGTCAACATGGGTGTTCCCCAGTTTGAGCCGGGCAAGATCCCGTTCCGGGCCCAGAAGGCAGAGAAAACCTATCTGTTGCGGGCGCAGGAGCATACCGTGATGTGTGGCGTGGTCTCCATGGGCAATCCCCACTGCGTCATCGAGGTGCCTTCGGTCGCCGATGCGCCGGTCGAGACGCTCGGTGCCATCATGGAGCGCCACGAGCGTTTTCCCGAGCGGGTCAATGTCGGTTTCATGGAGATGGTCAACGCCACCGAGATCAAACTGCGTGTATTCGAGCGGGGCTGTGGCGAGACCCTGGCCTGCGGCACCGGTGCCTGTGCGGCGGCAGTAATTGGCATCAGTCAGGGCAAGCTCAAGGAGCGGGTCACTGTCAGCCTGCCGGGCGGCAAGCTGACCATCGCCTGGAAGGGGCCGGGCCAGCCGGTCTATATGACAGGTCCCGCCGAACATGTGTTTGACGGCCAGATAGAGGTTTAGCCGATAAAGGTTCAGGTACGGGGGGCGTTGGCCCCCTTTGCCCATGATGTCGGGGCAGCGAGCCCCATTTCTCTGATGGATCAACCAATTTATGAGCGAACTCAAACGGCAGGAGCAATCGGTGGATGAAGCCACTGTGCTGGAGTACCTGGCCCGTTATCCCGAGTTTTTCCAACGCCATGCCGCCGTGCTGGACAGGATCCGCATTCCCCATGAACGCAAAGGGTCGGTCTCGCTGGTCGAGCGCCAGCTGGAGCGGCAGCGCGAGCGGATCGAACAGCTGGAGCAGGAGATCACCGAATTGATGGGGATCGCCAGCGAGAACGAGCGCATCTTCCGGGTCTATGCCGATCTCTACGGCGAGCTATACGGCTGCCAGACCCTGTTCGAGGTGAGTGCCGTGATGGGCAAGGCCTTTGTCCAGCGACTGCGCCTGACCGGGCTGCGACTCTGGCTCAATCCCAAGAAGTTTGCCCTGAGCGGGCCCGAACAGCGTTTTCTGGCACAGGGCAAGCAGCTCGAATCCCTGCTGGGTCAGCGTCTGCCGGGGCAGGATTACTACTTTGGCCGCCTGAGCCAGAGCGAGAAGCAGGCACTGTTTGGCCACGATGTGCTGGTCAACTCGGTGGCCCTGATGCGGCTCGGCGATCTCGGTGTGCTGGCCTTCGCCAGCTCGGATCCCGGCCACTTTACTCCCCACAGCGACACCCTGCTGCTGGGCCAACTGGGGCGCCTGCTGCAACTGCGTCTGCCCGAATTGACTCATGGCTAGAACACCGGCCAGGGCGACAGCCAAAGCTCCCATCGTCGCACCGCCACTGCCTGCGGTACTGGCGGACGAGCTGGCGGCCTTTATCGAATACCTGAGGGTCGAGCGTCAGCTCAGCCCTCATACCCGCAATAACTATCAAGCCCATCTGGAGGCGATGACCGCCGAGCTGGTGGCCCTGGGGCTCACTGACTGGGGTCGGCTTGAGGCGAGTCAGGTGCGCACTCTGGTGACCCGGATGCACAAGGGGGGCCTTGCTCCTCGTTCCCTTTCCACCAAGGTCTCGGCCCTGCGCAGCTTTTGCGACTGGCAGGTGCGGCAGGGGCGGCTGACCGCCAATCCGGCCCGTGGCATCGTCACCCCCAAACAGGGGCGGCCGCTGCCGAAAAACCTCGATGTGGACGAGATGCACCAGCTGCTCAACATCACCGACGAGCAGGATCCGCTGGCGGTGCGGGATCGCGCCATCATGGAGTTGATGTACTCCTCAGGGCTGCGTCTGGCCGAGCTGGTGGGGATCAATCTGGTGGATCTGAAGCTCGATGACCGCCAGCTCAAGGTGACCGGCAAGGGCTCGCGGGAGCGGGTGCTGCCCATCGGCCGGATGGCGGTCGAGTGGCTGCAGAAGTGGCTCAAGGTGCGCCCGCTGCTGGCCGGGGATGAGAGCGAGGCGCTGTTTGTCTCCAGCCGCAAGCAGCGGCTGTCGGCCCGTTCGGTGCAGGCCCGCCTTGATGGCTGGGGCAACAAGCAGGCGCTCAACGCCCACGTCCATCCCCACAAGCTGCGCCACAGCTTCGCCACGCATATGCTGGAGTCCTCCGGCGATCTGCGGGCGGTGCAGGAGCTGCTGGGACATGCCGACCTCTCTACCACCCAGATCTATACCCACCTCGACTTCCAGCATCTGGCCAAGGTTTACGACAGCGCCCACCCTAGGGCCAAGCGTGACCCAGATGCGCAGGACGATGAATAACGGGCCCTGAGCCCCGTTGCAGAGGAGAGTCCATGCACTTCTATCGCCGCTGGCAGCCGGTTGCTGCTATCTCGTTTGACCTCGATGACACCCTCTATGACAACGGCCCCGCCATCGTGCGCGCCGAGCAGTGGATGCTGAACCATCTGCGCAGCGAATATCTGGCCACTGCAATGCTCGACAAGCCGCGCTGGCTGGAGTTAAAACGCGCCGTGTTGCTGGCCAGGCCCGAGCTGCGCCACGATGTCAGTCTGGCGCGCCAGCAGACCATTCGCGCCGCTATGGTGGCGGGGGGCATGGCCGACCAGCAGGCCAGTCGCGAGGCGGAGCAGGTATTTGCTGCGTTTCTGGCAGAGCGCTCGAAGATCGAGGTGAGCGAGTCCACTCATCAGCTGCTGGCCAGACTGGCCGAACGCTACCCGCTGGTGGTGATCACCAACGGCAATCTGGATCTGGCGCAGGCAGGGCTGGCTCGCTACTTCACGCTGGTCTGCAAGGCGGGGGCGGGCGCCAGAATGAAACCGGCGCCGGATATGTTTGAGCAGACCCGCAGTGCCCTCAAGCTGCCAGCTGAGCGGATCCTCCATGTGGGGGATCATCCCGAGACCGATGTGCTGGGTGCCCGCTTGCACGGCTTTCGCGCCGCCTGGCTCAACGAGCGGCAACAACCGTGGCAACAGCTGCAGCTGTTGCCGGACGTGGAGCTGACGGCATTGGAGGAGCTGGCCGAACTGCTGCTCTGATGGCGCTGGCGGGTGGCCAGGCTCAGGCGGTAATGGCTGTCAGCGAATAGCGATATATGGCAAGGGGTTACGCCGGCTATTTGCGACAAACCAGCCCGAGCAGGGTGTAGCGGTCGCGCTGGTTGACACGGCAGTAGCTGATGCCGATGGGCAGCGCCTGCTGCAGGGTGATGGCGCTGTTCTGATAGCGGCAGACCAGATAGAGCGGGCGCAGGCTGCTATCGAGCTGGCTCCAGTAGTGGATCTCGTCGCTGTCGCCATTATCCGGTTTGAGCTGGGCCAGCTCGGCAGGATCTCCGTCGAACAGGGCCAGATTATCGAGCCGGTGGCTGAGGGTTTCGTCCGGTTTGCCATCGTCATTGCGGGTGAACGCCTGCCAGCCCTGCTGCGGGGTCAGCAGCTGTTGGCGAGTCTCTATGGTGGCGGGACAATCAAATTGCAGGCTGGCGGCAAGGGCCAGGGTGGTCAGTAACATGGCTGCGGTTCTCTCTTCACGTCCTCAATATCGTGCCATGCTACGTCATCTTCCACCGAACAGCTTCATCAGTTTATCAAGCAGATCAAGCTGTTGTGGTGGCTGTTTCATGGCTTCCGCCTCCCGCTCCAGCAGCGCCCGCTGCTCCTGCTGGCGGTCGCTCAGCACCCGGTAGAGGGGCTCGACCAGCGCCTCGCGCTGCATCACCAACTCCTGAAACATTGCCTGATTGATGCGATAGGTTTCGACGGTGGCCACCGCCCGCACCGTGAAGGAGCTGGGCTCGCCGGTGAGCAGGCTCAGTTCGCCAAAAAAGTCTCCCGCGTTGAGCGTACCAAGCTTCAGCTCTCGTCCCTCGACATTGACCACCATCTCGGCCTCCCCTTTGACCAGCACGAACAGCCAGCTGGAGACATCCCCCTGCTCCAGCATGATGTCGCCGCTGACGAAGGGGGCGAACTTCACCTGATCGGCCAGCTGAAGCAGCTCGTTCTCCTGCAACATGGCAAACAGCGGCAGCTTGCGAAGGGTATCGGTTCGTTCGGCGGTGTGGCGCTTGTGGCGGGCATCCAGATGCTGCTTCTCCTTGGCCATAAAGACGTTGAAGATCGGCGGGGTGAGGCGGCGATCGTTGCGGCGCAGGGCGGCATCGATCAGGCTGCGCACCATGGAGTCGGTCGGATCGTCGCGAGCCAGGTCAGTGAGCCAGTAGCGCACCGCATAGCGGGCAATCCCTCCTTCGACGTTCATCAGCAGGCAGTCCGGTTGCGGATGCTTGGCGACGCAGGGGAGCTTGGTCTCCCGCAGGGATTTCTCGATCAGCGCGATGATCTGGGTCGGCAGGGTATCCAGGGTCAGATCGAACCAGACCCAGCGCCGCCACTGCAAGGGTTCGCCACGGCGGCGCCCGAGCACGGTGAAGCGCTGTTTAAGCAGGTGGCTGTTGGGGATGACGACTGTCTCCCAGTTGCGGGTCTCGATGGTGGTAGCACGCCAGTTGATCTCCACCACCCGGCCCTGGGTGGTGTCGACTTGCAGCCAGTCACCGATGGCGATGGAGTTGTCGAGCTGAATGGAGACCCCGGCCAGCAGGTTGCCCAGGGTGTCCTGCATGGCGAAGGCGATGACCGCAGTGATCACCGCCGAGGTAGTGACAATCTCTCCGAGCGCCATGCCGGAGGCGTAGAGGCGAAACAGACCCCAGCCGATATAGCCGATGGTGATGACGATATCGGCGATGATCCGCGGGATCCGCACATGGCAGAGGGGGAGCAGAAACTCGAACAGCAGGATCCCCCATATCTTGACCAGTATTAGGCCGGCCAGCAGGGTGGAGATCTCGATCAGCAATTGATGGGGCAGCGGCAGTTTGAACCAGCCCCCTTCCAGCTGGATCAGCAGGATCACCACCGCGCTAATCATCACGAAACTGAGCTCGGAGAGCAGCTCCCGTCGCTGTCCCGGACGGCGCCAGAAGTGGATCAGCATCAGGGAGAGGGTGAGCAGGGTCCAGAACGGGTGTTCGCCAATCCAGATCAGCGTCGGTAGCGCGGTGAGGTTTTCGCCAGCCATAGCAGCACCTTATTGTGGTTTTATTTCCAGCATAGCTGCTGCGGCGCGGGGAAATGGTGCGTTGGGGCGGCAATTTATTTATCCTGTGCAGAACCGGGCAAAGGAGTGCGATTGAGTGAAATTTTCAAAGAAAATCATCTGTTTGATGGCCCTGCTGCCATTGGCTGGCTGCGACCTGCTGGCCGAGAAGTATCGGGTCGAATTCCGGGATGGCTCCTGGCGTGAAATAGCCATTACCCCCTTCTCCAGCGAGGCGCGCTGGCGCGAGGGGTGTGCCACCGGCGAGGTGCTGAGTGACATGAAGGTGCCCATCAAGCGGGGCGACACGGTCAATGGCCGCGAGCAGTTGCTGATTGGCGGCGAGAAGTTCGAGCTGGATGACAACAACCTCTACCGCAGCAACGGCATGGTGTTTGGTCATTCGCCTGACCATATCCAGCGCGGGCTCAAGGGGATGGATATCTGCCGTACCCTGCGCCCCGAGCGGGGCGGACTGCCCAAGCTCAAGGCGCGCGGGTTTGGCGACTGAATCGATGAGGGATTAACTCGCTGCCATCAATGCACTGCGTTGGCGGCAGGCATCGCCAAAGGCTTGAAAGATCTTGATGGAGTGGGGGTTTTCATTGGCTTTCCACTCCGGATGCCACTGCACTGCCAGCAAAAAGGGTGACAGTGCGGGAGCATGAAGTGCCTCGATCAGCCCATCTTCGGCGTGGGCCAACGGCTCCAGACCATTCCCCAACCGGTTGATGCCCTGCCCATGCAGGGAGTTGACCGGAATCTGTTCTTCCCCCATCAGTTCGGCAAACCAGCTGCCCGGCAGCAGTTTGATCTGATGGCTCGGCCCATACTGCTCGTCGACCGGATCGTCAGCATCCTCCCGGTGATCGTCATAACCCGGCTCGTTATAGACCTTCTGATGGATGTCTCCCCCCAGCGCCACGTTGATCTCCTGCATGCCGCGGCAGATACCGAGGATCGGCAAGCCACGGGCGAGCGCCCCCTTGATGAGGGGCAGGTCGAACAGGTCGCGATCCCTGTCCTGCTGTTTCTCCGGCGTGAGGTTCTCCTGACCGTAGAGGGCCGGATCGATGTTGGAGCCGGCGCCGCTCAGATAGACCCCATCGGCGAGATCCAGATACTGCTCCAGATCGGCGGTGCCGCAGCAGGTGGGTACCAGCAGCGGGACGCAGCCGCTTATTTCCACCAGCGGCATGATGTATTTGTGGGTCATTACCTGATAGGCGTGGCCGTTGCGGGGCTGGGCGCCCATGGTCATCAGCACGACAGGTTTACGGGTGGCGGGAGGCTGGGGATTTGGCATAGGGCACCTTGATTATCCTTGGCGTTGAAGTCTCATCCTGCGCCTTGGGCAGGCCCTTGCAAACCGGCAGGGCAAGGGCATGCCTCAAGGCATGGTCATGGGATCCCGCGTCGGGCCGAGTGACAGAATCGTTGGTCAGCCTGGGCAGCGACGGCATGGATCCTCTCTTCAGTCTGCCAAGGCCGTTCAATATGTCAAACAAAATGATACCAAATTGTTAACGTGTCTGTTTTGGTCTGCTCTGAAGCGGCGATTTAACGGGGCTGTTGAGATGGGCCGTTATGGTTGGGGTCGCAAAATGGTGGATATATTAAACGCGCAGGGATGGCGGGGGATGGGGAGAGGAAAAGGCATCAATAGAAACACGCCTCCCCGAGGGGAGGCGTGTTTCGGGGATCACAGCAGGTCTTCGATCTCGCCGCGCAGATACTGGTACATCTCGCGGTAGGCGACCGGCGGCTTGTTCAGCTCCCGCTCCTTGTTGGCGGAACGGATCAGCTGGCGCAGCTTTTGGCGATCCAGCTCGTGGAACTGGGACATCAGCTCGTTGAGGGCGCTGTCACCTTCGGTGATCAGGCGCTCGCGCCACTGCTCCAGGCGATGCAGGCGCGCATTCACGGTGGAGTGACGGTTCTTGATGATGGAGAGCGCTTCGGCAATCGGCTCGATATCGCGGCTGCGCATCAGGCGGCCGATGAACTGCAGATGGCGACGGAAGGACTCATCCTTCTTCGGCTTGAGTTTGCGACCCAGCTCGACAGCTTCTGCAAGCTCTTCATCCAACGGGATTTTTTCCAGCTCGCTGTGGCTGAGGGAGACGATCTCTTCCCCCATTTTCTGCAATGCTTCGGCATCGCGCTTGAGCTGGCTCTTGCTGGGGCCCCAGCCTTCGAACTCGTTGTCGTCTTGATATTGACTCATCGGTCTCTTGATTCCTGTCATTCACGTTTGGCGGATATGTTACCAGCTTCTCCCGCTGGGCGCAGGGGTCTGATATGCTTACCCCCCTTTCCTTCTTTCATACAGATGTGAGTTATGGATCAGCAAGACCAAATCCGCCAGGATCAAGCCCATCTCGAGGCCGTGGTTGCCGAAGCCCTGGAGATAGCCAAAGGACTGGGCGCCTCGCTGGCCGAAGTCTCCATCAGCAAGCAGACCGGGTTGTCGGTGAACACCCGGGGTTGTGAACTGGAAAGCATTGAATTCAATAAAGATGGCGCCCTCGGCATCGCTGTCTATCGCGATGGTTGCAAGGGATCTTCCTCTACCACCGATCTGAGCAAACCCGCCATTCGTGCTGCCGTTGAAGCGGCCATCGAGATTGCCCGCCACACCTCGGCCGATGATTGCGCCGGTCTGGCGGACGCCGAGCTGCTGGCCTGGGATGCCCCCGATCTACAACTGTGCCACCAAATCGAACTGGATCCCCAGCGCGGTATCGAACTGGCCATCGAGTGCGAACGGCTGGCGCTTGGTCGCGATGCCCGTATCAAGCACTCCGACGGCGCCGGTTTCTCCAGCCATCTAGGCATCAAGGTCTATGGCAACAGCCACGGCTTCGTCAAAGGTTATGCGGCGTCGCGCAACTCCCTGAGCTGTGTGCTGATCGGCGAGCAGGATGGCGATATGCAGCGTGATTACGGCTACTCCTCCAGCCGTACCCTCGACGGGCTCTGGAGCCCGCAGCGCATTGCCGACGAAGCCGTTGAGCGTACCGTCTCCCGCCTCGGCGCCCGCAAGATCTCTACCCGTCATGCGCCTGTGCTGTTCCACCCAGACACTGCCTCCGGCCTGTGGGGCCATCTGGTGATGGCTATCAGCGGCGGCAACCTCTATCGCAAGTCGAGCTTCCTGCTCGACAAATTGGGCAAGCAGATCCTGCCCGAGTGGCTCACCATTCAGGAGTTCCCTCACCTGCTGGGCGGGCTCGCCAGTACCCCGTTCGATGGCGAAGGGGTGCGCACCCGCGACATGGATATTATCCGTAACGGCGAGCTGATGAGCTGGCTGCTTACCTCCTACTCTGCCCGCAAGCTGGGGCTGACCACCACGGGTCACGCCGGTGGCATCCACAACTGGCAGGTCTCCAATACCGGCCAGGATTTTCAAGGCATGCTGAAAGAGATGGGCACCGGTCTGCTGGTGACCGAGCTGATGGGGCAGGGGGTCAATATCGTCAATGGCGACTACTCCCGCGGCGCTGCCGGTTTCTGGGTCGAGAATGGCGAGATAGCCTATCCGGTCGAGGAGATCACCATCGCCGGCAATCTGGCCGAGATGTTCAGCCATATCGTGGCGGTGGGCCGTGACGAGGATGAACGATCCAGTCTCAAGACCGGCTCGGTGCTGGTAGAGAATATGAAGCTGGCGGGTCACTGATCCCGGTTTCAACAGAACCGAAAACCATGAAAAAGGCCCCCTCGCCAACGCGAGGGGGCCTTTTTATCGGCTAGCGATCAGTGGGCTATCAGCCCTTGATGCGCTCGATGCGGCCACCCAGACCCTGCAGCTTCTGCTCGATGTCTTCGTAGCCACGGTCGATGTGATAGATGCGGTCGACGATGGTGGAGCCTTCGGCTACGAAGCCGGCCAGCACCAGACTGGCGGAGGCGCGCAAGTCGGTCGCCATTACCTGGGCACCCTTGAGCTGCTCGGTGTCACGGCAGATGGCTACGTTGCCCTGCAGTTCGATGTCTGCACCCATCCGTACCAGTTCGGGAACGTGCATGAAGCGGTTCTCGAAGATGGTCTCGGTGACCATGCCGGTGCCTTTGGCGACGGCGTTCAGCACGGTGAACTGTGCCTGCATGTCGGTCGGGAAGGCCGGGTAGGGGGCAGTCTTGATGGTGACCGGCTTGAGGGTGCGGCCAGTCATGTCGAGGGTGATCCAGTCTTCACCCTTCTCAATCAGGGCGCCAGCCTCTTCCAGCTTGACCAGTACCGCTTCCAGCAGGGTCGGGTCTGTCTTGCGGCAGGTGATCTTGCCGCCGGTGACCGCTGCACCCACCAGGAAGGTACCGGTTTCGATGCGGTCAGGCTGCACGCTGTAGTTGCCGCCGTGCAGACGCTCGACACCGTCGATGGTCAGGGTGTCGGTGCCCGCACCCTGAATCTTGGCACCCAGGGTATTGAGGAAGTTGGCCAGATCGACCACTTCCGGCTCGCGCGCGGCGTTTTCGATCACGGTGCGGCCATCAGCCAGGGTCGCGGCCATCATCAGGTTTTCGGTACCGGTGACGGAGACCATGTCCATCAGGATGTGGGCGCCTTTCAGGCGGCCATCGACACGGGCCTTGATGTAACCATCTTCGATGGTGATCTTGGCGCCCATCAGCTCCAGGCCGTGGACGTGCAGGTTGACCGGACGGGCACCGATGGCGCAACCGCCTGGCAGGGAGACATCAGCGGCGCCGAAACGGGCGGCCAGCGGGCCCAGCGCCAGAATAGAGGCGCGCATGGTCTTCACCAGCTCGTAGGGAGCGACATGGTTGTTTACCGCACCGGTCAGCACGGTGACGTTGCCGTTGACCTTGGTGGTCGCGCCCAGCATCTCCAGCAGCTTGATGGTGGTGCCCACATCTTTCAGGCGCGGCACGTTGGAGAGGTGTACCTCTTCATCACAGAGCAGGGTCGCGAACAGGATCGGCAGCGCGGCATTTTTGGCGCCGGAGATGGTCACTTCGCCGTTGAGAGTACAACGACCATCGATTTTGAATTTGTCCATTTTTACTTCGTTACCAAATCAGGAGGGCAATAGGAATTTACGTTCGCGTTTCCACTCGGCGTCGGTGAACGCCTTGATGGAGAGGGCGTGAATGGCGTTGCTGGCGATCTTGTCCATCAGCGGGGCATAGATGGCCTGCTGCTTCTTGACCCGGCTCATGCCGTCAAACATGTCACCGACGGCGATCACTTGGTAGTGACTACCGTCCCCTTTGACATGGACTTCGGACAATGGCAGAGCCTCAAGGAGTATCGCTTCAATTTCAGAGACTTGCATTATGCGTCCTCAGTTGTGAGCGGGGTTGACTGAAACAGCCCGGCCACCCCGTAGAGGTTGGCCAGGGTATAGAAATCACTGGAGGCGCCCACCAGTTGCGGTGTGGCGCCTCGCGCTAATACGGCTTTGGCCCATTTGACCAGCAGGGCCAGTCCGGCGGAGTCGAGGGTGGTGACGCCGCCGAGCTCGAGCTGGTCGTCCTGCCACCATTCGGCGCGGCGTTGCCACAGGTCATTGACCTGTGGCGCCTGCAGCTCACCGCTGAGAGTCATGGTTTGAGTACCAGCGGCTTGGCGTTGTGTTCGCGCAACTGGGCGATCACTGCATCGATGCCATTCTGGCGAATGAGGCCGCCCAGCTCGCTCTGTTTGGCGGAGAGCAGGCTGATCCCCTCTGCCACCATGTCGAAGGCTTTCCACTCGCCGGTCTTGTTGTTCTTGCGCAGCTTGAACTCGAGGAAGATGTCCGGCTTGCCGGCCTCTTTCACGCTGACGTTGACGGCGGTGATATTGCCGCTGGGAGCTTTGCCCGGCTCGACCTTGACGGTCTGCTTGTCAAAATGGGCCAGCGCATCGGCGTAGGAGCTCACCATGTACTCGGTGAACACCTCGACGAAGGCATTGCGCTGCGCTTCGGTGGTCTCTTTAATCTGGTTGCCAAGCACCTTGTAGGCGGCGAAGCGGTTGTCCACATAGGGCAGCAGCTCTTCGCGGATGATTACCCGCAGGTGATCCGGATTGCTCTTCACCTGGGCCTGATCGGCCTTCAGGCGGGCAAAGGTCTGCTTGGCAGCCTGATCCACCAGCGCGTTGGGGTCGGTGGCATCGACTGCGGCCTGGGCAGACAGGGAAAAGAGCATGCTGGTCATCAGGCCCAGCAGCAGGGCGATTTTCTTGAACATGGTTACTCCTTCTTGCTGTCTGATTTGCTGTCGGAGGATTGGCTGTAGAGGAATTTGCCAATCAGATCTTCCAGCACGATGGCGGATTTGGTGTCTTCAATCAGGTCGCCATCCTTGAGCATCTCGGTGCCCATCTCCTCATCGCTGAAGCCGGGGGCCAGACCGATGTACTGCTCGCCGAGCAGACCGGAGGTGAGGATGGAGAGGGAGCTGGTATCGGCGAACTCGCCAGCGCTCTTTTGCATCATCAGGGTCACTTCGGGCACCTGGGTTTTCGGGTCCAGTACGATGTCGCTGACCCGACCGACCACAACGCCGCCGACCTTGACCGGCGAACGGACTTTCAGGCCGCCGATATTATCGAAATGCGCGCGCAGGGTATAGGTTTCTCCTTCCGGTTTGAAGCTCAAACCGGCCACTTGCAGGGCCAGTGCCAGAATGGCACCGATGCCAGCCAGCATGAAGGTGCCGACCAGGAATTCTACTTTGCTGAACTTCATCTTTACCTTATCCAAACATGACTGCAGTGAGTATAAAATCCAGGCCGAGCACGGCGAGGGATGAGTGGACCACAGTACGGGTCGTGGCCTGACTGATCCCGGCCGAGGTCGGCTTGGCATCATAGCCGTTAAAGAGCGCAATCCAGGTGACCACCAGGGCGAAAATCAGGCTCTTGATGGCGCCCTGCATGATGTCCTCATGCCAGTCGACGGAGGCCTGCATGGCAGACCAGAAGCCCCCTTCGTCCACGCCGAGCCAGTCCACACCGACCAGCTTGCCGCCGAAGATGCCGATCAGGCTGAACATAAAGGCCAGCAGCGGCATGCTGATGACGCCAGCCCAGAAGCGGGGAGCAACCACCCGGCGTAGCGGGTCGACCGCCATCATCTCGAGGCTTGAAAGCTGCTCTGTGGTCTTCATCAGGCCGATTTCAGCGGTCAGGGCCGAACCGGCACGGCCGGCAAACAGCAGCGCCGTGACCACAGGGCCCAGCTCCCGCAGCAGGGAGAGGGAGACCAGCGGCCCCAGACTCTGCTCGGCGCCGAAATCCTTCAATACGTTGTAACCCTGCAGCGAGAGCACCATGCCGATGAACAGGCCGGAGACCAGAATGATGGCCACCGACTGTACGCCCACCACATACAACTGCTGGACAAGCAGCGGGAAGTGCTTGCGCGGCTCGGGTTTGCCCGCCAGCGCATGGAACAACATGATGGTGGCGCGACCGACGGAGCTGATAAACCGCACTCCGACCCGCCCCAGCTTGCTTATTTGACTTATCAACATCAGAGATCCTGTAGCAGATCGCCTGCCGGAAAATGAAACGGAACAGGACCATCGGGCAATCCTTTGAGGAACTGCTCGACTTCGGGATTGTGCTCCTCGCGCAGCTGGTCCGGCGTGCCGTGCGCCACCACCTTGCGATTGGCAATGATGTAGGCGTAATCGGCGATGCTCAGCACCTCTTTCACATCGTGGGTGACGATGACTGAGGTGATACCGAGGGCATCATTCAGCTCCTTGATCAGCTTGACCAGCACCGCCATGGTGATGGGATCCTGCCCGACAAACGGCTCGTCATACATGATGAGGTCGGGGTCAAGGGCGATGGCCCGTGCCAGCGCCGCCCGGCGCGCCATGCCGCCGGAGAGCTCGGAGGGCATCAGTTTCGCCGCGCCGCGCAAGCCCACCGCCTGCAGCTTCATCATGACGATGGTGTGGATCAGCTCCTCCGGCAGGCCGGAGTGTTCCCGTAGCGGGAAGGCCACGTTGTCGTAGACCGTCATGCCGGTAAACAGGGCGCCGCTCTGGAACAGCATGCTCATCCGCTTGCGCACTTCATAGAGGCGCGAACGGGAGAGGGTGGGGATATCTTCCCCGTCAAACAGAATGTGACCGGACTCCGGCTTGAGCTGGCCACCGATCAGCCGCAGCAGGGTGGTTTTACCGATGCCGCTCGGGCCCATGACGGCGGTCACCTTGCCACGAGGAATGGTCAGGTTGATCCCGTCATACAACAGCCGATCTCCGTGACTGAAAGTCAGATCGGAGATGGTGATCAGGTCATTGTTCAAACAATTGTCCATCCGGTGTAAATGAGGTGCGAATTTTATGGGGTAGTCTAGGTCTAAGCAACAGCAAGGAACAACTATTGAACAGGCTGCAAGCCCATTTGCACGACAGTTTTCTGTAACAAAGTGCGTCATCGAGAGCGGGACTTGCCATCCGATTCGCTTATCCGGGCAGACTTTTTTATAATCCCGCAGCTAATTTCGGCCCGGAGCTGTGTCTTTATGTCTGTAAAGCCTGAGAAAGTGTCTGAACTGTTCGATTTTCGTCGCAGTGCCCGCGCGGTGCTGGACACAGAAAAGCAAGCCATTGATGGACTCTATCAGTATCTGAACGACGCCTTCGACAAGGCGTGCGAAATGGTGCTGCGCTGCGGTGGCAAGATAGTGGTCACCGGCATGGGCAAATCGGGCCATATCGGCAGCAAGATCGCCGCCACCCTCGCCAGCACCGGCACCCCGGCCTTCTTCCTTCACCCGGGAGAAGCGAGTCACGGCGATCTGGGGATGATCTCCAGTGGCGACCTTATCATCGCTATCTCCAACTCCGGCGAGAGCGACGAAATCCTGGCCCTGCTGCCGGTGCTCAAGCGCCGCGGCATTCCGCTCATCTGTATGACCGGTAATCCGGCCTCCACCATGGCCAAAGAGGCCAACGTACATCTGTGCATCAAGGTGGAGAAAGAGGCCTGCCCGCTGGGTCTGGCACCCACTTCCAGCACCACGGCAACCTTAGTCATGGGCGATGCCCTGGCGGTCGCCCTGCTGGAAGCACGCGGTTTTACCGCCGATGACTTCGCCCTCTCTCACCCGGGCGGGTCGCTCGGCAAGCGTCTGTTGCTGCGGGTTGGCGACCTGATGCACAGTGGCGATCTGTTGCCCCGGGTGGGGATAGATGCCACCATCAGCCAGGCGCTGCTGGAAGTGAGCCGCAAGGGGCTCGGTATGACGGCGGTGGTCGATGGCAATGGCCTGCTGGCCGGGCTCTTTACCGATGGCGACCTGCGCCGCATTCTTGACCAGCAGATCGATATCCATCACACCCCCATCAGCCGTGTGATGACGGCCAACTGTGTTACCGTAGGTCCAGAGATGATGGCTGCGGAAGCCGTCAAGCTGATGGAAACGAGAAAAATCAACGGATTACTGGTCGTGGATGAAGAGAAACGCCCGCTCGGCGCCTTCAACATGCACGACCTGCTGAAAGCCGGAGTAATTTGATGCAAAACGTACCGACCCTCTATGGTCCGGTGACGCGCAGCCAGTTCGACAAGGCGGCGCAAATCCGCCTGCTGGTGTGCGATGTGGACGGGGTGCTCTCCAACGGCCTCATCTACATGGGAAACAACGGCGAAGAGCTGAAAACCTTCTGCACCCGCGATGGTGCGGGCATGCGAGCGTTGCTCAATGCCGGGATCGAGATCGCCATCATCACAGGGCGCAACTCCCGTATCGTCAGCGATCGGATGAAAAGCCTGGGGGTGGCTCATGTGGTGCAGGGGGCTGATAAAAAGCTGCCTCACTTCGAAGCGCTGCTGGCCAAGCTGGGGCTGACTGCTGAACAGGCCGCCTATATGGGCGATGACACCATCGATCTGCCGGTGATGGCCGCTTGCGGCCTGGGTATCGCGGTGGCCGATGCCCATCCGCTGGTGCTGAGCCGTGCCGATATGGTGACCCGGCTTGGCGGTGGCATGGGCGCGGTGCGCGAGGTGTGTGACCTCATTTTGCAGGCGCAGGGCCACGACGATTATCAGCCCGAGGCCTCGGTATGAGCAGACAGACCCTGTTGTTTGCCCTGCTGTTTCTGGTCGCGCTGGTTGCCTGGCAGCTGGGCAAGGTGGAGCTGGTGCCTGAGAGCGCCGTCAAAATCGAAAACTATCAGCCGGATTTTGTCGCCAAAGATCTGGTGACCACCCGTTTTGATATCAACGGCAAGCGCACAGAGAGGTTGGAGTCGACCTACGCCGAGTATTATCAAATCCTCGAGCAGGCCACCTTCGACAAGCCGGTGGTCTACATGTATGACGATCAGGGTGCCGCCGAGTGGAAGGTGACCGCCGAAACCGGCGTGCTCAACACCGGCGACAACGTCATCCTGCGGGACAAGGTGCATCTGGATGGTCTGCTGCCCACCTCCTTTATCTCCACACTGGATACCCCCTATCTGGAGCTGGATCTGGTGACACAGGATGTGCGCAGCAACCGGGAAGTGAACATTCTGGGTCGGGATTTCCAGACCCAAGGGGTTGGCCTCAAGGGCCATCTGGACCGCAAATATTTTGAGTTACTGGATCAAGGCCATGCCATCTATTTCAATGAAAAACGCTAATCTGGCCCTCGCAGCCCTGTTGTTGTGTGGTGCGGTGACCGCCAAAGAGTCCGACTTTGCCGAGAAGGTCTACGTCGATGCCGTCAAACAGGTGGCCGAGATGCAGGACAACCGCATCACCTTCGAAGAGGATGTGACCATCAATCAGGGCACCATCCGGATCAAGGCTGACAAGGTGGTAGTGACCCGCTCCGGCGAGAAAGGGGCCGAGGTGATGACTGCCTACGGCAAACCCGCCACCTTCTTCCAGATCCTGGATAACGGCAAGCCGGTCAATGCCCACGGCAATACCATCCGCTACGAGCTGAAGAACCGTCTGGTGACCATCACCGGCAACGGTCAGCTCAAGCAGGAAGATAGCCAGGTCAATGGCGATCTGATCCGCTACGACATCGTCAAACAGAAGATGATTGCCGAGAGCAAGAGCCCGAGCCAGCGGGTCAAAACCGTGTTCCTGCCGGATCAGGTAGAGAATTTCGACAAGCCCGCCGACCAGAAGAAGCAGGGAAAATAAGCCATGGCAGTGTTAAAAGCAGTGGGTCTGCAGAAGAGCTACAAGCGCCGCATGGTGGTGAGTGACGTCAGCCTTGAAGTGGGCACCGGCCAGATTGTTGGCCTGCTCGGCCCCAACGGGGCGGGCAAGACCACCTCCTTCTACATGATCGTGGGGCTGGTGCAGCGCGATGCCGGTCTCATCACCATCGACGATCAGGACATCAGCTTGCAGCCCATGCATGTGCGGGCGCGTAACGGCATCGGTTACCTGCCGCAGGAGGCCTCCATCTTCCGTCGCCTGTCGGTGTTCGACAACCTGATGGGGGTAATGCAGACCCGCAAGGGGTTGAGCCGTGAGGAGCGTGAGGACAAGGTTCAGCAACTGCTGGAAGAGTTCAATATCACCCACATTCGCGACAACCTGGGTCAGAGCCTCTCCGGCGGTGAACGCCGTCGGGTCGAAATTGCCCGTGCGCTGGCGGCCGAGCCGCGTTTTATTCTGCTGGATGAACCCTTTGCAGGGGTTGACCCGATTTCTGTGATAGACATCAAGAAGATCATTCAGCATCTGAAAGATAGAGGCCTTGGCGTCTTGATTACCGACCACAACGTCAGAGAGACTCTGGACGTATGTGAGAAGGCCTATATCGTCAGCCACGGCAAGATGATTGCCGAAGGTGCACCGGCTGACATCCTTGCCGATGAGCAGGTCAAGCGCGTCTATTTGGGCGATCAATTCAGTCTATAGTAAGGGGGCATGCCTTCATTTCCTTTGACGAGTGCCTCGCTGAACATAAGGATATCCCGACGTAGATGAAGCCGACATTACAGTTGCGTCTCGGTCAGTCCCTGACCATGACGCCGCAATTACAACAAGCGATTCGTCTGCTCCAGCTCTCCACTCTGGAACTTCAGCAGGAAATTCAGCAAGCGCTCGAAAACAACCCTCTGCTGGAGCAGGAAGAGAGCGAGGCGCAAGAGACCAGTCCGGAAGCGCCGGTCGATGCCAGCCAGCTGGATTCCAGCGATGCCATGGCCCAGGAGCAGATGCCGGATGAGTTGCCGGTGGATACCACCTGGGACGAGGTTTACTCTGCTGGCACCGCCCAGAGCGCGGGCCCCATCCATGATGGGGAAGATAGCGTCTATCAGGGTGAAACCACCGAAAACCTGCAGGATTATCTGCTGTGGCAGATGCGGCTCACACCGTTTAGCGATGTGGATGCCGCCATCGCGCTAGCCATCATCGATGCTATCGACGAATCCGGTTATCTGACCGTTGCGCTGGAGGATATCCAGGCTGCCGTCACCAGCGATGACGTAGAGGTGGAACTCGATGAGGTCGAGGCGGTACTCAAGCGGGTGCAGCACTTCGATCCGGTCGGCATTGCTGCCCGTTCTGTGCAGGAGTGTTTGCTGATCCAGCTGGATCAGTATGACCCGCAGACCCCCTGGCTCAACGAGGCCAAAGAGGTGATCCTCGAGCACATGGAGCTGCTCGGCAACCGGGATTACCGCACCCTCGCCCGCAAGACAAAACTCAAAGAGAGCGACCTCAAGGAGGTGCTGGATCTGATCCAGCTGCTGGAGCCGCGTCCCGGCAACGGCATCATCCAGAGCGACTCCCAGTACGTGATCCCCGACGTCTCCGTGGTCAAGAAGGGTAGCAAGTGGGTGGTCGAGCTCAATCCCGACTCCGCCCCCCGCATCCGGGTCAACGAGACCTATGCCGCCATGGCCCGCAACGCCCGCAGCAGCACCGACACCCAGTTTATCCGCTCCCATTTGCAGGAAGCCAAGTGGTTCATCAAGAGCCTGGAAAGTCGCAATGACACCCTGCTGAAAGTGGCCAGTTGCATTGTCGAGCAGCAACAGGGCTTTTTCGAGTATGGTGAAGAGGCGATGAAGCCCATGGTGCTCAATGACATCGCCGAAGCGGTAGAGATGCATGAGTCGACCATCTCCCGGGTGACGACCCAGAAGTACATGCATACCCCCCGTGGTATCTTCGAATTGAAGTTTTTTTTCTCCAGCCATGTGAACACCGAAGGAGGAGGAGAGTGCTCATCGACCGCAATTCGCGCGCTCATCAAGAAGCTGGTCACGGCAGAGAATCCTGCCAAGCCGTTAAGTGATAGCAAGATCGCGGATTTGCTGGCCGAACAGGGTATTATGGTGGCGAGACGCACGATCGCTAAGTATCGCGAATCCTTGTTTATCCCACCTTCCAATCAGCGCAAACGCCTGGTTTAGGCAAACAAAAGGATGATGTTATGCAAATTAACCTGACCGGACACCATGTCGAGATCACCGAAGCTCTGCGTGATTATGTGAATAACAAATTTGCCAAACTCGAGCGTCACTTCGACCACATCAACAATGTTCATGTGGTGCTTAGCGTGGAAAAACTGAACCAGATAGCGGAAGCCAAATTGCATGTCAGCGGTGGCGAAGTGTTTGCCAACTCTGAACATGCCGATATGTATGCTGCGATAGACACCTTGCTCGACAAGCTGGACAGGCAGATCATCAAGCACAAAGATAAGTTAAATAAAAAATAACCATGCAACTTGAACACATACTGAGTCGGGACTGCACCAAGAGTGCAGTCCCTTGTACCAGCAAGAAACGCGCCCTCGAAATCATCAGCGAGCTGGCCGCCGAACGCCTTGGCACCTCTCGTCAGGCGCTGTTTGAATGCTTGCTGGCCCGCGAAAAAATGGGTAGTACCGGGATCGGTGCCGGTATTGCGATCCCCCACGGTCGCATTGACGATGAGTTCCCGCCAACCGCGATCCTGATGACCTTTGCCGACCCTATTCCTTTCGACTCCATCGACAATCAACCGGTTGACCTGCTGTTTGCCTTGCTGGTGCCGGAAAGCGAGTGCAAGCAGCATCTCAAGACCCTTTCTCTGATGGCTTCCAAGCTGGGTGACAAGGCGGTTTGCCGCCAGTTGCGTCAGGCAACCAGCGACGAAGAGCTCTATCAGATCATGACCTCGGCTTGACAGCAGGCCAAGGATGAGACACCCGTTTTGGCGTGAGGGAACAAGATGCAGTTAATCGTGGTAAGTGGACGTTCGGGCTCCGGTAAAACGGTAGCCCTGCGAGTGCTGGAAGATCTGGGTTACTACTGTGTGGACAACCTGCCGGTCAATCTGCTGCCCCAGCTGATTGTCTCGGTGGAGAGCCAGTACGACAAGCTGGCGGTCAGTATCGATGTGCGCAACCTGCCGAGCGATCCGGAGAAACTGGAAAATCTGCTGGCTCAGGTGCGCAATGAGGGGCGGGTAGAGTTCTCCAGCTTTTTCTTCGATGCCGACAACGGCACCCTGCTCAAGCGCTATGGCGAGAGCCGCCGCCTGCACCCCCTCTCACGCAACAAGCTGTCGCTGGATGAGGCGATTCGGGAGGAGACCCACCTGCTGGCGCCCATCTCCTCGACCGCTGACCTGCGCATCGACACCACCACCCTCAGCATTCATGACCTGAGCGAGCTCATCAAGACCCGGGTACTCGGCAAGAAAGAGAACGAGCTGGTGCTGGTGTTCGAGTCGTTCGGCTTCAAGTACGGCATTCCCAAGGATGCCGACTTCGTGTTCGATGCCCGCTTCCTGCCCAATCCGCACTGGATCCCCGAGCTCAAACCGTTTACCGGCAAGGATGAGCCGGTCGCCAACTACCTCTCGGCGCAGGCCGATGTGATGCTGTTTACCCAGCAGATCGAGAACATGCTGGCGACCTGGTTGCCCCATCTGGAGCGCAACAATCGCAGCTACCTCACGGTCGGCATCGGTTGCACCGGCGGTCAGCACCGCTCGGTCTTTATTGCAGAGCGGCTGGCCAGTGCATTCCGTTTGCTCGGCAAGAACGTGCAGATCCGCCACCGCACTCTCGACAAGAGTGCCCCCCAATCCTGACGGACCAATAGGACGACCCGATGACTGTTTCCGCCTCGGTTGAAGTGAAAAATAAGCTGGGTATTCATGCCAGACCGGCCATGATGCTGTTCGAGCTGGTGCAGGGTTTCGATGCCCACGTGCTGCTGCGCAATGAAGATGGTGTGGAGGCCGATGCTGACAGCATCATCGGCCTGCTGATGCTGGATTCGGCGCAAGGGCGGCAGGTGGAAGTACAGGTTGAGGGCCCTGAAGAGGTCGAGGCCCTGGCCGCCGTGGTGGAGCTGTTCACCTCCGGCTTCAATGAGGAGTAGTCACTCCTCGTTTTTATTCTGATTCGCAATGCGGTGATTGGCTGTGTAATGATTCAGGATTTGCATTATGGCAGCAGGAGATAGTCGACCACATTGTTGCATCGCTGAATCCTGGTCTCGGTTAATTATCTCGTCAGTAATACAATCAGCCTCATGGCAAGCTTGCTGCTCTATAGCAGGAGCGGCGTCTTAGCTAGCCGATGCGGCGCTCGAGCTGGCGGTTCTCTGCTGATAGCGCAGGTCTTCCTCTATGGTGACCACCACTTCCAGCGGCTTGCCGGAGCGGAATACCGAGATGGTCAGCTTGGTGCCGGGGCGGCTCTCGACAATCTTGTCCATGGCGCTGCGTACGCCACTGATGGCTTCTCCGTTGATCTTGAGCAGCACATCCCCTCGCTGCAGGCCGCCTTTGGCCGCCGGGCCGTTGGGATCCAGACTCTCCACCACCAGACCACGCAGGTCGCCGAGGTTCATCATCCGCGCGACTATGGGGTTGATCTCGACGCTGGAGATCCCGAGGTAGCCGCGGATCACCCGGCCGTTGGCGATCAGCTCATCCATGATCCGTTTGGCCAGCCGGTAGGGGATGGCGAAGCTGATGCCGTAGCTCTCCTGATTGCCGTTGAGGTGATAGGTGGCGGTGTTGATACCCACCAGATCGCCACGGCCGTTGACCAGCGCGCCACCCGAGTTGCCCTCGTTGATGGCAGCATCGGTCTGCAGCAGATCCTGACGGCCATTGCTGTCGGGCCCCATGCTGGAGAGGCCGGTACGGCCGGTCGCACTGATGATGCCCTGAGTGATAGTCTGGCCGACGTTGTAGGGGTTGCCGATGGCGAGCACCACATCTCCCACTTCTGGCAGTCGCTCGGGATCCTGCGGGATCACCGGCAGGTTGTCTGACTCGATATAGAGCACGGCGAGGTCGGTGAGCTGATCGGTACCGACCAGCTCGGCGCTGAAGACCCGGCCATCCTGCAACGCGACGATGATCTGGTCGGCATCGGCGATGACGTGGTAGTTGGTCAGTACATAGCCGCGCTGGTTCATGATGACGCCAGAACCCAGCCCTTGCGGGCGCAGTTCCCCCTGATTGCCCTGATTGGGGGCAAAGCTGCGGGTGTAGATGTTGACGACGGCAGGGCCTGCCCGATGGGCTGCATAGGAGAAACTCAGTTCACGGGCATTGGTGATGATGCCGGGCAGTTGGGCACCACCGCGAAAATGGGGAAACAGCAGCAACAGCAGCGCCGCGACGGTCAATCCAAAACCAACAGACTTGCCCAAGTAACTGACTAAAGGGGGGATTTTCATGTCATTCTCATCCGTACAGGCTGCGCGCAGAGAATAACACTATCGATGGATAAAAATCACCCGCGGTGAAGGCCGCGGGTGATAGAGGGGTTGGCGAACAACTTGAGCGTTAGCGGATCACCAGATAGAGCGAGGAGTCGCCGCGCTGGATGTTGAGCGCCAGCACGTCAGGCTTGTTCTTGAGCGCCTTGGTCAGCTCGCCCAGGGTGTTGATGCGCAGGCGGTTGACCCCGATGATGATGTCACCCTTCTGCAGGCCGGAAGCGGCTGCCGGAGAGCGAGGATCAATATCGGCCACCGCGACACCGGAGACCGGGTCGGTAGTGGTGCTCAGCTTGGCCCCTTCCAGTGCCGGATGCAGCGCGCTGGCGCGTACTTCGCTGTCATCGGCCTGCTTCAGGGTTACCTTGGCAGTTTGTGACTTGCCATCGCGGATCAGCCCCAGTTCGACCTGCTTGCCAGCGCCCATGGTGGCAATCTTGGCGCGCAGCTCGCCGAAGGAGCGAACCGGTTTGCCATCGATGCTGACGATGATATCGCCGGCCTTGATGCCCGCCTTGTCGGCCGCCGAATCAGGCATGACCTGATTGACGAAGGCACCATCCTTCTTGTTGTAACCGAAGGTTTTGGCGATGTCGGAGGTGAGCTCGGTGCCGGTAATCCCCAGCTGGCCGCGACGCACTTCACCGTACTTGACGATCTGCTCGGTCAGATCCCGCACCATGTTGGAAGGGATGGCAAAGCCGATGCCAATGTTGCCGCCGTTCGGGCCCAGAATCGCGGTGTTGATACCGATCAGCTCGCCACGCAGGTTGAGCAGGGCGCCGCCGGAGTTACCGGAGTTGATGGCCGCATCGGTCTGGATGAAGTTCTCCAGATTCTCGATGTTGAGGCCGCTGCGACCCAGCGCACTGACAATACCGGAGGTGACGGTCTGGCCCAGACCAAACGGGTTGCCGATGGCCAGCGCATAGTCACCTACCCGCAGCTCGTCGGAGTCGGCGAACTTGATCTGTACCAGGTCCTCGGCCTTGATTTGCAGCAGGGCGATGTCGGACTGCTTGTCTTCACCAATCTTCTTGGCCGCATATTCACGACCATCCTTCAGGTTGACCTTGATCTCGTCCGCCTCGTGAACCACGTGGGCGTTGGTGATCACGTAACCCTTCTTGGCATCGACGATGACACCGGAGCCGAGCGCCTGGAACGGCTGCTCGCTCACCTGTTCATCGGGCATGTTGGGGCCGAAGAAGAACTTGAACTGTTCCGGCAGACGCTGACGGGTAATTTTTTTGCCAGAAACCGAGATATTGACCACAGCCGGGGTGACCTGTTCGAGAACAGGCGCCAGGCTTGGCATCTCCTGATTTGAACCTAACAGGGAAGGCAGTGCAGCCTGAGCAGGGGCCGCAGACATGGCGATACCGACACTGAGGGCTAGCACACTGAGCATGGAAAGAGGTTTACGCATATGAAAAACAGCTCCCAGAAAAAGTTGCATTGCAATCGTCAAGGTCAGACCACGGGACTGGCCAATTAGTTCCGCGAGGAACTAGTTTGGTTGCTTGAGCAGTCCGGAAGAGGCGCCAGCATAGTCGCGAGGCGGAACGCCCGGCTCTTCTGCCACATTGGCAGGGGCTTCTTCTACCAATGATTCACGGAACAGCGGTTCCTGCGCCTTGGCCAGGAATTTGCTCTGCTCTGCCATGTGGCGATAGAGGGTCTGATACTGCTCGGCCAGTTGCTCCATCAGGGCGGCACTGTCGGCGAAGTGGGTGTTGATCTGGCCCTGATAACTCTCGAGCTCCTTGTGGGCCTTTTTCAGTTCCTGTTCCAGACGGCCAGCATCGCGGCTACGCACCGAAAAACGGCCGAGAACGATACCGATAATCAAGGCCGCGACAGCCAGCAGGATCCCAGTTAACAGACTCATAGATGCTCCTTGTTACAGCTAAAACAGAGTGGGTTTATGCGGTCGTCATAACCGCCATGCCTTGATGGCACTATACCGTGCGTCCTGAGGCCGTGATACCATTTTGTCCTCGATTCAGGGACTTGGAGAGGCGCTCAAGGATGACACCGCAGCAAAAATACCAGCAGGATCTGCTGCGCCCCGGCTTTGTGGCCGACCCCGCGCAGGGGATGGCCATTAGCAGGCTGGAGCGACTGTATCAGGATTTGCTACGGCGCCCGACTCCGACCAGATCTCGAGGGCTGCTGGGTTGGCTGCAAAAGCCCAAGCCGCCGGAGCCCGTCCTCGGTATCTATATGTGGGGCGGAGTGGGCCGAGGCAAGACCTGGCTGATGGATACTTTTTTCGACAGCCTGCCTGGGACGCGCAAGATGCGCAGCCATTTCCACCGCTTCATGCACCGCATTCACGATGAACTGCAGGGGCTGAGCGGGCAATCCGATCCCCTCAAGCTGGTGGCCTGCAAGCTTGCCAGCGAGACAGACATCATCTGTTTCGACGAATTTTTTGTCTCCGACATCACCGACGCCATGTTGCTGGGTACGCTGTTCCAGGAGCTGTTTGGTCACGGTGTCGTGCTGGTTGCCACTTCAAATATTCCGCCGCAGGATCTTTATCGCAACGGGCTGCAGCGAGCCCGTTTTCTGCCAGCTATCGAGCTTATCGAGCGCCATTGCGAGGTACTTAACGTGGATGGCGGTATCGACTATCGCCTGCGTACGCTGGAACAAGCCGAGATTTATCACTGCCCGCTGGACTTGCAGGCAAAAGCCAATCTTGACCACTATTTTCAGCAATTAACCGGTGGGCACACGGCTTGCGAGGGGACGTTCGAGGTCAATCATCGTCAGCTGGCGTCGCTCGGGATGGGGGAAGGGGTGCTCTACATGGAATTTGAGCAACTTTGCTGTACTCCCCGCTCCCAGAACGACTATATCGAGCTGGCCAGGCTGTTCCATACCGTTCTGCTGGCCAATGTGCAGCCAATGGGCACAGGCACGGATGACGCGGCTCGCCGCTTCATTGCCATGGTCGATGAGTTTTACGAACGGCACGTCAAACTCATCATGTCGGCGGCGGTTCCCATGACAGAACTCTACGGCGAAGGGCTGCTGAATTTCGAATTCAAACGCTGTCTTTCGCGGCTTCAGGAAATGCAATCGCACGAATACCTTGCCAGAGTGCACCTTCCTTAGTCACAATACCGCGCCTGCCAGTCGGATGGGCATCTGCGGCAGGTAGGGCCGGGCGACATTTGCTGGTTTCATGGCAGTGAAATTAGCAGGTGATATTTAAGGCAACTTCACTTATAATCGCCCGGCCCACGTTACAGCTGTCGATAAGACAGCAACACTTTAAGCTTTACTTGTATTCGAAGGGGTACAGGTAGGCCATCGTTTGTTGTTTGTGGGAGAGCCCCCATAAGCAATTGGGTCTGTAACAGGTAATTGGGTTTAACTTAATGAAAACTTTCGTTGCCAAGCCAGAAACCGTAAAACGTGACTGGTACATTGTGGACGCAGAAGGTAAAACTCTGGGTCGTATCGCAACCGAGATCGCTGCTCGTCTGCGTGGTAAGCACAAAGCTGAGTACACTCCGCACGTTGACACCGGTGATTACATCATCGTTGTAAACGCTGAGAAGGTACACGTAACCGGTAAGAAATTTACCGACAAAATGTACCACGCTCACTCCGGTTTCCCGGGTGGTATCAAGTCAATCAGCTTCGACAAGCTGATTCAGCGTAAACCGGAAATGGTAATCGAAGCAGCCGTCAAAGGCATGCTGCCGAAAGGTCCTCTGGGCCGCGCCATGTTCCGTAAACTGAAAGTTTACGCAGGCGCCGAGCATGCTCATGCTGCTCAGCAACCTCAAGTACTGGATATCTAATCGGGAACTGGCAACATGGCAGAAAATCAATACTACGGTACCGGCCGTCGCAAAAGCTCCACTGCTCGCGTATTTATCAAAGCGGGTAGCGGCAAGATCGTAATCAACCAGCGCTCCCTGGAGCAGTACTTCGGCCGTCCGACTGCCCGCATGGTAGTTCGTCAGCCGCTGGAACTGGTTGAGATGACCGAGAAACTGGACCTGTACATCACCGTTAACGGTGGTGGCATCTCCGGTCAAGCTGGTGCGATCCGCCACGGTATCACTCGTGCTCTGATGCAGTACGACGAAACCCTGCGTTCCGAACTGCGTAAAGCTGGCTTTGTTACTCGTGATGCCCGTAAGGTTGAGCGTAAGAAAGTTGGTCTGCACAAAGCTCGTAAGCGTCCGCAGTACTCCAAGCGTTAATTCGCTTTTGGTACTCACTCTTTCGAGTGTCAAAAAAGCCTGGCAACTGCCAGGCTTTTTTTATTGGTAATATTACCGACATCAATGCTAACCACGCGTCACAAAAGACAAAAAATTGTTTCTTTATTGTTTTCATTGCTCACCGCTCTTTCTTGTCAAGTTGTTATCTTTTCTTTAAAATTTCCCCTGTTTTCTGTGGCAATTGTAAATCCAGCTTCCGCCGCTGTTGTCACGGGAAAAATGGGGAACAGGGACACTATAAGAATGTGCGGAGTCCACATGGGAGAGTTTTTGGATGAGCAATGCGCCAGTTGATACCGGTCGCCGCAGATTTCTTACCTGGTCAACGGTTGCCGTTGGTGGGGTAGGAGCTGCGTTTACCGCAGTGCCGTTTATAAAGTCATGGAATCCGAGCGCCAAGGCCAAAGCAGCCGGTGCGCCGGTTGAAGTCGATATCAGCAAGTTGGAACCGGGTCAGCTCATCCGTGTCGAGTGGCGAGGCAAGCCTGTCTGGGTGGTGAAACGCACCAAACAGACGCTGGATGCCTTGGCCGCGCATGATGACAAGCTGCGGGATCCCTCATCTGAAGAGCCGCAGCAGCCTGACTATGCCCATAACGGGTACAGATCGATCAAGCCCGAAATTTTTGTCGCGGTCGGTATTTGCACCCACTTGGGGTGTTCACCTTCCTATCTGCCTGACAGCTTTGGCGAGCAGGTGCAGGGCGTTACGTCCGGCTTCTTCTGCCCGTGCCATGGCTCCAAGTTCGACATGGCCGGCCGTGTGTTCCAGGGGGTGCCTGCACCGCTGAACCTGGTCATTCCGCCCTATCAATTCATTAATGACACCACCATCCAGGTCGGTGCCGATGGCAAGGAGGCCTGACCATGTTGAGTAAACTGATGGGCTGGATCGATTATCGATTCCCGCTCACGGCCATGTACAACGACCACATGGCCAAGTATCCGGCACCGAAGAATCTGAACTTCTGGTACTTCTTCGGCTCGCTGGCCATGCTTGTGCTGGTCAACCAGATCATCACCGGTATCTGGCTGACCATGAACTACAACCCCTCCGCGGAAGGTGCGTTTGCCTCCGTGGAGTACATCATGCGCGATGTGGAGTACGGCTGGTTGCTGCGTTACATGCACTCAACCGGTGCGTCTGCATTCTTCATCGTGGTCTACATGCACATGTTCCGCGGCATGATCTATGGCTCTTATCAGAAGCCTCGTGAACTGCTGTGGATCTTCGGCATGCTGATCTTCCTGGTGCTGATGGCGGAAGCCTTTATGGGCTACTTGTTGCCCTGGGGCCAGATGTCATTCTGGGGTGCTCAGGTTATCATCTCGCTGTTTGGCGCCATTCCGGTCATCGGTGACGATCTGACCCTGTGGATCCGCGGTGACTACGTGATCTCCGGTGCGACCCTTAACCGCTTCTTTGCGCTGCACGTCATCGCGTTGCCGCTGGTGCTGGTGATGCTGGTTGCCATGCACATTCTGGCGCTGCACGAAGTAGGCTCCAACAACCCGGACGGTATCGACATCAAGAAGCACAAGGACGAAAACGGCTGGCCGCTGGATGCGGTGGCGTTCCACCCTTACTTCACCGTCAAGGATATGATCGGTGTGGCAGGCTTCCTGTTCTTCTTCTGCGCCATCATCTTCTTCAAGCCGGATATGTGGGGTTACTTCCTCGAGAAGCCGAACTTTGAAGTGGCCAACGGTCTGAAAACTCCGGAGCACATTGCGCCTGTGTGGTACTTCACGCCGTTTTACGCCATTTTGCGGGCGGTGCCGGACAAGCTGCTTGGCGTCATCATGATGGGTCTCTCCATCGTGGTGCTGTTCCTGCTGCCGTGGCTGGATCGCTGCAAGGTGCGCTCGGTGCGTTATCGCAGCATGCTGCACAAGCTGAACATTGCCCAGTTTGTGGTCTGCTTTATCATCCTGGGGGTGTTGGGGGTGCTGCCATCGACGCCGACGTTGACGCTGGTTGCCCAGATCTGTTCACTGGGATATTTCGGGTTCTTCGTCCTGCTGTTCTTCTATAGCAAGAATGAAAGCACCAAGCCGCTGCCGGAGAGGGTGACATTTAAATGAAAAGAATAATATTTGCAGTGCTGACCCTGCTGCCATCTCTGGTATTTGCAAGTGGCGGAGCTGTTCATCTGGACAAAGCCAATTACGATCTGAGTGACAAGGCATCGCTGCAACGCGGCGCGGCCACCTTCATGAACTATTGCGCCGGATGCCACTCTACCCAGTATCAGCGTTATAACCGGGTCGCAGAAGATCTCGGGATCCCCGAAGATTTGATGAAAGAGAACCTGATTTTCACCGGCGCAAAGGTCGGTGACCTGATGAAGAGCGCCATGTCAGAGAAGGATGCCGCCAAGTGGTTTGGTGCGCCGCCCCCCGATCTGACTCTGGTTGCCAGGGTGCGCGGTGCAGACTGGATCTACACCTATCTGCGCTCCTTCTACGTGGATGAGACCCGTCCGTTCGGGGTGAATAACGCCGTGTTCCCGTCCGTGGGCATGCCCCATGTGCTGGAGCCGTTGCAGGGAACCCCCCGTGCCGAGTTCGCTACTCACACGGTCGACGGAGTGGAAACCCAGCAGGTTGTCAGCATCAAATCTGACGGTAATGGTGAAATGGATGACGAAGAGTATGATCAGACGGTACTGGATCTGGTAAACTTCTTGGTCTACTCGGCTGAACCGGTACAACAGGAGCGTGAACGCATGGGCTTCTGGGTGCTTGGTTTCATCGTGATCTTCTTCATCTTCACTGTGCTGTTGAAGAAGGAATTCTGGCGCGACGTTCACTAAGCGACCAGATACGGGTAATATAATGCACGGCAATGAAGACCAAGATGCTTCATTGCCGTTTCTGCTTTTTAATGACGGGAGGGTTCAATGGCTGTAGCTGCCAATAAGCGTTCGGTAATGACGCTGTTTTCCGGTGCCAACGATATGTTCAGCCATCAGGTGCGTATTGTCCTGGCGGAGAAGGGTGTTAGCGTGGATATCTGCCAGGTTGATCCAGCCAATCTGCCGGATGAGCTGGCCGAGCTGAACCCGTACAACTCTGTACCGACCCTAGTTGATCGTGAGCTGGCACTCTACACCTCGCGCATCATCATGGAGTATCTGGACGAGCGCTTCCCCCATCCGCCCCTGATGCCTGTTTACCCGGTTGCCCGCGGTAACAGCCGTCTGATGATGCACCGCATCGAGCTGGACTGGTACTCCCTGGCCGACAAGATCATGGCCGGTACCGATGCTGAAGCGGCACGCAACGAACTGCGTGACAACCTGCTGGCCATCGCGCCGATCTTCGGTGAAATGCCCTATTTCATGAGCGAAGAGTTCGGTCTGGTGGATTGCTACATGGCACCGCTGCTGTGGCGTCTGCCGAGCCTTGGTATCGACCTGACCGGTCGTGGCGCCAAAGAGCTGAAGGCCTACATGGTTCGTCTGTTCGAGCGTGAGTCCTTCCAGGCTTCCCTGACCGAAGCCGAACGCGAGATCCGTGCTGGCGTATGAGCATGGAACCGACAATGACGCCGAGTCGCCCGTACTTGTTACGGGCGTTCTTTGACTGGTTGCTGGACAACGATCTGACCCCTCATCTGGTGGTCAACGTCAACATTCCCCATGTGATGGTGCCGATGCAGTTTGCTCAGGACGGGCAAATTGTGCTGAATATCGCGCCCCGAGCCGTGATGCAATTTCACATGGATAACGAGGCTATCAGTTTCAGTGCCCGCTTTGGCGGGGTCTCCCAGCAGGTTTACATCCCGATGGCGGCAGTGTTGGCTATCCATGCCCGGGAGAACGGCGTGGGCACCATGTTCCCGCCTGAGCCGGGTTACGATATCTGGCTGGAACAGGCCGAAGTGCCGGTGGAGCCTGAGCCGGAACCGCCGCGTCCAAGCGGTCGTCCGACCCTGAAGGTGATCAAATAAAAAACGCAGCCGATTGGCTGCGTTTTTTTATGTGCGGTCGAGCTTAGTTCTGGGCGAACTCGAAGGCCTTGATCACGCGCTTCACGCCGGTGACATGGCGGGCGATGTTGACTGCCTGCTCTCCCTCCTGGCGAGTCACCAGACCAATCAGGAACACCTCGCTGTTCTCGGTGACCACCTTGACCTTGGTGCTGTCGAAGTTCTTGGTGCCGAACATATCGGCTTTCACCTTGGAGGTGATCCAGGAGTCATTGCTGCGAGTGGTGAAACTGGCTGGTTGGCCGATGCGCAATTCGTTGTAGACGTGGCGAACCCCTTCGATGCGACTGACAATTTTGCCCGCCTCAATCTTGTAAACGTCAGAAGGTGTCTGGCCGACCAGCAGGACGCGGCCATTGTTGCTGTAGACGCTGATCTTGCTGGCTGCACTGAGGGGTTTGTTGTCGGCCAGCAGATTGGCCGCTTTCAGCTCTATGGTCTGGTCATCCCACTGCGCGCCCAGGGTTCGGCGATCGCCAGAGGCCTTGGCAGTCCCTGCTGCGCCGCCAACAACCAGGGCTGCGCAGCCTTGCAGCAGCAGGGTGCTAACCAGCAGACCGAGCAGGATAGTGTGCTTTTTCATGGTTTCAATCTTCCTGTTGCGGGAAAAGTGTCTGGTCGATGAGATCACACAGGCAGTGCAGGGTCAACAGGTTCACTTCCAGAATGCGAGGGCGACGGGCGGAAGGAACACGGATCTCCACATCGTTCGGGCCGAGCAGACCTGCCATTTCGCCACCGTCACCCCCGCTCAGCACCACTATGGTCATGTCGCGGGAGAGGGCAGCCTCGGCGGCCTTGATCAGGCTGCGGCTGTGGCCGGAGGTGGTGATGACCACCAGAATGTCGCCAGGCTGGCCCAGCGCGCGGATCTGCTTGGCGTAGACCTCTTCAAAACCGTGGTCGGTGGCGATGGCGCTGATGGTTGCCATGTCCGGGGTCAGGGCCATGCCGGGCAGGGAGGGACGCTGGGTCTCGTAGCAGTTGACCAGCTCAGAGATAAACAGCTGCGCCAGTGCGGCAGAAGGACCGTTACCGCATGCCAGCACCTTGTGGCCATTGAGCAGGCAGATGGTGATCATCTGGGCTGCAGTATGGATGGCATCCGGCAGCGCCTCGGCGGCGGCTATCTTGGTCTGGATGCTTTCGGTGTAGTTCTCTTTGATGCGGTCAGTCATAGGGTCCTCTTAAAATGCGTTCTGGATCCAGGCTGGCTGGTCGCCCTCGAACGCAATCACATCGAATCGGCAGGCCTGATTGGCCTCGTTGATGGCATGTTGCTTCAAATAGTGGCGCGCTGCCAGCATGATCTTGTGCTGTTTGCTGCGGGTGACCGAGCTGGCGGCCCCGCCATGGCTGCCGGTGGCCCGGTAGCGCACCTCAACAAACACCAGGGTCTGGCCCTGGTGCATGATGAGATCTATTTCACCGCCACGACAGCGGTAGTTGCGAGCTACCGGTTGCAGGCCTCGAGCCTGCAACCAGCGTTCAGCGACTTGTTCAAAGTGCTGTCCCTTGCTCGTTGGTGAGGGGAACAGGCTCGGCAACTGCTGGCGCATCCGTTTCCATAGTTCCTTCATTGGAGGGCTCCTCCAGTTGCTGAACGGCGTTCTCATCGACCAGTTTGCCGTTCTGGTAAGTACCCCAGCTCAGCATCCGCACGATATTGCCCTGGGCATCCACGCTCAGCTGACCGCTCATGCCGGCCTGCTGCATGCCACCCACCTTGCGCATCTGCTGCAGGTTCTCAGCCAGACTGACGGCATCGTAGCCCATGGCAAACAGACGCAGCAGGTCACCCTGGGTCTGCGGCCAGAGCAGGGCGATCTGCTCGCGCTGTTTCTCGTAGCCACCCAGCAGCAGCGGCATATCGGCGATGTGCATGCCATTGAGCTCGGAGGCGACCTCGGTGGCTGCGCTGTCGTAGCCGCGGGAGCTGGTGTAGATGGGCAGGCTTCCCATCGGATTGACCGAGACATCCACGTAGGGCTTGATCATCCGGGTTTCCAGGCTGTTGGCCACCACATAAACGGCATCGATGCTGCGCGGTGCGGCATCAGAGAGTTGCACTACCTCGCCAGCACGGGCGGTAGAGCGGCCGCTCAGGGCATTCTTGACCATCCCCTGCACTTCGTTGCGCGCACCGAAGGTGGCAACCACCGGCTTATCCTGGCTCAGGGTGGCCCAGCTCTGCTCGAACGCCTTGATACTGCTGTAACCGATCCGACCCTGGGCGGCGATCAGCAGCGGTTTGCGGTAGCCCTGGGTGTAGAGGTATTGGGCTGCCTGCGCGGCATCTGCGGCGGCAGAGAGGGAGAAGTAGTAGGTGGTGTCGTTGACGACCGGCTTGTCCAGCTCGTTGAGCGCCAGTACCGGCACGGTCGGATTGGCCTTGAGCAGCTCCTCGACCCGGTCTTTCAGCAGCGGGCCGATGATCATGTCTGCCCCTTCCTGAATCGCCTGCTTATAAAGGTCGCCGGTCGACTTGCTCTGGGTGTCGTAGAAGTTCAGGGTGAATTGCCCCTGATTTTCCTTATAAGACATCAGCATACCGTTACGGATGGCGGCGCCCTGCGGCTCCAGATTGCCGGAGAGGGGCAGCAGCACGGCGATCTGTTGCACCGAGGTGCTGGCAGTGGCCGCCAGATCGCCCAATCCTGCCGGCATATCCTTCTGGGCTGGATGGTTGGGGAAGTCGCGCTTCCAGCCTGCCAGTTGGCGGGCCAGCAAGTTCGGCTGGGCGCCAAACTCGTTGACCAGTGCCGCCAGTCGCAACCAGCCGGTGGTCACATCAGGGGCCGGAGCCTCTTCCAGCGCTTGCAGGGTGGAGGGGGTCATGCTTTTGAGCAACGACCAGATCTGCTGATGGTTGGTCGCCTGCTCGCTCTGATTGAGGTAGGGTTCCAGTGCAATCAACGACTTGGCAGCGCCAAACTTGTTGTTGATGTCGAGCTGCAGCACCACGCGCTGGCGATACCAATCCTTCTGGGTATCGGCATCCAGCACCACCTCGGGTTTGCCTTCCAGCAGGATCAGCGCCTGATTGGCGTGGCCTTGCGCCAGCAACAGATGGGCTTGCAGCAGTTGCAACTGCGCCTTCTGAACGGGATCCTTGGCCTGCTTCTGCAATTGCTGGAACAGTGCCGAGGCCGGTTTGGCCTGGCCCAGCGCCAGATAGCTGCGTGCCGCCAGCATCTGCCAGGTAAAGGACTCGGCCGGCTTGGCGGGATCCACCTGCTCAAGATACCACTGGGCATTCTTGGTCAGATTGGAGAACGCAGAGGGCATGCCTGACTGCCCTGACGGTTGATTGGGCTCCGACGCACAGGCGGCGAGCAGTACTGCCGCGAGTATGATGCCGAAGAGTCGTGATACACTTAGCTGCTTTGTAACCCGGTTCAAGTTCATTCCCCGACCAGTGTTGAAGTTCCCCATAGTGTAAACGGGCCAATATGGCGACACAATTGTCGGGGCACTCGGAGATCCCATGAGTGACATCCCAACCCTGTATATAGTCCCCACTCCGATCGGCAATCTGGCGGACATCACCCAGCGTGCATTGGACATTTTACGCAGTGTCGATCTGGTGGCAGCCGAAGATACCCGTCATACCGGTATCCTGCTCAGCCACTACCAAATCTCGGTGCCGACCTTCGCCCTGCACGATCACAACGAGCAGCAGAAGGCCGATGTACTGATCGGCCGGCTCAAAGAGGGCAAGAGTGTTGCGCTGGTCTCCGATGCCGGCACCCCGCTCATCAGCGACCCCGGTTATCACTTGGTCACCCGCTGTCGTGAAGCCGGGGTCAAGGTGGTGCCGCTGCCCGGTCCCTGTGCTGCCATTACCGCCCTGAGCGCGGCCGGTCTGCCCACCGATCGCTTTGCCTTTGAAGGCTTCCTGCCCGCCAAGAGCAAGGGACGTGACGATCGCCTGCAAGCCGTTATCGAAGATACCCGTTCGCTGGTGTTTTACGAATCGCCGCGCCGTGTGCAGGATACAGTGGAAGCGATTGCTCGCATTCTCGGCGAGCGTCAGGTGGTGGTGTGCCGCGAGCTGACCAAGACCTTTGAGTCGATCCACGGTTTGCCAGCCTCTGAAATGCTGACCTGGCTTGGCGAGGATGACAACCGCTGCCGCGGCGAGATCGTGCTGGTCGTGGCTGGCGCCTCCAAAGAAGAAGAGGATCTGCCTGCCGAGGCGATCCGCACTTTGGGACTGCTGGTGGCAGAGCTGCCACTGAAAAAAGCGGCCGCCCTGACCGCCGAGATCCACGGCGTGAAGAAGAATGCTCTCTATAAATATGGTCTCGAGCACTATTGAGTCGGTGGAATGGGCCGCCAGATTATTTTATGACCAGCACGCTCCTCTATATCTGTGAGCATTCACCCTGTAAACAGGGACCAAAGCGCGATAAATGGCTGTAAACGGGAATTGCCGGTTTACCCCGTGCGTATCGCAAGGCTATAATCCGCGCCTCGGAGTTGGCTGGGCAATCGCTGCTTCGTCGTTGTGTCCCTCGGGACAGACGGGCGGAGGGGAGGAAAGTCCGGGCTTCACAGGGCAGGGTGCCAGGTAACGCCTGGGGGGCGCGAGCCTACGACCAGTGCAACAGAGAGCAGACCGCCGATGGCCCGCAAGGGATCAGGTAAGGGTGAAAGGGTGCGGTAAGAGCGCACCGCGCGACTGGCAACAGTTCGTGGCACGGTAAACTCCACCCGAAGCAAGACCAAATAGGCCCCTATTGGCGCGGCCCGCGTTGGGGGCGGGTAGGTTGCTTGAGCCAGCGAGCGATTGCTGGCCTAGAGGAATGATTGCTACCCGGGGCAACCCGGTACAGAACCCGGCTTACAGGCCGACTCCGACCTCATTCCGCGTGAACCGTCACGCTAAAATCCCGGTGCCTAACGGCACCGGGATTTTTATTATTCACGCCGAGATGCACCGCATGGCGGCTTTCTGGAATTTGTAATAAAGTTCTCACCCTTTTTGGTCGATATACGTCGGCTGGACTGTCTGTATCTATCACACTGCTGGCCTGATGAGCGACCCTGTGGCAATAAGGCGAGATGAAATGGTTAAGGTGGATTATTAATGTCATCAAGCAGCGCAATGCTCACACCTTCCCGGCTGCTTAGCGCAGAACGGGGCAGAACCCTGCCTCATTATGATCTGTTGGGTGTCGAGCGGCTTAATCACGCCCGCTTGAAGCAGGTCAATGGCCAGTTGAGCACATTTTCCCTGCAAGCTGCGAGTTGTATGGCCCAGCTGTTCAATAGTGCGGAGTGCGAACTGAATTATGGCGAGTTCGCCTTTTCCGGTCCGGCAGAGATAGATGACGCTCATATCTGGGTCGAGGCGAGAAGTCCGCTTGAACCTCAGCGCGCCGTCTATTTCTCGATCGCACCTCTGGTCATCTATCGTCTGGCGGTCCTCTTTTTCGGTGGCACCTTGCAGCAAAAAGAGGAGCATGTTCAGTCTGGCAAAGGGCTGACCGATACCGAACAGCGGCTGTTATTGCGGCTTTGCCAGTATCAGGTTGATATCTGGTGTGCTTGTTTGGGGTTGGGGGATCTGAAGTGGCAGTTGCATGTCGTGCCACGGGATTCGATCGCCCACCGTCAGCTCTGGACCACGCAGGCAACCCTGCAGGCAGGTAATTGCACTCATCACTGGCAGATGTGGCTGCTTCCCCCCGAGGAGTCCATTTCTCAGGTCAGTCATTCATTGCCGGCAGGTCAGCTGGAACAGGTTCTGACTCATGTCCCGGTACGTCTGCGGGTGGTGATGGGCCAGTTGTCCATGACGCTGGCGGATCTTGAGTGTCTCAAGGTGGGTGATGTGCTGTCACTGGACTTGCCTGAGGTGGTGCCAGCACTTATTGGCAGCCGTCCCTGCTTCAGTGGACGAATCGCAGAACACAAAGGCAGCCTGGTCTATCAGGTTGCGACGGTTGTAGAGGAGTAAATTGAATCATGAGTGAGCACAATATGAATGATCCGCTGGATCTGGATGGACTGGATCAACTGTTTGGTGACGACATCAGCATGCCCAGCGCCGCAGACTACTTGGCCCCCACCAGTAGCAGCAAACAGCGGGATCTCTCCTTCTTTCGCCAGATTCCGGTCAAGGTGACGCTGGAAGTGGCCAGTACCGAAGTGCCGCTCGGCGATTTGATGCGCGTCGAGGAGGGAGCTGTCATTGAGCTGGACAAGCTGGCGGGTGAACCGCTGGATGTGCGGGTGAATGGCCGTCTGCTTGCCAAGGGCGAAGTCGTCGTCGTGAATGGCAAATATGGTCTGCGCCTGGTTGATGTTATCGATACCAACCTGCTGGGTGGCATGGACGACTGATGCGCTATCTGCTGCTGACGCTGCTGTTATTTTCGCTGCCCGGCTGGGGCGCGGACATGACCCTGTTCTCGGTATCGCCAGGCGCTTCAGGGGGCGAGGACTATAACATCAAGTTGCAGATCCTCTTCTTCATGACCCTGCTGGGTCTGCTCCCGACCTTGTTACTGATGATGACCAGTTTTACCCGGATCATCATCGTGCTGGCCATATTGAGACAGGCACTTGGCCTGCAGCAGAGCCCTCCCAACCGGGTGCTTATCGGCATCAGTCTGATCCTGACGGTGGTGATTATGCGACCGGTCTGGACGGACATGTATCAGAATGCGTTTGTTCCTTATGACCAGAATGAAATAACCCTGTCAGAGGGGATCGCCAAGGCAGAAAAGCCCCTGCGCAAATTCATGCTGGCCCAGACCCGTGAACCGGATCTGGAGCAGATGCTGCGTATTTCTGGCGAACCAACTACGGTCGCCAAAGAGGATGTGCCTTTCGGGGTGCTGTTGCCCGCGTTTGTATTGAGTGAGTTGAATACCGCATTTCAGATTGGCTTTATGCTGTTTATCCCCTTTCTGGTGATCGATTTGGTGGTCGCCAGCGTCTTGATGGCGATGGGGATGATGATGCTCTCACCGCTGATCATCTCGTTACCCTTCAAACTGATGGTGTTTGTGCTGGTCGATGGCTGGTCGATGACCGTCGGCACCTTGGCTGCCAGCTTTGGTGGGGGAGGCTGATATGACCCCTGAGCAGAGCGTTGCCCTGGTTGGTGGCGCGGTCAATCTGGTGGTGACCATGGTCTCGGTGCTGATTGTACCGGGCCTGATCGTAGGTTTGGTGGTCAGTATTTTTCAGGCGGCCACCCAGATCCAGGAGCAGACGCTCAGTTTTCTTCCCCGTTTTATCGTGACTCTGATGACCCTTATCTTTACGGGTAACTGGCTGTTGTCGCAGATCACCACTTTGTTTCAGGATCTTTTTCTTAAAATCCCCGGGTTTATCGGATGAATTCGCTGCTGTCACTCAGTGCTGCTGACCTGACCGCATGGTTGGGACAGTGGTGGTGGCCGTTTATCCGGATCGGCATGGCATTCTGGGTGATGCCGGTCTTTGGGGATACCCGGGTGCCTGCGCAAGTTCGCCTGATGCTGGCGTTCATCATCAGCCTGCTGCTCGCCCCCATGATGAAGGATATGCCGGTTGTCGATCCTTTCAGTGCCGGTGCGCTGGTCCTGGCGGTGGAGCAGCTGCTGTTTGGTTTGCTGTTTGGTCTGTGTGTCCAGTTGCTCTATATGGTGATGACCACTGCGGGGCAGATCCTCTCCATGCAGATGGGGCTCGCGATGGCGGTGATGAATGATCCGGTCAACGGGGATTCTGCCCCCATCATCAGTCAGGTCATGATGGTATTTTGCGCCTTGCTCTTTCTGGGGCTGAATGGCCATCTGGTGGTACTGGATATTCTGGTTCAGAGCCTGCGTAGCTGGCCGCCGGGTTCATCTCTGGATCTGATCGATATGAAAGGTGTGATCGGGTTGTTTGGTTGGTCTATCGGTGCCGCCCTGTTGCTGACGTTGCCTGCCGTTGTCGCCATGTTGATGGTTAACCTGACCTTCGGGGTGATGAACCGGACCGCCCCTTCGCTCAATATATTCTCTCTCGGTTTTCCCATGACCCTGTTGCTCGGGTTGCTCACCATGGCGCTCTCCATCAGTGGTGTGCCCTCCCGTTATCTGGATTTGGTGACCCATGTGCTTGAACAGCTGCGAGGCTTGACCCCGGCATGAGTCAGAACAGCGCACAGGACAAAACCGAAGAGGCCTCCAGCCAGAAACGCCAGAAAGCGAGAGATGAGGGGCAGATCGCCCGCTCAAAAGAGCTCAGCTCTGCCGGTTTGCTGCTGCTTGGCGGGTTGGTGATGCAGTGGATGGTGCCGGGGTTTGGCCAGTTCTTTGCCGAGTTGATGAAGCGTCCGCAGCGTTTTGACTGGCAAGGTGCCCGTGACCCGCAGATGATGATCCATTGGCTGGGGGAAGCGCTGATAAACATGCTGTGGGTGCTGCTGCCCCTGTTTGGCTTTCTGGCCCTGATGCTGGTGTTGCTCAGCATAGTGCCGGGCGGTATGGCGCTGACCTGGAAAAAGCTGCTACCCAGTGGCGAGAAGATGAACCCTTTGAAGGGACTGGGGCGGATGTTCTCCAAGAACAGCCTGATGGAGTTGCTGAAGTCACTGCTCAAGGTGACGCTGATCGGTGGCACATTGGCGTTGATGTTAAATCATCAATGGCCTTCCTTGTTGATGATGAACCGGATGCCCCCTCAGGCGGCCCTCGAGCAGGCGCTACGGATCCTCTCCCAGGCATTTATTTTGCTAGGGAGCGTTCAGATGCTGATTGCCGTGCTGGATGTGCCCTATCAGCGCTGGTCGCTTAACAAGCAGCTCAGGATGACCAAACAAGAGGTCAAGGATGAGCACAAGAACAGCGAAGGGCGTCCCGAAATCAAAGCCAAAATCCGCCAGGTACAGGGAATGCTTGCCCGCGCGCGTATCGAACAGCGGGTACCACAGGCGGATGTGATCATCGTTAACCCGACCCATTATGCGGTGGCCATAAAATATGATGCGGCTCGTGCCAATGCCCCTTTCGTGATTGCCAAAGGGGTCGACAGCATGGCCGAGCGGATCCGTCAGGTCGCCAAACAGCATGACAAGATGGTGATGAGCTTGCCCGAGTTGACGCGAGCCATCTATCACTCGACCAGGGTGGATCAGGAAGTCCCCGCAGGGCTGTACACGGCAGTTGCCTATGTATTGAACCATGTATTGCAGTTAAGGGCGTATGAGGCAGGCAAGGGGAGGAAACCGACCCCTCTTGCCCCGTTATATGTACCGCCCGAGTTACGTCAACCTGAGAGGTAAGTTGTGAACTGGCGTGTATTCACCCAATCCTATACCGCAATTCCGCTGATGTTATTGGCCATTCTGGCCATGATGATCCTGCCTCTGCCCGGTTGGCTGCTGGATGCGCTCTTTACCTTCAACATCGTGTTGGCGGTTCTGGTGTTGCTGGTATCCGTCTCGGCCCGCAGACCACTCGATTTCTCGGTATTCCCAACCGTGTTGCTGGTTGCCACCTTGATGCGGCTGTCGCTGAACGTGGCCTCTACTCGTGTGGTGTTGCTGCACGGTCATGAAGGGCATGAAGCGGCCGGTAAGGTCATCCAGGCATTCGGTGAAGTCGTGATCGGTGGCAACTATGTCGTCGGTCTGGTGGTCTTCGTGATCCTGATGATCATCAACTTTGTGGTGATCACCAAGGGTGGCGAGCGGATTTCGGAAGTATCCGCCCGCTTCACTCTGGATGCGATGCCCGGCAAGCAGATGGCCATCGATGCCGACTTGAATGCCGGCACCATGGATCAGCATCAGGCCAGGGCTCGCCGTGAGGAGATCGCGCGCGAAGCAGACTTCTATGGTGCGATGGATGGTGCTTCCAAGTTCGTTCGTGGTGACGCGATAGCTGGCATGTTGGTGCTGATCATCAACCTGGTGGGTGGGTTGGCCATCGGTATCTTCCAGCATGCCTTACCAGTTGCCGAAGCCTTCCAGCGCTATGCGCTGCTGACCATTGGTGATGGTCTGGTTGCCCAGATCCCGTCCCTGCTGATGTCGACTGCTGCGGCCATTATCGTGACCCGGGTCAGTGATGAGGGGGAGATGGCTGATCAGGTTGGTCAGCAGATTCTGGCATCCCCTCGCGTTATCTATACCTCTGCAACCATCATGCTGATCCTGGGTCTGGTGCCCGGAATGCCGATGCTCGCATTCCTCAGTTTCGCAGCTGTACTGGCCTGGACTGGCTGGAGTGTCAGCAAGCGAGCCGTCAATGTGCCGGATCTGGATGCAGCGCAAGAGCTGACTCGTCAAATGATTCAGCCTGAACAGCAGGCACTGGAGTGGCAGGATTTGCCGCCAGTTGATACGGTCGCCATCGAGCTTGGTTATCGTCTGGTGCCTTTGGCTGAAACGGATAAAGGGGCTGAACTGCTTGCCCGGGTGCGCGGGATCCGCAAAACCCTATCCGAACAATATGGTTTTCTGCTCCCCGAGATCCGGGTGCGCGATAATCTGCAGTTGCAGCCGGATCAGTACCGGATCAAGTTGTCCGGTGTCGCGTTGGCGATGGGGAATGTGGATTGCCAGCGCTTGATGGCCATCAGCAGTGGTGAGACCTATGGCTCGCTAGATGGCGAGTTGACCCAGGATCCGGCCTACGGCATGAGTGCGGTCTGGATCTCCCCTGAGCAAAAGGCCAAGGCCCTTAATCTTGGTTACTCGGTGGTGGATTCGGCCACCGTGATTGCCACTCACGCCAGCAAGTTGTTGCGTGAACAACTTGATGCACTTTTTGGTCACGATGAAGTTGGCAAACTGGGCCAATACCTCGCCAGTCAGTCCCCCCGGTTGGCTGAAGAGCTGAATCTGGCGCTGACCCAAATGCAGCAATTGAGAGTGTTTCGTCAATTGCTAAAGGAGCAGGTCAGTCTTACCGATATACGAACCGTTGCCACGACGCTGCTGGATGCGAGCGAGTTGACCAAAGACCCTGTCTTGCTGGCATCCGATGTGCGCTGTGCCTTGAAGCGCCAGATTGTGCGGCAGGCTATTGGTAATCGCGATGTGTTGGCCACCTTTACGCTGGATGATCGCCTTGAGCAGACCTTGCTGGCTGCAATGAATCAGTCACAACAGCAGGGCAAAATCCAGCTGGACAGCTTCCCGGTCGATCCGCAACTGCTGGCCCAATTGCAGCAAAATATGCCGTTGGTGAAGGAGCAGTTGCAGCAGTTGGGACATGCCCCCGTATTGGTTGTTATGCCGCAACTGAGACCGTTAATAGCCCGTTATGCCCGATCATTTTCAAAGGGACTCAAAGTGCTTTCCTACAATGAGATACCTGAAGAGCTACGGGTGGAGGTAATTGGTACACTTGGTTAATTACTGTTGGATAAATATCCTGAAGGGAAGTGTTTTTTCCGCCCCAGCTTGAATTGCCGTATGAATACTATATGATGTGGCGAAAATTGACGCAGCAATGTGTGAAAGTTAAATAACAAAAACAATATTAATTGTGTTGCTACACGCTTAGCCCATCAGGCGAGGCGTGTTATCACATTGTAAGGGCAAACTGAACTGAAAAGTCAGGACGCAAAGCCTCCGGTCTAACAGCAGGAAAGCTAATGACAGCGGGGTTACCAAGGTGAGTTTGGATACAATTCCGTTACCATCTAGATACAAATTTCACTTTTTTAAGTGCGAATTTGTATTTCTCCTTTGTGTCTGATAATTCAGCTCTATTGATTGTTCTATCCACAATCACAGGTGTCAGACGTCTATGTCTTCGGGATTACCAATAAATACAACAATCGGGTTGTGTGGCGATAGCTTGGCTGGGCCACATATATTATTGATTCAGCCGCTAATAGTTGCTGAAAATGAGGTTGAAAAAATCCTATCCAAGGAAGGCATCAGGGTATCAAGCGTTAATTCTGTTAAACAATCAAAGGGCATTATTGCTGATGGTAATGTCAATTTGATCCTGCTCGATATGGATGCTATGACCGAGCTTGGGCCGCGTATTCTGCGTGAGTTTGAAGGGCTCGATTGTGTCATCATGGTCAATGAGCACCAGGCCACCATTGCTGCGGAAGCTATGTGTGCCGGGGCTGTTGACTATATTGTCAAGCCCTTCTGCCCCCAGCAATTGCTCGATGCTGTCCGTGGTGCTTTACGCCTTCGTCAGGCGATCCCCAATCTTATCGCTGTGTCGCCCATGAGCCTGCAGGTCTTGCAACTGGCCCGACGAGCAGCCAAAACCTCTGCCACCATTCTGATCGGGGGTGAGTCAGGAACCGGTAAAGAGCGGTTGGCCCGTTATATTCACGAAATGTCTGCCCGAGCGGAAAAACCATTTTTGGCGATTAATTGTGCAGCTATTCCTGAGGCAATGCTTGAGTCTATTCTTTTTGGCCACAACAAAGGTGCATTTACTGGTGCTGTTTCTGCCCAGCCCGGAAAATTTGAGTTGGCACAGGGGGGAACCTTGTTGCTGGATGAAATTTCAGAGCTCCCTTTGAACTTGCAGGCAAAATTATTACGAGTGCTGCAAGAAAAAGAAGTTGAGCGGCTTGGCAGTAATCAAACGATTGCTCTTGATGTTCGAATCATTGCCGCCAGCAATAAAGATCTGCGCAAACTGGTTGCATGTGGGCTATTTCGTGAAGACCTTTTCTATCGTCTTGATGTATTGCCAATGAATTGGCCCGCATTGCGTGAACGTCCTGAGGATATTATTCCGCTGGCCAACTACTTTATTGAGCGTTATGCATCCCAACAGGGCTATCGCCTGAGTGAACGTGCCTGTCAGTTGTTGCTGTCATATGAATGGCCAGGAAATGTACGAGAGCTGGATAATGTCATTCAACGGTCATTAATAATGGCGCGTGGTTTGCATATACAGTCCGTCGATTTGATGTTGCCAAATTGTATTCTTCCCGAAGAAACAGTCGCAGCAGACACGTGGCATGCTCCCGAGGGGTTAAGTGAAACCCGGCGGCATGCCGAGTTCCAATTTGTATTAGAGACCTTGCGCCGCTTTCGTGGCCATCGTACCCGCACAGCCGATGCACTGGGCATGACAACCCGGGCACTGCGCTACAAGCTTGCGGCGATGCGTGAGCAAGGCATTGATATTGAACAGCAGATTCAAGCAGAGGGATAAAAAGTGAAGATTCAGATGATGTCATCACAGGTGACACTACTGCAGCAGATGCAGGAGATGCAGCGTGTCGCAAGCCAGAGCCCTTCTATCGAATCCAATGATCTGTCGGGAGCATCATTTACCGATGCCATGCGGGATGTGGTCGGGCGCGTCAATGAACAGCAGAATGTCGCGTCAAAATTAATGGCATCCGTAGATGCCGGGCAGAGCGATGATCTGGTGGGCGCCATGGTGGCGAGTCAAAAAGCCGGCTTGAGTTTTTCAGCCTTGATGCAGGTTCGCAACAAGCTGATGACCGGTTTTGACGACATTATGCGCATGCCGCTCTGAGGTAACAGATGACTGAACTGGTAACGTCTCCTCAGGGGGGAGCCCCTGATTCGCTCAAAATCAGGTTACAAGAGGGATTACGCAACTGGCGTACCCTCTCCCGTGACAACAAATCGATCCTGACCATTGCTCTGCTGGCTGCCATTGTGGCCGGTACCATAGTCGTTATCCTGTGGACCTCCAGCAAAAACTATGTGCCCCTGTATGGCAAGCAGGAGCTATACGATACCGCCAACATCATGGAGATGCTGGAGAAAGAGCAGGTACCTTTCCGTCTGGAAAAGAGCACCGGTCAGGTACTGGTTCCTGAAAACCAGCTGGCTCATGTCCGGATGGCGCTTGCTGCACGAGGGGTGCGTGCAGCCATGCCGTCTGGTCTGGAAGGGCTGGACAACGTAACCGGACTGGGTACCAGCGAATTTATGGAAGGGGCGCGTTATCGTCATGCCCTAGAAGGGGAGCTGGCCCGTACCATCATAGCCCTCGATGCCGTGCGCAGTGCCCGCGTTCATCTGGCTATTCCGAAACGCACGTTGTTCGTGGGGCGCGATGAGGAGAAACCCAGCGCATCGGTAATGCTCGATATGCAACCGGGCCAATCCATCGAAGCGGGTCAGGTCGAGGCGATTGCCAACCTGGTAGCAGGTAGTATCTCCGGAATGAAGCCCGGTGCCGTCACTGTGGTTGATCAATCCGGCCAGTTGCTCAGCGCAGAGCTGGGGGACAAGGTCGGTTTTGGCAAGCAGAGCGTTCAACAGATGGAGTATGTCCGCAAGCTGGAACAATACATTCGTCAGCGTGCCAATGACATGCTCTATCCCATGCTCGGCAGCACCAATTTCAAGGTGCAGATTGCGGCAGACGTTAACTTCAACGCTGTTGAAGAGACCCAGCAGCAGCTCGATCCACAAGGGGTGGTTACTCGCGAGTCCAACAAGTCAGACAAGACCATCGATGCGTTGGCGATGGGGATCCCGGGGGCGCTATCCAACCGCCCGCCTGAAACGGCGGCAAAAAATGAAAAGGCAGATGCCGACAAAGGCAATGTAAATACCGCAACACAACAGAACGACACTCGTACCGAGCGTCAGGAAGTCAGCAAGCAGTACGAAAACAGTCGCACCATAGTGCACACCCGTTACCAGCAGGGACGTCTGGAGCGAATTAACGTCTCCATTCTGCTCAATCAGCAGATTGCTCCGAAGGGGGGTTGGAGTGCCGAGCAACTGGAACAGATCCGTCAGATGGTAGAGCGTGCTGTCGGTTTCGATGAGACGCGTGGCGATCAGATTAGTCTGCAGGCCTTCGATTTCAATGGTGCGGTACCAGTAGCTGCTCCCGAATCCAGCTGGTGGGAAACCCCTTATTGGCAAGACTCCCTGCGTTATCTGGTCGGTGGTTTGCTTGGCCTGACACTGGTCTTCTTCGGTATTCGGCCGTTGGTGAAACATCTGGTTCGTACCCAGCAACAGCCGGATATGGAAATGAGTGAGACTGAGGAAGATCTGGAGCCCACTGTCGGATTGTCCATGCGCAGGGATGACGATGATCCCCAGCTGACGTCTGCACTTTCAAATAGTCTGATCCGTACTGACAACAAGATGGAGCCCCAGTTCTCGTCACTCGATATGGAGTCGTTGCCGGAACCGGGATCCGAGCTGGAGGTTCAGCTCAAGCATTTGCAGTTGCTGGTTGAAAAAGATACCGCCCGGGTGGCGGAGGTTGTCAGAGCATGGGTGAGTGGCAATGAACAGCGTTAACTTGAATCAGAGTGCCGTTGATATCGATATCGACAACCTCGAGAAGGCCGCCATCTTGTTGCTGAGCATGGGGACCGAGTCTGCTGCCAAGGTAATGCAAAAGCTCTCCCGTGACGAAGTGCAGCGTTTGATTTCCAAGATGGCCTCCCTCTCTGGCGTCAGCTCGATGGAAGCCAAGTGGACGTTGCAGCAGTTCTTCAATCACTACCGTGAGCAGAGCGGAATTGGCAGTGCCTCACGGGAGTATCTGGAACAGACGCTGGATCTTGCTCTGGGGCAACGACTCTCCCGTAGTTTGCTCGACAGTCTGTACGGCGATGTGATGAGTCAGGATATCCAGCGCCTGCAGTGGGTGCCTGCCGATGTGCTTGCCCGTTTCTTCCGCAACGAGCATCCCCAGATGCAGGCTGTGCTGCTGGCCTTCCTGCCGCCCCAGACCGCATCAGCCGTGCTCGATGCCTTGCCAGGCTCGGTGCATGACGATTTGCTGGTGCGCGTTGCCAGTCTCACCAGTGTCAGTGAACATGTGCTGGGCGAACTCAGGCTGACACTGGATCGCTGTCTCACCTACGTGGCAGATCAATCCGGTGCCAAGGTAAACGGGGTGCGGCAGGTAGCCGATATTCTCAACCGTTATCAGGGGGACAAGGAGCAGATGCTCTCCCTGTTGCGCGAACACGACGGCGACATGGCACTGGAGATCGAGAAGAACATGTTCGATTTCATGGCGTTGCGCCGTCAGAGCGATGACACCTTGCAACGTTTGGTACAGGAGTTGCCCAGTGAATTGCTGGCATTGGCTCTCAAGAACACCGAAACCAGCTTCCGCAAAGTGGTGTTGGGTGCCATGCCGAAGCGGATGGCTCAGGCGCTGGACGATCAGATCCAGAACCAGGGCAGTGTCTCTTTGCGCAAGGTCGAGCAGGCAAGGGAAGAGGTCATGCAACTGGTCCGCGAGTTGGTGGAGCAGGGCGAGATCGAGTTCCAGCTGTTCGAAGAGCCCACCGTCAGTTAACAGGAGGCATTCATGAGTCACAATGTGCGCAAATTGATGCCTGGGGCGACCCGTCTGTATCGTTTCCCTGCGCTCGGTCAGAGTGGGGAAGAGGCACGGAGTCAGCAAGAACAGTTTGAATTCGGCTATCAGCAGGGGCTGGAGCAAGGTCATGACGAAGGTTATCAGGCCGGCTATCAGCAAGGGCTGACCAGCGGCCTGCAGGAAGGCGAGAGCACCGGTTTGCAACAAGGGCAAACTCGCGGGTTTGCTCAGGGCCTTTCGGAGGGACGCGCTGCCTTCGAACAGGCAATGGTGCCATTTGCCAAGCTGCAAGAGCAGTGGGAGTCACTGAGCCGGGCTCGGATGGCCGAGCAGAAAGAGCTGATTGCCCAGCTGGTAGCGCAGGTTGCTAAACGAGTCATCATGGCGGAGTTCACCCTCAATCCGCAGCAGGTGATGAATCAGGTCGAGCAGGCGCTGGCTACCTTGCCGAGTGAGTCGGAAGAGCTGGTGATCTACCTCAATGAGGGAGACCGGCAGCGACTCGCCGAGCAGGGGGTGACTCGCTGCGAAGGATGGCCATTGCAAGTCGATGCAGCGCTCGGGGTAGGCGATGCCCGTATCGAAACCCGCGCTGCCGTCGTCGAGGTGAGCACCAGCTCCCGTCTGGCAACCTGCATCGAACAGCTCAACAGCTCGCTGGACGTGCCGCAAGATGCATGAAGCCTTGCAGCAGGCATTGACCAGTGCGCTGGATAATCTGGATGAACTGCCCGCGTTTCGTCGTTTTGGCCGGTTGGTGCGAGTCACCGGTTTGACTCTGGAAGTAGTCGGCTGTCAACTGGTGATGGGGCAGCGTTGTCGTGTCAGCACGGCAAGTGGAGCTCCTCTGTTGGCCGAGGTGGTCGGTTTTAACCGGGATATCTCTTACCTGATGCCGCTGCAGCCGATGAGTGGCCTCTTCGCGGGGGCTCAGGTCGAACCGATCGATGGAGAAGAAACTGTTCGGCTTGGTAGTCATCTGCTGGGGCGGGTACTCGATGGACTGCTGCAGCCCCTCGACGGGCAGCCGTTACCCGATGTTGGTGACAGTGTCCCCCTGTTTGCTCTTCCCCCCAATCCGCTATTGCGAACCCCGGTACGTGAACCGCTGGATGTCGGTATCCGCGCCATCAATGGCCTGCTGACTGTTGGCAAGGGCCAGCGTTTGGGGCTGTTCGCCGGCTCGGGGGTCGGCAAGAGTATGTTGCTGGGCATGATGACCCGCAATACCGCTGCCCAGATTGTGGTGGTGGGGCTGATTGGTGAGCGGGGCCGTGAAGTACGCGAATTCATCGAACACAGTCTGGGGGCGGAAGGTCTGGCTCGCGCCGTGGTCATTGCGGCGCCAGCGGATCAATCTCCCCTGATGCGGTTGCGAGCGGCCCAGCTATGCCACCGGATTGCCGAGTTTTTCCGTGAGCAGGGGCAGGATGTGCTGCTGCTGATGGATTCACTGACCCGCTATGCCCAGGCGCAGCGGGAAATCGCGCTGGCCATCGGTGAACCTCCTGCCACCAGGGGGTATCCACCCTCGGTATTCAGCATGCTGACCCAGCTGGTGGAGCGAGCCGGTAACGGCACGCATCCGGATGGCAGTTTGAGTGCGTTCTACACAGTGCTGGCGGAAGGGGATGACCAGCAGGATCCGGTGGTCGATGCGGCGCGCGCCATTCTCGATGGTCATATCGTGCTGACCCGCCGTCTTGCGGAAGAGGGCCACTATCCCGCCATCGATATCGGTGCCTCGGTCAGTCGGGTTATGCCGCAAGTCGTACCTGCCGAATGGCAAACGCTGGCGGTCACCTTGCGCCAGCTATGGGGACGCTATCAGCAGGTGCGTGAACTGCTGCCACTGGGTGGTTATCAACCCGGGGCCGATCCGCAGATGGATGAAGCTGTTCAGCGTTATCCGGGGATTGCGGCATTTCTGCAGCAAGGCTTGCATGAAGAGATGGCCTTTGAGCAGGTGATGGTTGGTCTCAAGCAGGTGCTGGGGCAGGGATAAGGATTCGTAATGCTGAAGTCTTATCTGGGGTTGCAACAGGAAGAGCTGGAAAATCTTGGCGCCGAGCGTCGACGCTTGCGGGAGCTGGCGTTGCGGGAAGAGCAGCGAGCACACAAATTGCAGGAAGTGATCTCCTCGCTGCGACCCGGTTCCGACAAGTTTCACCCTTTGCTATGGCAAAACAAGCAACAGATGGATGGCCAGTTGCGCCGTTTGCTCTCCCATCAGGTGCAGCAATCGGCGCTGGCCAGACTGGATCTGGAGCGCCACGAAGGGGAACTTGTCCGGCAGTTCGGGCGGGTCAAGGGGCTGGAGCTATTGCTGGCACGACGTGATGATGTTGCTCGCCAGCAGCAGGAGAGGCGGGATCAACTGCAGCTGGATGAGCTGGCGAGTTTGCGTCACCTGACCCGCAAAGAGTAAGACGGAAGGTTAATCCGTAATGCTGTCCGGGTCGCGATAACCTGAATCTTGTCCCAACAGCGAATGAATCGTCTCCATCTGGCCTGCCAGCAGACGGCCATTGAGATCATTCTGGCGCAGACACTGGTGCAGCAGCTGTTCAAGCTGTTGCCATTGATTGGCTACCTTGGTGCGCAGGGGAAGTGGCAGCTTGGCTATCAGGGTGGCCATCCCCTTCTCATCGGGTTTGAGGCCCAATGTCTGCAGCTGTTGGCAACGCAATTTTGCCTGTTGTGTCACCTTGGCCATCAGTGTTGTCTGCTGTTCGTTATGGGCTTGCAGGCCATCGACATCATGGCTTGCCAGCAGTGCATGCTGGCGAAGCAACAGGGCGGTGAGTTCGGTATAGTGGCCATAATCCTGCTGGATCCCGAGGATCAATGCCTTGACGGTGGCCTTGGTATCCACGCTCATCGGCGATGCATATCCAGAATGGCCTGACCCAGCGCATCCAGATCGATCTCCAGCTTGCCTTCACTGATGGCTTTGCGGATCTCGTTGACCTTGTCCATGTCGACGTCGGATGTGGTGGCCAGCTGGCTGCGGGCGTTGGCTACTGACTGCGCTGTGCTGCTGATCCGGGTTTCGGATGACTGTGCGGACCTAGTTTCCGGCTTGGTCGTGACATCCGGTTTGCGGCCAGGCTGGTTTTGAATATAGAGCGAGTCAGTACGGGTAATTTTCATAACATAAATTCCTGATGGTCTGTCTATGACAAGCGACCCAAGGCTTGTCGAACTTGAATCAAATTGCGATCTTGGTTCAAAAACGGGTTTCAACTTCCCCTATATCAGTCACCCATGCCTGTATCTCTTTGCCAGAGCTAAGATTTTTCACTCTGATCCCGTCGCCTATTCCGCCATTATCGAGGGCCTCCCCTCTGGTTGTGGCGGAGAACTCACCTTTCCCTGCGCGGATCAGTACCCCTTCCCCCTGTTTGACCGCCCAACTTTTTTGTAAGTCCAGCTCACCGATGAGCTGTCCGCTTCTCAGATGCCGGTTGCTTTTATGGCCCAGCAGGGAGTGATTGCTCGGGGTAAACCCGCGCTGTATGCGGCTGACATCCAACTCTTTCTCCACCAGATCGCTGGCGCTGATGGCCTGGCCTTTTGCGATATCCCGTGCAGCAACCCAGACCGGCAAGAGCAACGAGACCTCTACCCGTCCGCGCACTTGCCAGGCGGGATCTGTGCATTCGATGAGATAGGGGCGTCGTCCCCAGGGTTGCCGATACTGACCGCCTGCTTGTAACGAGAGTGAGTGTGAGGGGCAGGGAGGAAGGTGCTCGGCGGAAGGGGCAAGCCAGACCCGAAACTCCCCTGAGGTTGCAGGCCATCCCTGCTGGGTGATGTAGTCATCAAGACTCTGGCGGGCATCTTGTTCAAGCAACTGTTCAAGCATGGCGCTTTGCGCCTGCTGGGCACCATGAGCCAATGCGCTCAGCAGTAGCCAGAGGATGCCGCTCCATTTCCACACGGGAAGTCGCACTTCCTCATTTCTCATCTGCTTGCAGTGGATGGTGCATGGTAACCGCTTGAAACTAGGTATCTTCATGGTTGGCATGAGTCTTGATAAGGGTAACCCCGGTCTGAGTGAACGATAAAGGATGAAGCATGAGTATCTCATTTGACAGCGCCCTCGGCGTACACCCTTATGCCCTCGATGTCAGGGCGGAGCGGGCGCGTATTCTGGCGGGAAATCTGGCCAACGTGGATACACCGGGCTATCTGGCTCGGGATGTCGATTATAAGACGATTCTGGGCCGTGTCGCGCAGCAAGTTGCTGCGGGCGAGGAGAGTCAGGCCATCAGCCAGGGCGCCATGCGTGACGATATGCATCACCCCCTCTATCGCATTCCTTATCAGGTCTCCATGGATGGCAATACCGCCGAATTGGGGGTTGAGCAGGGCAAATTTGCCAACAACGCCACCGATTTTCAGACCAGTCTCACTTTCCTCAATATGAAGATTACCGGGATCGCCAAGGCGATCGAGGGCCGTTAACCATGTCGTTCAACAAGATTTATGACATCGCCGGCAGTGCCATGCGCGCCCAGACCGTGCGGCTGGATACCGTTGCCTCCAACCTGGCCAACGTGGATAGCGCGGCCGCCAGTGAAGACGCCGCGTTTCGTGCCATCAAGCCGGTTTTTTCCACTCTCTATCAGAAGATTCAGGATGCCGATGGCCTCGGAGCTGCGTCGGTGCAAGTGGCGGGTATCGTACAGTCCGACCGTCAGGTCGAGAAACGGCTGGAGCCGACTAACCCGATGGCCGATCAGGATGGCTTTGTCTACTACTCCAACGTCAATGTGGTGGAGGAGATGGCTGACATGATGAGCGCCTCTCGCGGTTTTGAAACCTCGGTGGAGGTGATCAACCGGATCAACAGTATGCAGCAAGGTTTGCTGCGTCTTGGTCAGGGAGCCTAAGCCATGAGTCTGCCACAGATAAGCAGTCTGGATACGGCGCGTGGTACAGGTCAGGCTGTTGCTGACCCCAAGATTGCCAGCAATGGCGCCGGTGCTGCTCAGGAAACGCAAGCCAATCAGAATAGCGGGATGCAACTGCGTAACGAATTCCTGCAGATGATGGTGGCGCAGATCCAGAACCAGGATCCCACCAACCCGCTTGATGGAGCCCAGTATGTTGCCCAGCTGGCCCAGTTCAGCATGGTAGAGGGCGTCGAAGGACTGAAGAAGCTTCAGCTACAGAGCAACACCAAGATGGATACCCAGCAGGTGTTGCAGAGTACCGCTTTGGTCGACAAAGAGGTCATGGTGCCGAGCAAAACCCTTAAACAACAGCAAGAGCACAAGGTCCGCGGTCAAATCGAGCTGCAAGGTGCGGCGGAGCAAGTGGATCTCAAAGTGTATGACCAGCACGGCGTGCTGGTGGCCAGCAAGAGTTGGGGTGAGAGCAAGGCGGGTGGGCTGGATTATGAACTGCCCCCCCTTCCTGCCGGAGAGTACCGCTTTGAGGTCAAGGCCTCGGCGGGCAAGACCTTGGTGGCGACCAAAAATTATGTAGCGAGCAAGGTAGAACGTGTTGCTTTGCCCGGTACGGGAGAAATCATGCTGCAGGTTGCCGGTGTGGGTGATGTCCCGCTGTTCAGTGCAATCCAGTTCGGTAAATCAGCGTAATTAGAGAGGAGCGACACAGTGTCTTTCAGTATCGGATTGAGCGGCCTGCGCGCCGTAAACCAGGAATTGAGCGTTATCAGTAACAACGTTGCTAACGCCAGTACCGCAGGCTTCAAATCCAGCCGTGCTGAGTTTGCCGCCATCTATGGTGGTGGTCAGGCTGGCGGTGTCGAGATGAACAACGTCTCCCAGAACTTTGATCGCAACGGTGATGTGATGCGCACCGGGCGCGGGTTGGATCTGGCGATTTCTGGCAGTGGTTTCTTCGTGCTGAAAGATGGCAGCGGACAAACCTCCTACACCAGAGCGGGCATGTTCCAGCGTGATAGCGGTAACTACCTGACCACGGCGAGTGGTACCCGTCTGCAGGGTTATACCACTGATGACGCGGGCAAACTGCAATCTGGTGTGGTTGGGGATATTCAGGTCAAGGCGGGCAGCCTGCCAGCCAAGCCATCCGACAAACTGGAGTTTGTGGCGAATCTCAAAGCGGATGCCAGCAAAATTGATCAGACGGTAGCTGCTAATAAGTTCGACCCGACAAAGTCAGAGACCTTTAACTATTCCCAATCCAGCAAGGTTTATGACTCTCTGGGCACAGAACATACCTTGACCCAGTATTTTGTTAAAACTGGCGACAATACTTGGGAGCGATACAGTACCTTTGATGGCAAAGTTATTGATAAGAATGGCAAGGAGCAAACGCCAGTGTCTCCAGTGGCTTATACCTCCATTGACACTCTTACGTTCAGTGGAAATGGTACCCTTGCAAACTTCAAGACCCCACCGTCACTAACCATCCAGGCGCCAGGGGCTGCGGATATCAAGCTAGACATCGATATCAGCAAGATGAGCCAGTATGCCTCCGACTTCAACGCTACCCGCAACCAGTCCAATGGTTATACCGCAGGTGACCTGACCGGTGTACGGGTTGATGCCGATGGTGGTGTCTATGCCACCTTTACCAACGGCCAGAGCCTGTTGCAGGGGCAGGTCGTGATGGCCAACTTCACCAACCCCAATGGTCTGCTGCAGACCAACAACACCACCTGGCAACAGTCGTTCAGTTCCGGCCAGCCGGTACTGGGGGCGCCGGGAACCGGCACCATGGGCAAGCTGACTGCCGGGGCCTACGAGAGTTCCAACGTGGACCTGACCGGTGAACTGGTTAGCCTGATGACGTCCCAGCGTAACTATCAGGCCAACGCCAAGACCATCAGTTCCGCTGACAAGATGACCCAGGTTCTGTTCAACTCCTTCTAAGGGTAACCCGTGGAAAAGCTTATCTACACCGCCATGTCCGGGGCGCAGCATACCCTGATGGCTCAGCAGATCCGTGCCAATAACCTGGCCAACGTCAATACCGCCGGTTTTCGGGCTGACTTTGAGCGGGTTTCTGCTTATGCCCTGACGGGCGATGGTTACCAGAGCCGGGTGATGGCCAAGGAGGAGATGGCGGGCACCAACTTCAAGGCTGGCCCTCTGATGCAGACCGGTCGCAAGCTGGATGTGGCGATTCGTGGCGAAGGCTTTCTTGCCGTACAGACTGAGGATGGCAAAGAGGCCTATACCCGTGCTGGTAACCTGGAAGCGGATGCTGACGGGCTGTTGACCCTCAATGGTCGGCCGGTGCTGGGGGAAGGTGGCGAGCTGGTGCTGCCCGCTTATCGTGACATCAGTTTCGGCAAGGATGGCACCCTGAGCATCACTCCTCCGGGTGGTGGCGCCCGGCTCGATGTTGGCCGCCTGAAGCTGGTCAATCCGGATCCGGTTGAGCTGGTAAAAGGCCACGATGGCTTGTTCCGGATGCGCCAGGGGGGGGATGCCGAAAGCAGCGAGCAGGTGGTAATGGCATCCGGCTTTCTGGAAGGGGCCAACGTCAATGCCGTGGATGAGCTGGTCAGCAGTATGTCATTGACCCGCAATTTCGAACTGCAGGTCAAGTTGATGAAAGCGGCGGATGATCAGGCTCGTCAAGGGGCTAGATTGATTTCCGGTCAGGGTTGAGATTGACGGTATCGGGCTGATGTCCGGTATCCGGCTACTCCTTTGTGGATTGGGCTTGATGAACAAGGTGGAATAACAATGCACGCAGCATTATGGGTCAGTAAAACAGGTCTGTCGGCACAAGATGCCAAGATGTCCAGTATCTCCAACAACCTGGCTAACGTGAACACGGTCGGCTTCAAGCGCGATCGAGTAGCGTTTGAAGATCTCTTTTATCAGGTGCAGCGCCAGCCGGGTGCCCAGCAGGATCAGCAGAATTTGGCGCCTATCGGTATTCAGATGGGTAATGGTGTGCGGGTGGTGGGTACCCAAAAGGTCTTCACCTCCGGCCAATTCCAGAATACCAATCAGGAGCTGGATATGGCGGTTGTCGGTGCCGGTTTCTTCGGGGTTGAGCGCCCGGATGGCGAGACGGCCTATACCCGTAATGGTCAATGGCATCGCAATGCCGAGGGGCAGCTGGTTAACGCGGATGGTTTGCCCATGGTGCCGCAGATCCAGATCCCTGATAACGCAACCAAGATCTCCATTGGTACCGACGGTACTGTCAGCGCCTCGTTGCCCGGTCAGCAAGAGAACGTCGAGCTGGGCCGTATCACCCTGACCAATTTCGCCAACCCGGCCGGTCTGGAAGCGCTCGGTGGCAACCTCTACCGTGCAACCGGCGCGTCCGGTGAGCCCATTGAAGGTGTACCGGGTGAAGAGGCGATGGGGGCCGTCAAGCAATTCACGCTGGAGAGTTCCAACGTGAACGTGGTCGAGGAGATGGTTGACATGATCACGACCCAGCGGGCTTACGAGATGAATGCCAAGGTGGTCTCTTCCGCCGACCAGATGCTCAAGTTTGTCACTCAGGCACTGTAATGATGAAGTCGATGCTGCGTTATATCTGGTTGGTATTGCTGTTGGGCGGCTGTGCCACCTATGAGCTGCAGGCGCCCGAGCCAGGTGACGAGAAATGGGCGCCATCCCGTCCCAAGGTGACCGCGGCTGCGCAGAGTGAAGATGGTGGCCTCTATCGGGGCAACTACATGATGACCCTGTTTCAGGATCGGCGAGCTTACCGTGTTGGTGACATTCTCACCGTGGTGCTGGAAGAGCGTACCCAGTCGAGCAAGAAAGCCAATACCAGCATGAGCAAAAACAGCAGCATGAATGTGCCAGCCCCCTCTATTGGCGGTAAACTGCGCCCCGACTGGGGGGCCGCCCTCAGTGCGGATCGGGATTTTGATGGCGGAGCGACCTCCAGTCAGCAAAATACCCTGGCAGGTTCCATAACCGTGACGGTCGCGGAAGTGATGCCCAACGGTGTGCTGGGGATCCGCGGTGAAAAGTGGATCCGCCTCAATCAGGGGGATGAATATATCCGCTTGGGCGGCATGGTTCGGGTTGAAGATATTGACCAGAGTAACCGTATCTCCTCCCAGCGCATTGCCGATGCCCGCATCACCTATGCCGGTCGTGGTGCCCTCGCCGACAGTAACCAGATGGGGTGGCTGGGCCGCTTCTTTAGCTCGGCGTTTGCGCCATTTTGAGGAATCACATGAACAGATGGTTTATCGCCCTGCTTTGTCTCTGCTTGCCCTTGTTTAGTCAGGCTGCCGCACCGGCCAAACGAGCCTTGCTGGATATTGCCGATGTGCAGGGGCTGAGAACCAACCAGCTGGTGGGTTATGGTCTGGTGGTCGGTCTCTCCGGGACCGGTGATAAAAGCCAGGTCAAATTTACCGGCCAATCCATGGCCAACATGCTCAAGCAGTTTGGCGTGCAGTTACCGGACGATCTCGATCCCAAGCTCAAGAACGTGGCAGCCGTTTCGGTCCAAGCCACGCTACCAGCCTTGGCTGGCAAGGGGCAGTTGCTCGATGTAACCGTGACTTCCATTGGTGATGCCAAGAGTCTGCGTGGCGGTTCTCTGTTGCTGACCCCCCTGCGTGGTATCGACGGTGAAGTCTATGCCGTGGCGCAGGGCAATCTGGTCGTCGCCGGGGTGAAAGCGGAAGGGCAATCAGGTTCATCGGTCACGATTAACGTGCCGACAGCCGGGATTATCCCCAATGGCGCCACCATCGAGCGAGAGGTGGTCAGCAATTTTGCCGAAAAGCCGGAAGTGACCCTCAATCTACACCAACCCAACTTCAAGACGGCCCGCAATGTGGAGCGTGCCATCAATCATCAGCTGGGGCCGGTTGCCCGCGCGGTGAGTGCCGGGCGGGTTCAGGTTGCTGCTCCCAGGGACGAGAGTCAGCGCATCGCGTTTATGGCACTGTTGGAAGATATAAAGGTGGATCCGGGTCAGGAGCGGCCGAAGGTGGTCTTCAACAGTCGAACCGGTACTGTGGTGATGGGGCAGGGGGTCAAGGTTCACAAGGCTGCCGTCAGTCATGGCAGTCTGACGGTGACCATTGGCGAGAGTCAGACGGTCAGCCAGCCCAACGCCTTCTCCAACGGGCAAACCACCACGACCCCCAACTCCAAGATCCAGGTCGATCGGGAACGTAACAACATGTTTGTCTGGCCGGATGGCACTTCCTTGGAAGTGATCGTCAAGGCTGTCAATTCACTCGGGGCAACCCCCGATGATGTCATGGCCATCTTGCAAGCGCTCAATGAGGCTGGCGCCCTTGAGGGTGAGCTGGTGGTTATCTAAGGATTATCATGACCAGAATTAGCTCGGATCCCGGTTTTTATCAGGATCTCAATGAATTGCAGCAAATCAAAAGCAACCCGGATCAGCGTGCCGCGCTGGATGCTGCAGCCGGTCAGTTTGAAGTCAGTTTTCTGCAAACCGTGCTCAAACATATGCGCTCGGCGACGGATGCCCTGCAGGATGAGGACGACAAGATCATCAAGGGACAATCCCTCTATCGCGATATGTATGACAGCCAGTTGGCGATGAGCATGGTCAAACGTGGTGGCATCGGTCTGCGGGAGCAGATGGTCAACCAGCTGGCTCCGTCATTAAAGAATCCGGACGGGATGGTCGCTTCAGAGCAGCAGACCCTGGCTGCGTTCAGCCAGCCTCTCAACTCGGCAAAAATGAAGAAGGTTGACTGATGTCACTGCTCAATATCGGCGCCAGCGGACTAAATGCAGCCCAGATTGCATTGAACCTGACCGCCCAGAATATCGCGAACGTCAATACCATCGGGTATAGCCGTCAGGAAGCCATGATGGGCAGTCTGTCCGGTTTCGGGCGGTTGGATAATGGTGCCGGTGTCGAGGTGACAGGGGTACGCAGGGTAACGGATGACTATCTGGTTGCTCAACACTGGCGTAGCCGTTCGGCCACCGGTTCTTCTTATGCCTTTCATCAGTACATCAATACGACAGAGCAGTTGCTGGGCAGTGAGTCGATGAATATCGCAAAAGGGCTCGACAGCTTTTTTGCCTCGCTCAGTGCTGCGCTCGACAGTCCGGAAACCCCGGCACAGCGCAGCCAGATCGTCAGCTCGGCTGGGGCGCTCGCCAACCGCTTTACCCAGCTGGACGAGAGCCTGGTTACCCAGGAAAAACAGATCGACGATCAGTTGAGCAGCACTGTTTCCCAAGTGAACAGCTACCTGTCACAACTGGCCGAATTGAATGTCCAGATTGGTGATCAAGCCGCCAAGGGCGTCAATACCTCAGCGCTGGAAGATAGTCGCGAACAGGTTGTTCGTGAGTTGTCGACCTATATGGAAGTGCGGGTTAATCGTCAGAGTGACGGCGCTTTCGCGATCAGCCTGCCGCAAGGACAGCCGCTGGTGTTGGGGGGAAGCAGCAGTACTCTCGCGCTTGCTGGCGATAAACTCAGCCTCGCTTTCGGTGGTCAGACGTTTGAAGTTCCTAAATTGCACGGTGGTTCGCTGGCGGGTGTGATTGATTATCGCACCACAGTATTGCGGCCGACCAGAGAGGCGCTGAATCAGATAGCGGGCAAGCTCGCAAAGGATTTCAATGATAAACAGGCCGGTGGTTTTGACCTTCATGGAGTAACCGGGAAACGGCTATTCGCTTTTGACGAAACAAAAGATATCCATGGTAACTACATCAATGCGTTGGGAACATTGCGGGTGGCTGATGGTTTTACCGGAGACGACCTGGCTTTTGCCAAGGCCGGTGGTGGCAAGGGCGATAACCGCAACCTGCAGGACCTGCTGACGATAAAAAATGGCCAATACGATGCCTATAGTGCCCTGCTTGGCAAGATGGCGGTGCAGAGCGGGCAGGCGAAAGCGAGCATGCAGGCCGATGCCAATATGGAAAAACAGATGGCGGCCAAGCTGAGCAGTGTCAGCGGGGTGAATACCGATGAGGAAGGGGTGAAAGTGATGGCTTACACCAAGGCTTATCAGGCCAATGCCAAGGTGATCAGCACCTCGGAACAACTCTTCAATTCCATTCTGAATATGTTCTGAGGAGGGTGACCATGCGCATCAGTACCAACCAGATCCAGCTCAGCATGCTAGACAACTTGCAGCATGGCTTCGGTGAATATGCCCGGCTTGATCGCCAAATCTCCACGCAAAAACGCATTCTTCAGCCCTCTGATGATCCTGTTGGCAGTGTGCAACTGCTGGGCTTGCAGAAAGAGCAGGTGGCGATGGCGCAGTACCAGAAAAATATTGCCAACGCCAAGAGCCAGCTCTCTCAGGGGGAACTGCAGTTTGAAACCATGACCAACATGCTGATGCGGTTGCGGGAGTTGACCCAGACTGCTGCAACAGGCTCTTTGTCGGATGCGGATCGCAAAGCGGTGGCCAGTGAGGTCGCCATTATCAAGGATGGTCTGCTGGATCTAGCCAATGCGCGTAACGAGAGTGGCTCCAGCCTCTTTACCGGTAGCAAGGTTGACCAGACCGCATTGGTCAAGGTGACTGACCCTAAGGCTGCTGATTTTGGGAGCTATAAGTACAACGGCGATGGTCTAATTCGCGATGTCAGTATTGCCAACGGCGTCACTGTGGGCTTGAACCAGACGGCTGACCAGCTGTTTCTGAAGCCTGACGATTTTTTCAAGCGACTCGATAGCATGGTGACGGCCATTAATGACGCAGCACCTGACGCCGTCGATCAAGCCCGAACCATGCTCGGCCGCAGCCAGACGCTGCAAGATAGTATCAGCCAGGCGGTGAGCACGATTGGTGCCCGGATCAATCTGCTGGATCAGATTGATGAGAGCCATGCCGAGAAAGGTGTCTATAGCAAGGAAGTGAGCAACCAGATAGAGTCGCTGGATTATGCCGAGGCGGCGACCCGACAGGCCCACGTCCTGATGGCATTACAGGTGCAGCAGCAAGCTTTTGCCAAGGTTAATGGCCTTAGCCTGTTCAACTACATGCCGTAACGAGTGAAGGAGTCATGATGCAGATCCAGCAAACCCGTCTTGGGGGCGTTGCCGAGGCGCAGGCAAAGCCCAAGTTGCAGGGCCGCGCAACTGCACAGGCTCACACTCCGGAAAATCGAAAGCAGAACGAGCGCCACCCCAATATTATCCGGATGGATAGATGGGCCCTGATCGGCGCAGCGCAACAGCGCATTGCCCATGCTCAGGGTGGGGAACAGGCACTCAATCAGGTTTGGGGCGAATTGAAGCGGCTGGAACGCCAGTTGGGTCAGCGTGAGCTGGCCAGCAGTGACGTTGCCAACCGCTTAAAAATGCTGGAAGAGAAAGTCACCCAACCAAGAGGCCCTTTGACTGACGAGCTCAAGCCCAGACTTCTTGCGTCACCTCAGGAACTGCGCACCCGGTTCAGTGCCGAGCATCTGGATTTATTAAGCGCCAAAAATAGCACTGAGCGACTGGTGTTCTCTTTCCCCCAAAGCAGTAGTGCGGTGGAGGTGACCATCCCCGCCGGAGCACGAGAGGGGGAGGTTGTCACCATACTCGATCGGGCGCTGCGTAAAGAGCATATCCGGGCTCGGCTGAATGAGTTGGGCAAGCTGGAGCTCTCTGTCGCTGAACCCTATCGTCGCAAACTGGATGAGCCGGTACTGATCCGGGGGGAGGGGATTCGTATCCCGGCAGGCAACCCGATCCCGGTGCAGTTCAAGCCCAGGGCCGGAGCGCTGACCCATATGGCCGAAGGGATTGCCAAAGGGGAGATCCGTCAGGAGCGGCAGCGGCTGCAAAAAGTACTTGGCGAGATTGAGCAATCGGTACGGGAGTTGAAACAGTTTCGCCAGAAGATGGTGCTGCAACTGGACAAGGTCAAGGCTCGCAGTCAGAACCTGAAACAGGAGGAGCTGGCACAGTTGCAATCCTCTCTGGCCGCCCGCCTCTCACAAGGCGGCTATATGGGCACCATGTCCGGTCTGCTGGCGCAGGCCAACGTCACTCGGCAAGGGGTGGTTGCGTTACTCACTTGATAGCGCTGACCTGTCTCATCGTTAAAAAACCGCACAAGCTGACTTGTGCGGTTTTTTTATCTCTGTGATGCCCTCTTGTGCCTGTGACGACGCGGTCTGCTTGCAAGAACATTGTTGAGTACTGAACGGGGGGCCAAGAGAAACTGCTGTTCAGCAAAAAAAGATTTAATTTTCACGACGCTGTGGTCGTTCTTCATTGGGGTCAACCCAAACGCTGCCTGTGGCAGCATCTATTTCGAGGAAACGAAAATGAGTCTGTCAATTCATACCAACTTTGCATCCATGGTTACCCAGAACCAACTGACCACCACCAACAAGCTGGCCAGCACTGCCATGCAGCGTCTGGGTACCGGTCTGCGCATCAACTCTGCCGCTGACGATGCCGCTGGTCTGCAAATCGCTACTCGTCTGCAATCCCAGTCCAACAGCCAGAAGATCGGTATGCGCAACGCCCAGGATGCCATCTCCATGATGCAGACTGCCGAAGGTGCCATGGACGAAATGACCAATATCGTTCAGCGCATGAAGGATCTGGCTACCCAGGCCGCCAACGGCACCAGCAGCGATAAAGATATTGCCGCCATGAACGCCGAATTCGGCGAGTTGACCAAAGAGCTGAAAAATATCGCCGGCAATACCACCTTCGGTGGCGAAAACCTGCTGGATAGCAAAAACGGCAAGTTTGCCAAGGGGGAAGTGACCTTCCAGATTGGTGGCTCCGACAGTGAGCGTTTGACCCTGGCTATCGGCGATACCCTCAAGAAGGTTGTCGGTGGCGCAACCCTGAGTGCTGAAGATCAGAAGCTGGTTGATGGGGTGACTGATCTGAATACCAAATTGGATGGTGCCAAGACCGCGTTTGATACCGCTAAAACTGATGCGGATGGCAAAAAAGCTACAATGGATACAGCCAAGACTGATTGGGAGGGAGAGTCTGATGCTGCACAAAAGTTAATCAAAGAAGGTACTTACAATACAGCAAAGACCGCGTATGACACTGCGGCAAACACGTTGACCACCAAGCAGACCGATTTGGATACTGCTCAGAAGAATTTTGACAAGTCTACTGTTGGCGCCATGACCGCAGGTTCTGGCTTGGATTCCAAGACCCTGGAGTATGGCCTGAAGAGCCAAGAACACGCTCAAAAAGCTATCGGTGAGCTGGAATCCTTTATGCAGGATATCACCAGCGTACGTTCCGCTTTCGGTGCCAATATCAACCGTCTGGAGCACACCGTTAACAACCTCTCCAACATGAAAGAGAACACCGATATCGCCAAGGGCCGTATCATGGATGCCGATTTCGCCACCGAAAGCACCAACATGACCAAGAACCAGATGCTGATGCAAGCTGGCATGTCTGTGCTGGGTCAGGCAAACCAGATGACTGGTATGGTCACCGGTCTGCTGCGTTAATCGTTATAAGGGCCGCTACCTGTGTGGCGGCCTCTTTTCTTCCCCTTGCCGGTTGAAAAGTGCTGGCGAAACAGCGTTTTTCAACAAGCAAGTCTTGCCCTGATACCGAAGGAGTTGATATATGCAGGTCGATCCCGCTTCAGCCGCGATGAATATGGTGACCAATGAGCGCAAGAACATGGACAAGCTGCTCAAGGGGCAGCTGGCCAATGTCAAGGCGCAGCAGAGTTCGCTGTCATCCATTAACTCCAAACTCTCCAGCTTTCAGACTTTGCTGAAAGATCTGAACAAGCCAGCGGCTTTGCAGGCCCAGAAAGCCAGCCTCTCGCAAGAGGGGATCATGACGGTCTCCAGCAATGGCAAGGCGACCCCGGGGCAATATAACTTTGAGGTCAAGCAACTGGCACAGGCCCATCAGTTCGGGGTGCAACTGGCAGATGAAAAGGCGCCATTGCCAACCTCCGGCAAAGTGTCGTTCACCCTTGATGGCAAGGCGTTTGCTATCGACTTGGCGACCTTGCCTGCGGGGGCGACAGCCCAGAGTCTGGTTTCTGCGATAAATGATTCGGCGGATAACCCAGGGGTCAAGGCAAGCCTGATCCGCACGGATGGCAAGGTTAACCTGGTGCTGACCAGCAAAGAGAGCGGAGTAGCCAAGGTGTTTACCCCCACCTATGATGGCGACCCGGCTTCTGCGTTCGGCAAGGCTTTTATCGATGGCAAGGTGATCACCCCGGGTCAGGACTCCATCATCAAGATGGGGGTTGGCGACGGTGCGCTGGAGATCAAGTCGCCTACCAACAAAATTGAGAACGTAGTTGAAGGGCTGACGCTGGATCTCACCAAGGTGCAAAAGCCAACCGATGGCCCGATGCAGGTGACGGTGGCTTATGACAATGAAGCCGTCACCGGCTCATTGAAAAAATTTGTTGATAGCTATAACGAACTGCTGGATCTGCTGAACAAAGAGACATCCACCGATATCAAGGCAAAAGGCGCACTGGCTTCTGATGCCACGGTGCGAGGTTTGAAAGGTGCGCTGGCCAACGCGGTTCGCAATCTGCCTGCTGGCATGACCCTGACTCAGCTTGGTATCAAAACCGAGAAGTCGGGCAAGCTGGTGTTTAGTGACTCTGATTTCAAAAAGTCGCTCGAGAAGGGCCCTGAACTGCTGGGCAAGGCGCTGATGGGGGATGACGGTTTGCTCAAGCGGATGAGCAAGGTGCTCGACCCTTTCTCCAAGAGCAACGGGGTGATGGCCACTCGCAAGAGCACATTGGAAGCCAATCAAAAGCGACTTGATGATAAAATGGAGTCGCTGAATAAACGGATGGAATCTGTTTACAAGCGTTACCTCAATCAATTCACCACCATGAACCAGATGATGCAGACCATGGGAGCACTGTAAGCTTTTCCCCTGGATGCACTGGTTTGAACCTGCAATAGCGAGTGACCCATGTTTGAATCTGAAGATGGCTATGATGCCTATCGATTTGCCGCCACAGAAGCCAAGGCCGCGAGTGCCGATCCATATCAGCTGGTGCTGATGTTGATGGATGGCTTGCTTGACGAGATAGCCAGAGCAGAAGGGCATATCTTGGCGAAACAGTTTGAGCGCAAAGGGTTGGCCATCAACAAGTGTCTGCAGATCCTGGGTGGGCTGGACAGTGCGCTTGATATGAATAAGGGTGGTGAGCTGGCGGTTAACCTGCATCGTCTTTATGACTACTGCGGTCAAAAATTGTTCGAAATCAGCGTTTCCAACAATGTTGAGGGGTTCGCCGAAGTGCGCAAAATCCTGCAAGAGCTGAAAGAGGGTTGGGAAGCAATGGCGCGTCATCCTCGTTAATACGGAAGTAGTACTTCCTTCCTCTCTGTTCTTCCTCACGCCCAACATATTGAAATTTCTTGGTTCTCGGTCTGGCCCACTCCTTGCTTGTGGGCTGGTTCATCTTCTTTTTGGGGCTCGTCATGTCAGGTATTGCTCCCGTGTTGCGTGAGACCGAACTGCAGACTCGCCAGCGTCAGTTATTGGGGTTGGGTACGCTCTTGCTGCAACAAGCGCAAGCTGGCCAGTGGGATGCAGTCAGGCTAACCGATGGACGTTTTGCACAATTTGTCTCTCAAGTTAGCCGGAATCCCCAACTCTGGGCTGCGTTGCAACCAGCAAGAGATAAAGCCCGAATTTTGTATCGACAGGCATTGCAACTCTGCGAGCAGGAGACCCAGGTTCGTAAACAGGAGTGGCAGCAGCTTTCTTCGATTCGTGAAGGTTTGACCGCCTACGGTGAGACAGAGCAATGGGATTGATTCAATTTAGCGGTTTTGACGCTGCGTATTCGCCGGATGTCACGGCCTTGAACCGTTTGTCCGGCCAAGCCGGCAGTGAAGGTGAGCTGTATCAACCGCTGGATGAGGCGGTTGAGCCTCTGGTTGTATTGCCCTTGCCCGAGCTGGCTGCCAGCGATGTTGCGGTAGAGGAAAAAGAGAGCGAACAGCCAAGGATGGAAGGCGACCCGGCTGAACAGCTGCAAGCGTTTACCAATATGCCTCCTCTCTTTGTCAGAGTAAGTGATGCCGATCTTGATGGTGTGCTTGTAAGTCGTACTTTTTCCCGAGCTGAAGGTAGCACCGGTGGCCAGCAGGTGGTGGTGGATAACAAATTGCCGCCCTCTCTTCGTGCCTTGATGGGGAGTTTGACCACGCTGCCCGAGCAAGAGGTGATGCCGCGTCGTGAAACGGTCTCTGCTGCTGCAGAACAGGCGCTCTCTACGTTGCTTGTCAAATCAAATGGGCAAACCGGTGTATTGCCCAGCCGCTTCACCTTGCCGATTATGGCCGCCGGTCTCGATGCTGGAAATGTGCCTGATACCGCTGCGGTAGAAAACAGGTTGCCAGATGCTCGCCAGCTGGCAGTTGGACAACTCGCCGTTGCACCGCTGCGTCCGGTCGACTATCAATGGGCACCTGTCCGGTTGTCAGACAACCAGAGCCAGTGGGGACAGCAGCTGGTTAGCCTGCTTCAGGACAAGGTTGAACTGCAGGTCAATCAACAGGTGAAACAGGCTCACATCCGGCTGGACCCGCCAGAGCTGGGGCGACTTGAGTTGACCGTCAAGCTCGATGGTGATCGGCTCAATGTCCAGTTGAACGTGACCAATCCGGCGGTGCGCGATGCGATGATCCAGTCGATGGAGCGCTTGCGCATGAGCCTGGCGCCCCATCATGCCGGCGGGGTCGAGGTCAATGTGGGGCAGGGTGGCGAACAGGGACAGCAGGAGCGGTGGCAACAGGAGAAGATCCTGGCTGGCCGCCGCCAGTGGCAGGATGATCCGGATTCCCAATGGGATACGGTGCACGACTGGCTCAATACACTGGTCTGATTTTTAACCCGTAACAGCGAGAGTGGTTTTACATTATGCGGCGTGTCATGAAGTGGTTGATGATATTCGTCATGGCTCTGTGTCTGTTGGCCATACTGGCCTATGGCACATGGCTTAAGCGCGATGTGGTCGAAGTCTGGCTCGGATTGGCAGAGCCAAAGCCCGAGCTGAGCAGCACTCCGCTGTTCAAGCCGATGGAGCGCTTTGTCATCAGTCTGGAAGGGGGTGAACAGTCCCATTATCTGGTGCTGGAGCTGGCACTGGTGACCTACAACCCGGCGCAGGTTGCCAAGCTGGATGAACTGACACCACTGATCCGCAATGCCATGGTGCAGTATTTCAGCCACCGCTCCCATGATGACGTAAAAGTCGAGCTGCAGAATATTTCCAAGTTGCAGGTCTCTCTGCGCGACAAGCTGGTCACTACGGTACAGGGATATGGCTACAAGCCCTATCTGGATGAAGTGCTGATCACCAAGGTGCTGGTACAGTAGCCACGATATGACTGATTCCGTTTGGGATGCTCAACAAGAGTTTGCCGATACTCCGCAACTTCCTCGCACGGGAGAGCCCGCTATTCTTGCTCGCTATCTGCCCTTGGTGAAGCGAGCCGCCAGTCATCTGCGCAGCCAGGTCAGTGCCTGTTTTGATCAGGAGGATATGGAGCAGGTGGGAATGATGGGATTGCTGGAGGCGTGGCGCCGTTATGGCAGCGAGCCCGATGCCCAGTTTGAAAGTTATGCCTTCAAACGGATTCGTGGCGCCATGCTCGATGAGTTGCGCCGTCTGGACTGGCGACCCCGCCAACTGCGACAGCAGGTACATGGCCATAATCAGGCGCAGCGTGAACTGCACAATCGTTTGGGGCGCCCCCCCTCAGAGCAAGAACTTGCTGCTGCGCTCGACTGTTCGGTGGATGAGGTGCGTCAGTTGTCCTACGCCAGCCAGGCTGAAGCACTGCAGAGTCTGGAAGAGTGGCTGGAGAATGGAGGCAAGGCGCCAACAACCGAGTCTGATGATGTCGATATGGCGATGACCATCAGCAAGGTGTTGGCCACTCTGGATAAACGCGAGCAGTTATTGCTTTCCCTCTATTACCAGCAAGAGCTCAATATGAAAGAGATCGCGCTGGTGCTGGGATTAACCGAATCCCGGGTTTGTCAGTTGCACAAGCAATGTGTACTTCAGCTAAAGCAGCGATTGGTCGACTCCATATAGTAGTGCTTCACCTTTACTGGTGACCCTTCTTGTATCGTGCGGGAACATTCATGCAAAAACAGATTGGCATCGGCGTCATATTAGTGTGCGTGCTGGGTGGCTTCATGATGGCCGGGGGAAACCTCGCAGCCTTGTGGCAGCCAGCCGAGCTCATCATCATCATCGGCGCAGCGGTAGGCTCCATGTTTCTGGGCAACTCGAAAGAGGTGATGCATGAAATGTGGCGGCAGATAAAGATGTGCTTCAAAGCGAATAAAGAAGAGAAAGAGGTCTATCGTGAGCTGTTGACTCTGATGCATCAACTGCTTGAAGAGACACGCAACAAGGGGATGAAGGCGCTCGACGAGCATATTGAAAATCCCCAGCAGAGCTCGGTTTTCTTGATGTATCCCCAGATTTCGGAAGATCCCCAACTGCTTGGTTTCATTATCGATAACCTGCGTCTGCTCGGAATGGGCAAGATCACACCCCATGAACTGGATACAGTGCTGGAGCAGGAGATCATGGCCATTGAAGAGGACATGCTCAAACCGGCCCATGCCTTGCACAAAACCGGTGAGGCCTGCCCGGGCTTCGGCATTCTTGCTGCGGTGATGGGGATCATCATCACCATGCAGCAACTCGACGGCCCCCTGAGCAATATCGGTGTCCATGTGGCGGCCGCTCTGGTGGGCACCTTTATCGGTATTTTCCTCTGCTACTGCTTGCTGGAGCCAATCAGCAATGCCATGGAAGATATGGTCAAGCGCCGTATCGGCCTGTTGATGTGCATCAAGTCGATCCTGATTGCCCAGTTGCGTGGCAAAACTCCTTTACTTGCCGTCGATTCGGGTCGCAAGATCCTGGAGCCTGAAGTCAAACCAAGCTTCCTTGAGCTGGAAGATTGGGTGACTAACAGGGCGATGTAATGCGTAACCACGAACAGATTATCGTCAAGCGCCAGCAGCGTCGTAACAGCGGTCCCAAAGGGGGCGGCGCCTGGAAGGTGGCATTTGCTGACTTTACGTTGGCCATGATGGCGTTCTTCATGGTGCTGTGGATCCTGGCTGTGTCCAATCAGGAGGAGCGGGAAGTCGTTGCCAGCCGCCTGCGGGACTACAGCATCATGGACAGTGAAGCCAACCCGTTTGATATTCGCAACAGCCCCTATCCTGTCGATCTCGGGGGTAACCCCTCTGTGATGGATGAGTTGAATCCCAAGTTCGATCAGCAGGGCCAGCTGATGCCCAAGCATATGGACCGTAATCAGAGCATTTTTTCTGACGGCCCGGGTGGTGGGTATGAAAAGCTGTTGATAGGCAAGCTTGAAGGTGAAGCCCAGATGAAGCAGCTGGCCAGCTTTATCGACCATCTTGCTGAGCAGATGCAGGCGAAGAATAACCTCGAGATTCAAATTGTTCCCCAAGGATTGCGGATCCTGATCCGTGATGATGCTGATCGGGAAATGTATAGCCGCGGCAGTGCCCGTATCAGCCCTTTCTTTCGCCATATGTTGATGGCGCTGGCACCCATATTCCAGCGTATCGAGAATCGGGTCATGATTTCTGGCCATACCGACAGCACACCGTTTGCCGGTGACAATTACAGCAACTGGGAGCTATCGTCAGACCGCGCCATGATGGCAAGACGGGTGTTGCTGGCGGGAGGCATGCCACCTGAACGGGTCGGGCAGGTTGTCGCGATGGCCGATACCATGCTGGAAGATACCCGGAATCCACAAAGCAGCCGTAATCGGCGCATTGAATTGCTGGTCATGACAACCCAGGCAGAAACTAATCTGGAGCAACTTTTCAGCTCCCAAACGCAAGCGGCAGCTAGTCATGCCAAGGAGATGATTTCCCATGGACGACCCTGAGATCGAGTTTCCGCTACATACCTCGCACAATGATCCACGCCGAAAGGTACCGCGCTGGTATCTGCACGATGGAACTACGCCTTTCGAGTCACAGAGTTGCGGGATTGCGGCCAGATTGCTGATTTCCGGATTGCTGTTTGACAAGAGCATTGGCCGCGCAGTGATCAAAGACATTGGTCCGGGCGGGGTCGGTTTCCTTGCTCCTGCTCGATTTGAATTACCCGAAACGGTGAAGCTCGCCCTATTGCCGCGAATTGCGCTGGATTGCAACATCACTCATCGTCGCGCCATTGGCCGGCAGCTCTGCTTTTATGGTGCTCGCTGGTCATATCCGGAAGAGGTTGATTTGGCTCCGGTACTGAGCCATTGGCGCCACAGTTTCATGGTGCCGCAATCAGCGGCCGCTTCTGCTGAATCCCAAGAGGATCAGGCAAGCGTTCCAGCCTGATCTCGCCTCGACTCATATCAAGCCCCCTGGCAGCTTTCAGCAACAGGGGATCATGCAGACTGTCCAGTGAGACCGCTTTGACAATGGCGGTCGCCCCTTTCTTCCGGTTGGCGGTGGGGGCTTTGCCTTTGCTATAGACGATAGGGCAATGGGTTATCCCTTGCGCGATAGGGAGTTGCCAGGCCGGATTCCAGCGGCTGGCTTCATTCATTGATACGCCTTTTGCCTGAGCCCACGCGGGCAGTGAGCAGCCGTTCGGATGACGGAATATTTGCAAGTCATTGCCGCTGTGCCATAGCGGAAGTTGAAACTGATAGCTGTCAGCCATATCAAGCAGTCTTGCCAGCGCAACAAAGCGCGCGACATAAAAGCGTGTTTCAGTCGGAAGATCCAGTTCCCATATATTACGTGTCCCCGCTTTTAAAACCGCATTGAGTACCCGCCCTTCTCCTGCGTTGTAGGCGGCCAAAGCAAGCAGCCAGTCATTGCCAAAGAAGCGATACAGCCATGCCAGATAGGAAAGGGCAGCCTCTGTCGCCAATGGCAGTGAATAGCGCCCATCAAATTCGCTGGTGATGGGAATGGCAAATCGGGTGGCGGTATCTGGCATCAGCTGCCAGGGGCCTGCGGCGCCAGCGGAAGAGACCACATCCAATCGGTAACTGCTTTCCAGTAAAGGAACAAAGGCAAGCAAGGGCGGCAGTTTGCGTTCGTGAACCTGTTCCGCGACCCAGCGAATAACGGGCTGTGTCTCCGCAAGACGTTGTTGGAGATAAGGGCGCTGCTTCAACAGGAATTGTTGCTGCTGGCTGACCAAGTCGACCCCTTTTCCCTGGATCGGGATTGGGAAACCTGCTTGCCAGTGATAATTGTGATAAGCATGGCAAGATGTTGATATCATTAACATCCCGCTCATTAGCAAAAAAACGAGCCGGGTCATGGGGCAATTGTTGAGCAAGGATCGCGCAATAATAAAAACATGATATATCTCAACAGTTTTTTGAATTTAAGGTCGTCTGATCATGTGTAATCCAGGACGTAGCAAGCATGATAACACGAGTAAAAAAGAGCCCAAATTCGGGTAAAGCGATTCAGAAGTTTTTGCTGTATCTGATACTCGCCAATTTCATTCTGATGGGCTTGTACATTGGTTACGCTCAAGAGCTGACATTTGCCACCAATATTCTGCTGACATCCCTGCTGATTATTTACAATCTGTTGCTTTGTCAGCTGGTGTCTCTGCGTGCTCGCCGTTCGAAAGATGGTTACATCATCTATCCAGTGATATGTGTCAGTATTTTGCTCTGTGCAGTGGTATTGTTCCGTTTCATCATATCGCCCAGATAGTGACCGCTCACCGACTTGCTGCTTATTAATCACTTTCTGTTTTTTCAGCAATAACTCTTGGAAAATCAACCTACTCAATCCGCAGCATGCAATTGCTGCGTCAATATGTTCCCTCTGTCCCATCTCCTTGCTTGAAAAGCCCCCTGCTCGTCCTTAAACTTCAAGGTGGGGAAAAGTGGATCAAAGTGGTTTTTAGAGGGGCAATCTGCCTGCTCACTCACCTTCAGGGACTGCAATTTGTTGCGTGGCGCTCATGCCATCAGCCTGGACAGTAAAGGGCGGCTGGCAATTCCGACCAAATTCCGTGATTGGCTGCGCGACGAAAGCGACGGCCAGCTGGTCTGCACCATCGATATTGCCCATCCCTGTCTGCTGCTTTATCCCCTGAATGAATGGGAAGAGGTCGAGCGCAAGCTCAAGACTCTCTCCAGCATGAATCCGCAAGAGCGCCGTTTGCAGCGACTGCTGCTGGGACATGCAACCGAATGCGAGCTGGATGGCAATGGCCGTCTGCTGCTCAGTCAGCCACTGCGCAACCATGCGAGGCTGGACAAGAAAATCATGCTGGTGGGCCAGCTCAACAAGTTTGAGTTGTGGGATGAAGCCCGCTGGCAACAACAGGTCAATGACGACATCTTGGGTCTGCCCGGGGACGATTGGGCAAGCTCACCACGACTACAGGATTTCTCTTTATAAATGACCCAAGCCGCTGAACACATCACTGTGCTGCTGCACGAAGCCGTTGAAGGTCTGGCTATCAAGCCGGACGGTGTCTACGTCGACGGTACTTTTGGCCGTGGTGGTCATTCTCGTCTGATCCTGCAGCACCTTGGCCCCAATGGCCGCCTGATCGCCATCGACCGCGATCCCCAGGCGATCGCCGAAGCGGCCAAGATCCAGGATCCCCGTTTCGAAATTGTGCACGGCCCCTTCTCCGGCATCGCCTCCTATCTGGATGAGCGCGGTTTGTTGGGCAAGGTGGATGGCTTCCTGCTGGATCTGGGGGTCTCTTCACCCCAGTTGGATGATGCCGAGCGCGGCTTCAGCTTTATGAAAGATGGTCCGCTCGATATGCGGATGGACCCCACCTCCGGTCAGAGCGCCGCCGAGTGGTTGGCCAAGGCAGATGTGGATGACATCGCCTGGGTGCTGAAGACCTTCGGTGAGGAGCGTTTTGCCAAGAAGATCGCCCGTGCCATTGTGCATGACCGAGTGACCGAGCCTTATGTGCGTACCCGCCAACTGGCGGAGATGATTGCCCGGGTCAATCCGAGCAAGGAGAAGGGTAAGCATGCGGCAACACGCAGTTTCCAGGCCATTCGCATCTATATCAACAGCGAGCTGGACGAGATCGAAACCGCGCTCAACGGTGCACTGGAAGTGCTAGCACCACATGGACGTCTATCAGTGATTAGCTTCCATTCGCTGGAAGACCGATTGGTGAAGCATTTCATCCGCAAGCACGAGAAGGGGCCGGAAGTGCCTTACGGCATTCCGTTGACCGAGGCCCAGCTGGCTGGCGGTCGCAAATTGAAGTCGGTCGGCAAGGCGCTCAAGCCTTCTGATCATGAAGTATCTGAAAACAGCCGGTCACGCAGCTCGGTGCTGCGGGTTGCCGAACGGCTGGCGGAGTAAGCGATGAGCGAAGTGCGTGTTCATCTGGCCAAGGAGATCGTTGCCGATCTCTGGCGGCACAAGCTGCAGATTTTTCTGTCGGTCGCCGTGCTGGTGACCGCGTTTGCCGTGATCCTGGTGACCAACATGACCCGTGGTCTGACGGCCAAGCAGAACGATCTGATGGCGGAAGAGGATCGCCTCAATATCGAATGGCGCCACCTGCTGCTGGAGCAGGGCACCCTGGCTGAGCACTCCCGGGTGGCGAGTCTGGCGATGGACAAGTTGCAGATGGGTCGTCCGCTGGTGACCACCGAGAAGGTAATTACCCAACCATGAAACGCAAGGCTACAGCCAAAGCTGCCAAAGCGAATGTCAAAGCGCCATCGATCTATCCGTGGCGCTTTCGCACGCTTGCGGTGTTTATCGGCATCGCGTTTGTGGGTCTGATCCTGCGTCTGGCCTGGATCCAGGTGATCAATCCGGATCGCCTGCGTCAGGAAGGGGACATGCGTTCCCTGCGTACCACCTCTACCCAAGCGGTGCGCGGCATGATCACCGATCGCAACGGCGAGCAGCTGGCGGTTTCGGTACCGGTCGAGGCGGTCTGGGCCGATCCCAAGACGGTGCATGAATCCGGGGCCATCAATAATGAGCGAGCCTGGCTGGCGCTCTCCGCCGTGCTCAAGCTCGACATCAATACCCTCAAACACCGCATCGCCAACCCCAGCAAGCGTTTCGTCTATCTGCAGCGTCAGGTTACTCCTGCGGTGGCGGAATATATCAAGGGGCTCAAGCTGGGTGGCGTCTACCTGCGCCCTGAAGCACGCCGCTTCTACCCGACCGGCGAGATCAGCGCCCATCTGGTGGGGGTAACCAACATCGATGGCAGCGGTATTGAAGGGATTGAGCGCAGCTACAACGAGTGGCTGACGGCGACACCCGGCGAAATGCGGGTACGAAAGGATCGTCAAGGTCGCGTCATCGAGCGGCTTGGCATCGTCAAAGAGGGCAAGAACGCCAACGACCTGCAGCTCAGTATCGATCAGCGGGTGCAGGCTCTGGCCTACCGTGCCCTCAAGCGGGCAACCGACGAGAACAAGGCGACCTCCGGCTCCATGGTGATGCTGGATATCAAGACCGGTGAAGTGCTCGCCATGGTCAACACCCCCTCCTATAACCCGAACAACCGAGGCCAGTATCAGAGCTTCCGGGTACGCAACCGGGTGGTGACTGATACCTACGAGCCGGGTTCGACCGTCAAGCCATTGATTTTGCTCAGTGCCTTGCAGGCAGGTGTCACCAGCTGGAAGGATTTCATTCCCGGTGGTCCGCTCTTTATCGGTGCCAAGCAGATCAAGGACGTCAGTATCCACAAGGCGACCAACCTCTACGACATCCTGCGCTACTCCTCCAACATCGGTATGTCACGCATCGCGCTGCGGATGCCGGCGCAGGAGATGATCAATACCCTCAGCATGTTCGGTTTCGGCATGGATACCGGCAGCGGGCTGATGGGCGAGAGCAGCGGCATGCTGCCCCAGCGTCGTCGCTGGTCCGATATCGAGCGGGCAACCCTCTCGTTCGGTTATGGTCTGCGAGTCACCCCGCTGCAGCTGGCTTCCGCCTACGCCACCCTGGCCAACAAGGGCAAGCGGGTGCCGCTCTCCATCGTCAAGGTGACTACGCCGCCCAAGGGTGAGCAGGTTATCGATCACAACAACGCCGCTGCCATGTTGCAGGCGCTGGAGTATGTGGTCGACAACGCCATTCCAAAAGCCAAGATCCCGGGCTATCGGGTTGGCGGCAAGAGTGGTACCGCCAAGGTCGCCGTCGCCGGTGGCTATGGCAAGGATTACATGGCCTGGTTTGCCGGTTTCGCACCCGCCAGTGATCCCCGTTTCGTCATGGTGGTGGTGATCAACGAGCCAAAAGGCAGCGCCTATTATGGCGGCGCCGTGGCTACCCCACCGTTTGCAGAGGCCATGGGCGGGGTGCTGCAGCTCTTCAATATTCGTCCCGATGCGGTGCCGCCAGCGGTGCCCACCAAACTTGCCCGTACGGAGGCCTCTCTTGTCCCGCGCACTTGATGTATTACTGCGCCCCTTCGGTATCCAGGCGCCGGCGCTCACCCTGACCGATATCCAGCTGGATAGTCGGCGGGTTGGCCCCGGCTCGCTCTTCGTGGCCATTCGTGGTCATCAAGTGGATGGCAGACGGTTTATCGAACAGGCGGTGGCTCAGGGAGCGACCGCTGTTGTGTTTGAGGAGGATGGTGAATTTATCCCACCATCGACTTCGGTTTCCTGTATCGGGATGCGGGATCTGCCCGCTCACCTCTCAGCACTCGCAGGTACCTTCTACGACCAGCCTGCGAACAAGCTGCAACTGGTGGGGATCACCGGCACCAACGGCAAGAGCACTACAGCACTGCTGGTCGCCAACTGGCGCACCCTGCTGGGTGGTAAAGCGGGCGTGATGGGCACCATCGGCAACGGCCTGTTCGGCAACCTGATCGAAGCGGAAAACACCACCGGCAGCGCCGTGCAGGTGCAAGCCAATCTGGCTGCGCTGCAAGCGCAGGGGGCGGATCTGGTGGCGATGGAGGTCTCCAGCCACGGTCTGGTGCAGCATCGTGTTGCCGCACTGCCGTTTGCCGCCGCTGTCTTCACCAACTTGAGCCGGGATCACCTCGACTACCACGGCACCATGGAAGCCTATGGCGCGGCCAAAGAGCAGTTGCTGCAGTTGGTCGATGAGTCGAATGCGGTGATCAACCGTGATGACGAGTTGGGTGCCAAGTGGCTCGAAAAATACCCGGCAGCGGTGGCGTTCAGCGTTAATGGCCCGATTGAACACCATTCTGGCCGTCAATTAACGGCGCAGCAGCTCGATTTTCACCAGCAAGGTTTTCGCGCGCAGATTAACTCCAGCTGGGGGAATGGTGTATTATCCGCCCCCTTGCTCGGGCGCTTCAACGTCAGCAATGTGCTGGCCGCGATGGGCGTGATGCTGGTGCTCGGTTACGACTTCAACGAGCTGCTGGCGACAGCGCCTCAATTGCAGCCAGTGACCGGCCGCATGGAGTGTTTTGGTGGTGGCGATACGCCGCTGGCGGTGGTCGATTACGCCCACACCCCGGATGCACTGGAGAAGGCATTGCAAGCCCTGCGGGTGCACTGCACAGGCCAGCTCTGGTGTCTGGTCGGTTGTGGTGGTGATCGGGATCGCGGCAAGCGCCCCATGATGGCTGCCATGGCTGAACAGTATGCGGATCGCGTGATCCTGACCGATGACAATCCCCGTACCGAGGAGCCGGCCCGGATCATGGCCGACATGGTGGCGGGTCTTCGCGATCCTGCTGCGGTGCAGGTGGAGCACGACCGGGTCAAGGCGATTGCGCTGGCCATCGGTCAGGCGAGCAAACAGGACATCATCCTGGTGGCCGGTAAGGGTCACGAGGATTATCAGATCATTGGAACCGACAAGCGGCACTACAGCGACCGGGAAACCGTCGCGGCTGCCTTGCACACATTATTGGAGTCATTCAAATGATGACCCTCAGGCTTGCCGAGCTGGCTCAGGTACTCGATGCCCGTCTGATTGGTGACGATGGCGAGATCACCGTCGTCAGTACCGACACCCGCACACTGGGCGCGGGTGCCCTGTTCGTTGCCCTGCGCGGCGAGCGCTTCGATGCCCACGATTTTTGCGAGCAGGCCGTTCAGGCAGGGGCCTCTGCCCTGCTGGTCGAGCGTGAGCTGCCGCTGGCCATTCCCCAACTGGTGGTAGCCGATACCCTCAAGGGGTTGGGCCGCCTTGGCAAACTGGTGCGTGAGCGCATCAACCCGAAAGTGCTGGCCATTACCGGCAGCTGCGGCAAGACCACGGTGAAGGAGATGGCAACCGCCATCCTGCGCAACGAAGGGGAAGTGCTGGCCACCGCTGGCAACTTCAACAACGAGGTGGGCGTGCCGCTCACCCTGCTGCGCCTCGAGCCGCAGCACAAGTTTGCGGTGATGGAGCTGGGTGCCAATCATCCGGGCGAGATCGCCTGGACTACCTCGCTGGCCAAACCCGATGCCGCCATCATCAACAACGTGGCGGCGGCCCATCTGGAGGGCTTCGGCTCGCTGGAAGGGGTGTTCCACGCCAAGAGCGAAATCTTTGAGGGCTTGAGCGAGGGTGGCACCGCCATCGTCAACGCCGACAACGAATTCTGGCCGAAGTGGCGGGAACGCGGCATTCAGTGCGCCTTCTCCATCGACGATCAGAGCCAGCCGTTCCACGCGCGCAACCTTGTACTCAACGAACAAGGTTGTGCCGAGTTCGTGATGGTGACCCCGCAGGGCGAGCTGAGCCTGACCTTGGCGATCCCGGGTCGCCACAACGTGGCCAATGCGTTGGCTGCTGCTGCCGGTACCCTGGCGCTCGGCGCTTCTCTGGCATCGGTCAAAGCCGGTCTTGAGCAGATGGCTCCGGTCAAGGGACGCTTCTGCGTTCAACGCTGGGGCGGTCTGACTCTGGTGGATGATACCTACAATGCCAGCGTGGAGTCCGTGCTGGCGGGCATCGATGCCCTGACCGCCATGAGCGGCTTCAAGGTGCTGGTGTTCGGTGATATGCGGGAACTGGGTGAGGAGTCTGCCGAGCAACACGCCCGGGTTGGCCGTCATGCCCGCGAGTGCGGTCTGGATGCCGTGCTGACAGTGGGGGAAGAGAGTCGCCACACCGCAGATGCCGCGGCGGGCCGACATTTCGATAACAAGGCGTCGTTGTTTGAAGTGCTTGCGCAAATGATAAATACACATCAGGAAATTTCGATTCTGGTCAAAGGGGCACGTGGCTCCCGCATGGAAGATATCGTCGAGATGGTCAAAGGCCGTCAGGAGTCAGCCACATGCTAGTCTGGCTGGCCGAACTGCTCACCCCGCACTTCACCTTCTTCAACGTCTTCTCCTACCTGACGTTTCGCGCCATCCTGTCGATCATTACCGGACTGGGGGTTGCCCTCTGGATGGGGCCACGCCTGATCCGTCGCCTGCAGATCCTGAAATTCGGTCAGGTGATCCGCAACGACGGTCCCGAGTCCCACCTCAGCAAGCGGGGCACCCCGACCATGGGTGGCCTGATGATCATTGCTGCGATTTTCACGTCTGTGCTGCTCTGGTGCCGCCTCGACAACCCCTATGTCTGGCTGGTGCTGTTTGTGCTGGGTGCCTACGGTGCCATCGGCTTTGCCGACGACTACCTCAAGGTGGTGCGCAAGAACACCGACGGCCTGATCGCACGCTGGAAGTATTTCTGGCAATCCGCGGTAGCGCTGGCGGTGGCGGTGTTCCTCTATGCGACCGCAACCCATGAGGGGCAGACCCAGCTGGTGGTGCCTTTCCTCAAGGATGTGATGCCGCAGCTTGGCCTGATGTTTATCGTGCTGACCTACTTTGTCATCGTTGGCACCTCCAACGCGGTCAACCTGACCGACGGTCTCGATGGCCTGGCCATCATGCCGACCGTGATGGTGGCGGGGGGCTTTGCCCTGATCGCCTGGGCTACCGGTAACGTCAACTTTGCCAGCTACCTGCACATTCCCTACGTGCCCTATACCTCCGAGCTGGTGATCGTCTGTACTGCCATCGTCGGGGCGGGTCTGGGTTTCCTCTGGTTCAACACCTATCCGGCGCAAGTATTCATGGGGGACGTTGGTTCCCTGGCACTGGGCGGCGCGCTCGGTACCATCGCCGTGTTGGTCCGTCAGGAGTTCCTGCTGGTGATCATGGGCGGCGTCTTCGTGATGGAGACCGTCTCGGTGATCCTGCAGGTGGGTTCATACAAGCTGCGCGGCGTGCGGATCTTCCGCATGGCGCCGATCCATCACCACTACGAGAAGAAGGGCTGGCCGGAGCCGCGCGTCATCGTGCGCTTCTGGATCATCACCCTCGTGCTGGTGCTGCTGGGTCTTGCCACCCTGAAGGTGAGGTAAGGCCATGGTCATCATCATCGGATTGGGCAAAACCGGACTTTCCTGCGTCGACTACTTCCTCGGCCGTGGCGTGACGCCATTGGTGATGGATACCCGTGCCAACCCGCCCGGCAAGGATCAACTGCCGCCTGAGGTAGAGCTCATTCACGGTCTCGACGAGGCGCTGCTCAAGCAGGCGCACATGATCGTCGCGAGCCCGGGTATCGCGCTGGCGACCCCCGAACTGAAAGCAGCTGCCGAGTGTGGCGTGCAGATCGTCGGTGATATCGAGCTGTTTGTGCGCGAGACCCAGACCCCGGTCATCGCTATCACCGGCTCGAACGGCAAGAGCACCGTTACCACCTTGGTGGGCGAGATGATTGCCGAAGCCGGTCTCAATGTCGGCGTGGGCGGCAATATCGGCACGCCTGCGCTGGAGCTGCTCAAGCAGCCGATGGATCTCTGCGTGCTGGAGCTCTCCAGCTTCCAGTTGGAAACTACTCACAGTTTGCGTGCTGCCGCCTCCGTGGTGCTGAACCTCTCAGAAGATCACATGGATCGTTATCAGGGCATGGCCGACTATCGTGCCGCCAAGATGGAGATCCATCTGCACTCCAAACACATTCTGGTCAATCGTGACGATGCTCAGACCCTGCCCGATGTGGGTCAGGTGTGGCAGAGCTTTGGTCTCGACTGCAATGGCTATGGCCGTTGCCTGCTGGATGGCCGCTACTGGTTGACGTTGCACGGTGAACCACTGCTGGCGGTAGACGAGATGAAGATCGTCGGTGCCCACAATCAGGCCAACGCCCTTGCGGCCATGGCGCTGTGCGATGCGGTCGGTATTCCCCGTGCGGCTCAGCTTACCGTGCTGCGTCGTTTCGAGGGCTTGCCCCATCGTGCCCGCTTCGTGCGGGAGGTGAACGGGGTGCGCTGGATCAACGATTCCAAGGCCACCAACGTGGGGGCCACGCTGGCTGCCGTTGCCGGTGTGCGCGAGTCGGTCAAGGGGCGCCTGCTGCTGCTGGCCGGTGGTCAGGGTAAGGGGCAGGATTTTGGCCCGATCCAGGCGCTGCTGGGCAACCAGATCGATCACATGTACTGCTTCGGTCAGGATGCCGAGGTGCTGCTGGCACTGGGCGAGCAGACCGAACGGGTGGACGACCTGGCCGCTGCAGTTGCCAAAGCGGCTGCCGATGCCAAGCCCGGTGACTGGGTGCTGCTGGCGCCGGCCTGTGCCAGCCTCGATCAGTTCAAGTCGTTCGAGGTGCGCGGCGATCGCTTCACCGAGATGGTGCTGGCGCTATGAACGCCCTTCGCGCAGCAGCAGGTCTGTTCCAGCGCTGGGTGTTACCGGCGCGTCCTGCCGGTCTCTACGATCGGCAGCTGGTACTGTTGGCGCTCTCCCTGATGGCGGTCGGGGTGGTCATCGTGGCCTCGGCGTCGATCCCCGAAGGGATTGCGCTGGGGGATGACCCCTTCATGTTTGTGAAGCGTCACGCCCTGTTTCTGGTGATGGCGCTCGGTATCTCCTGGTTTGTGTTGCAGGTGCCGATGGCGCGCTGGCAACAGCACAATGGCCCCATGCTGCTGCTGGCGATCTTGATGCTGGTGCTGGTGCTGCTGGTGGGGCGGAACGTCAACGGTGCGGTGCGCTGGTTGCCGCTCGGCCCCTTCAACCTGCAGCCTGCCGAGTTTGGCAAGCTGGCGCTGTTTGTCTATCTGGCCGGCTATCTGGTACGGCGCCAGAGCGAAGTGCGCGAAGCCTGGATCGGCTTCCTGAAACCGCTGGCGGTGTTCGGGGTGCTGGCAGTCTTGCTGCTGTTGCAGCCTGACCTGGGTTCTACCGTGGTGATGTTCGTTACCTCGTTCGGCATGCTGTTTCTGGCCGGTGCCCGACTGGGGCAGTTTTTGACCCTGATCGGCGCGGGCCTCGGTTCGGTGGTGATGCTGATCATCGTCGAGCCCTACCGGATGCGGCGGGTGACCTCCTTTATGGATCCCTGGGCCGATCCGTTTGGCAGTGGCTACCAGTTGACCCAGTCGCTGATGGCGTTTGGCCGTGGCAGCTGGTTTGGCGAAGGGCTTGGCAACTCTATCCAGAAGATGGAGTACCTGCCGGAAGCGCACACCGACTTCGTGTTTGCGATTCTCGGTGAAGAGCTGGGTTACGTCGGGGTGCTGGGCGCCCTGTTCCTGATTTTTGCGCTGGCGGTCAAGGCGCTCAAGCTGGGGCATCGTGCGCTGGTGGCAGAGCGGCTCTATGACGGTTATCTGGCCATCGGCATCGGCATCTGGTTCAGCTTCCAGACCTTTGTCAACGTCGGCGCGGCCAGCGGCATGATGCCAACCAAGGGCTTGACCCTGCCGCTGGTCAGTTACGGTGGTTCCAGTCTCATCATCATGTCGGTGGCGGTGAGCATGTTGATTCGAATCGATTTTGAGTTGCGTCAGGCGACAGCCCAGGCGCGCGTGCGGGAGGTTTAGTGAGCAAGACTCTGTTGGTGATGGCAGGTGGTACCGGTGGGCATGTGTTCCCCGGTCTGGCCGTGGCCGATCGCCTGAAGGCCCAGGGCTGGACTGTCCACTGGCTCGGCACTGCCGACCGGATGGAGGCGGAGCTGGTGCCCGCCCACGGTTATCCCATCTCCTTCATCGATATTCAGGGGGTGCGTGGCAACGGCATCAAACGACTGCTGGTTGCGCCCTATCGCATCGTCAAATCGATCCTGCAGGCGCGTCAGGTGCTCAAGACCGTTCGTCCTGACGTGGTGCTCGGCATGGGCGGTTTTGCCTCCGGCCCGGGTGGCGTGGCGGCCTGGTTCTCCGGCATCCCGCTGCTGCTCCATGAGCAGAATGCCGCTGCCGGCATGACCAACAAGCTGCTGGCCCGTATCGCCAGGCGGGTGTTGATGGCATTTCCGGGCGCCTTCGCGCCGAGCCGTCGCACCGCCGTGGTCGGTAATCCGGTGCGTCCCGAAGTGGTCGCCCTGCCGGATCCGCAACTGCGCAGCGGGGATGAGCCACTGCATCTGCTGATCGTGGGTGGCAGTCTGGGGGCGCGGGTGCTCAACGAGCAGGTACCTGCTGCGGTGGCGGCATCCGGCGTGCCTATTGAAGTGCGTCACCAGTGTGGCAAGGGCAATGCCGAGACTGTCTCTGCTGCCTATGCCCAGCACGGCATCAATGCCGAGGTGAGCGAATTTATCAAGGATATGGCCAGCGCCTACGCTTGGGCCGACCTGGTGGTCTGCCGTGCCGGTGCGCTGACTGTTTCCGAAGTGGCTGCCGCCGGTGTGGCCGCCATTTTCGTGCCGCTGCCCCATGCTGTGGATGATCACCAGACCCGAAACGCCTTGACCCTTGTCGACGGCGGTGCAGCCGAGTTTCTGCCCCAGTCCGAGCTGAACACCGCTTCACTGGCGGCTCGCCTGACCTGGCTGGCTGGTCGCAGGGAGACCCTGTTTAACATGGCGAAAGCGGCTCGCCGCGTCGCCATCACCGATGCGGCCGAGCGGGTTGCGGATGAGTGCAAACAGCTCGCAACCGGGCAGTGTGGTAAAGATTGATGAGCAAGGTTGCAGCGGTGACACCGTGCAGCCTTGTACCTGTATGTATTGATGCCACCGTGCAGCCGCGCTTTGACGGCACATGGCCTGCGGCAGACTAAAGAGACGATTATGACCAAGGTTGAACTGGCAAAACTGCGTACTGTGATCCCCGAAATGCGCCGCGTGCGTCGCATCCACTTTATCGGCATCGGTGGTGCCGGTATGGGCGGGATCGCCGAAGTGCTTGCCAACGAAGGGTATCAGGTAACGGGTTCTGATCTGGCCCGCAACGCCGTGACCGAGCGGTTGGCCGGACTGGGTGCTCACATCTTCGTCGGCCACAGTGCCGAACACGTTGAGGGTGCCAGCGTGGTAGTGGTCTCTACTGCCATCAAGCAGGACAACCCGGAGCTGCTGGCTGCCCGCGAACTGCGGATCCCGGTGGTGCGCCGCGCCGAGATGCTGGCCGAGCTGATGCGTTTCCGTCACGGTATCGCCATTGCCGGTACCCACGGCAAGACCACCACCACCAGTCTGGTGGCGAGCATCTATGCCGAAGCCGACCGCGACCCGACCTTCGTCATCGGTGGCCTGCTCAACAGTGCCGGTACCAATGCCCGACTGGGCAGCAGCCGCTACCTGATTGCCGAGGCGGACGAGAGCGACGCCTCTTTCCTGCATCTGCAGCCGATGGTCTCTATCGTGACCAATATCGAAGCGGATCACATGGATACCTACGGCGGTGACTTCTCCAAGCTGAAGGCCACCTTCATCGAGTTTCTGCACAATCTGCCCTTCTACGGACTGGCGGTGGTCTGCATCGATGATCCGGTGATCCGTGGCATGTTGCCCGAGATTGCCCGTCCGACTCTGACCTACGGCCTCTCTGATGATGCCGACGTGCAGGTGCTGGATTTTGTCCAGACCACCAACCACAGCTGCTTCCGTGTTCGCCGCAAAGAGGCGGGTGAGCTGCAGGTGACCCTCAATTTGCCGGGTATTCACAACGCATTGAACGCCGCAGCGGCGATAGCTGTCGCGACAGAGGACGGTGTTAGCGACGAGGCCATCATCTCTGCACTGGCCAAATTTGAAGGGGTCGGTCGTCGCTTCCAGCAGTATGGCGAGTTTGAAACCGGTCGCGGCAAGGCGATGCTGGTGGACGATTACGGTCACCACCCGAGCGAAGTGAAGGTCACCATCAACGCCGCCCGTGCCGGTTGGCCCGAAAAGCGTCTGGTGATGGTGTTCCAGCCGCACCGTTATACCCGCACCCGCGACCTCTACGAGGACTTCGCCGATGTGCTCTCCAAGGTAGACGTGCTGGTAATGCTGGAGGTTTATGCTGCCGGTGAGGAGCCGATCCCGGGCGCTGATGGACGGGCACTGTGCCGCTCCATTCGCTCGCGTGGCAACCTGGAACCCATCTTCGTCGCTACACCGGATGACGTGCCAGCCGTGCTGGCCGACCTGATCGGCGAGGGGGATTTGGTGCTGACTCAAGGCGCCGGGAACGTCGGGGCGCTGGCCCGTCGTCTCGGAGAGATGAAATTGAGCATAGATAGCATGAAATCTGGCGCCTGAGGGCCCAATGAGTATTTTGACCGCCAAGCCGGGGCCTATATAATGGCGAACCGGTCTGTCAAAGGCCGGTTTAGCGCGTTACACGGGGATCGATCGGGTGGAGGCAAGGGCACAGGGGCGCACCAAGGGTGGCTTCATCGCAGGGGTAGCGTTTTTCCTGCTGGTGATATGGGGCTGCTACCGGACGGCGCTGGATGTTAAAGGTTGGCTGACAGATGCCAACCGGTTGCCCATGAGCGAGCTGTTGCTGCAGGGGCAACACCAGTATTTGCAAACCGAAGAGCTGCGGATGGCCGTGCTGGATGGCGCCGAGCTGCGCAACTTCTTCGAATTGGACGTCAACGAATTGCAGGCAAGGCTCAACGCCCTGCCATGGGTGGCCTCGGTCTCGGTACGAAAGAAGTGGCCGAACAAGATCAAGATCTACCTCACGGAACAAGATGTGGCGGCGCGCTGGAATGGCAACCGCTTCGTCAACACCAAGGGCAAGGTATTCAGTGCCCCGGATCGGGTCAAGACGCCGCTGTTGCAGCTGTCAGGGCCGGATGACCAGGCCGCCCGGGTGTTGAAAGAGAGTCGGCAGTACGAGTCGCAACTGGCTGCCAAGGGATACAAGTTGCTGGGGGTGAATCTGACCCCCCGCCATGCCTGGGAACTGACCCTGGATGGCAATATCAAGCTGTTCCTGGGACGCAATGACATTGCGCTCCGGCTGCAGCGGTTTATCGATGCCTTCCCGGTTATCGAACCCCGTGCGCAAGTCGCCTACGTGGATCTTCGATACGACACCGGAATGGCAGTTGGCTGGAAGAAGAGCGAAGAGAAAGTGCATGACCAACACCGCAGATAGGAATTTGATTGTCGGACTGGATATCGGCACAACCAAGGTGGCGGTTCTGGTCGGGGAAGTATTGCCGGACGGTGAACTGAACGTCATCGGTATGGGCAGTCACGCTTCTCGCGGAATGGAGAAGGGCGGGGTCAATGACCTCGACTCCGTGGTCAAGTCACTGCGCCGCGCGGTGGAAGAGGCCGAGATGATGGCAGATTGCCAGATCAGCTCGGTCTATCTGGGGTTGTCCGGCAAGCATATTGATTGCCGCAACGAGACCGGTATGGTGCCCATCTCCGATGAAGAGGTGACCCAGGAGGATGTGGACAACGTGATCCACACCGCCAAGTCGGTTCGCCTCTCCGACGAGCTGCGCGTGCTGCATGTGCTGCCTCAGGAGTTTGCCATCGATTATCAGGAAGGGATCAAGAATCCGGTCGGCCTCTCCGGTGTGCGGATGGCAGCCAAGGTTCACCTGATCACCTGCCACAACGACATGGCTCGCAACATTGAGAAGTGTGTGGAGAAGGTCGGTTTGCGCGTGGATCAACTGATCTTCTCCGCGCTGGCCTCCAGCTATGCCGTGTTGACCGAAGACGAGAAAGAGCTGGGTGTCTGCGTGGTGGACATCGGTGGCGGCACCATGGACATGTCGCTGTTTACCGGCGGTGCTCTGCGCCACACCAAGGTGATCCCGTACGCTGGCAGTACTGTGACCAGCGACATCGCCTACGCCTTCGGCACGCCGCCGCTCGACGCGGAAGCGATCAAGGTGCGCTACGGTTGCGCCCTCGGTCGTCTGGTCAGCAAGGAAGACAATATTGAAGTACCCAGTGTCGGCGGTCGCCCGGCGCGCAGCCTGCAACGGCAGACACTGGCTGAAGTGATTGAGCCCCGTTACACCGAGTTGCTCTCCATGGTGAATGATGAGCTGGTGCGGGTACAAAGCGAGTTGAAAGCGCAGGGGGTCAAGCATCAGCTGGCAGCCGGTGTGGTCTTGACCGGCGGCGCTGCCCAGATTGAAGGCATTGTGGAGTGTGCAGAGCAGATCTTCCAGAGCCAGGTCCGGGTGGGAGAGCCCATGAACATACGTGGTTTGAGTGATTACGTGCAGGCACCGGTGTACTCGACTGCGGTCGGGTTGCTGCAATATGGCCGCACCCATCAAGCCACAGGTAGCAACAAAGAATATGCCGCCAAGGCAAGCGTCGGTGGCCTGGTCAAACGGGTTAGCAACTGGCTGCGTGGCGAGTTCTAAGAATTTTGCTGAGTCAGGCAAATAAAGCGGAGAGACAACATGTTTGAATTTATGGATAGCCACACTGACGAAGCCGTCATTAAAGTGATCGGTGTAGGTGGCGGCGGCGGTAACGCTGTCGAACACATGGTTCGTCAAAATATTGAGGGTGTTGAGTTCATTACCGTCAACACCGACGCCCAGGCACTGCGTAACTCCAGCGCCAACACTACCCTGCAGATCGGCGGTGGCATCACCAAGGGTCTGGGTGCCGGCGCCAATCCGGAAGTGGGTCGTGATGCGGCCATGGAAGATCGCGAAGCGCTGCGTGAGCTGCTGACCGGTTCCGACATGGTGTTCATCGCCGCCGGTATGGGTGGTGGTACCGGTACCGGTGCTGCGCCGATCGTGGCCGAAGTGGCGCGCGAGATGGGCATCCTGACCGTTGCCGTGGTCACCAAGCCGTTCTCCTTTGAAGGGAAGAAGCGGATGGGCTTCGCCGCCCACGGTATCGAAGAGCTCTCCAAAAACGTCGACTCCCTGATCACCATCCCCAACGACAAGTTGCTGAAGGTGCTGGGTCGCGGTATCTCCTTGCTGGATGCCTTCAAGGCGGCCAACGATGTACTGCTTGGCGCGGTACAGGGCATTGCCGAGCTGATCACCCGTCCGGGCTTGATCAACGTCGACTTCGCGGACGTGCGTACCGTTATGCGCGAAATGGGTACTGCCATGATGGGTACCGGTTCCGCCTCTGGTGATGACCGTGCCGAAGAAGCGGCCGAGAAAGCCATCTCCAGCCCGCTGCTGGAAGACGTGGATCTGGCTGGTGCCCGTGGCATCCTGGTCAACATCACCGCCGGTATGGACATGACCATCGAAGAGTTCGAAACCGTGGGTAACGCGGTCAAGGCCTTCGCTTCCGAGAACGCCACTGTAGTTGTGGGTACCGTAATCGATCCGGAAATGCACGACGAACTGCGTGTGACCGTGGTTGCTACCGGTATCGGTGCCGAGCGCAAGCCGGACATCACTTTGGTCAAGAGCAGCCAGGTGCAAGAGCGCCCGGTGCGTCAGCCGCTGGTTAGCGACATGATGCAAGGCCGCGTGATGGACGAAGCCCCGGCCAAGGTGGTCAACGCCGAGCCGCAAGCTCGTCGTGAACCGGATTACCTGGATATTCCGGCGTTCCTGCGCAAGCAAGCTGACTAAGCCTCTTATGGCTCTCGTTTGTTTGTTGTTCAAGGAATGTGCTAAGATGGCCTGCCAACGACCATCTGGTCCGGATTTTAAGCTGTTTAGGGTACACCCATGATTAGACAAAGAACCTTGAAAACGAGTGTACAGGCGACTGGTGTCGGCCTGCATTCGGGCCGGAAAGTCACCATGACGTTCCGTCCGGCGCCTGTGAACACAGGGATCGTTTACTTGCGTACCGACCTGAATCCTGTGGTGGAGCTGCCAGCCAATGCCGATCAGGTGCGCGATACCGTGCTCTGTACCGCTCTGGTCAACGAAGCCGGTGTCCGTGTCTCTACCATTGAGCACCTCTCTGCCGCGCTGGCCGGGATGGGGATCGACAACCTCTACGTTGAGGTTGACGCACCCGAGATCCCGGTAATGGACGGCAGTGCGCATCCCTTTATCTACCTGCTGCAGGAAGTCGGGATCCGTGAGCAGAATGCTGCCAAGCAGTTTGTGCGGATCAAGAAGAGCATCCGGGTTGAAGACGGCGACAAGTGGGCGGAATTCCACCCCTATCGCAACGGCTTCAAGATGGATCTCGAGATCGATTTCCAGCATCCTGTCTTTGAAGGGCGCAATCAGCGTTGCGTACTGGATTTCTCCGGTGCCTCCTTCGTGAAAGAGATCAGCCGTGCCCGTACCTTCGGGTTCATGCGTGATATCGAGTACCTGCGTTCCCAGAACCTGGCGCTGGGCGGAAGCCTGGAAAACGCCGTGGTACTGGACGATTATCGGGTGCTGAACGAAGACGGTTTGCGTTATGAGGACGAATTCGTCAAGCACAAGATGCTGGACGCGATCGGTGACCTCTATATGTGTAACCGCAGCATCATCGGTGAGTTCCGTGCCTACAAGACCGGGCATGCCCTGAACAACAAGCTGCTGCGTGCTTTGCTGGCCGAGCAGGAGGCTTGGGAACTGGTGACCTTCGAGGGTGAGGGCGACAAAGCGCCTATCGCTTACTACGATAACGGTCTGGTTCTGGCCTGATAGCTGTGCAACGGAACGTCGGTCCTCTCTCCGCACCGACGTTCCGTCATTTGTTTACTCCATCCTTTAATACCGATTATCTCCCGGTTTTATTTCCCGTGCTGGCTCCTGGCCGCACCTGACCGAGCAGACTGATTTCTATGAGCATTACCCTGATCCTCCACGGCAAGCAGCGACGCAAGTTGCACCTGCCCAAACAACGTCTGGCCTGGGTCGGCGGTATTCTCTTCTCCCTGTTGGCCCTTGGTGGTGGTTGGCTCTGGCAGAGCTGGCACCAGAAAATGGAGGCGCTGGAAGTGGCGCTTGCCGTTGCCGAGCAACAGTCCGTTGACCAGAGTGGTGACGAAGCCCGTGAACAGTTGGCAATGCTGGCAGCTCAGGTGGGCACCATGCAGGGTCAGCTTGGCCGTCTCAATGCCCTCGGTGAACGATTGACCGAGCAGGCCGATCTCGATCCCGACGAGTTCAATTTCAAAGAGCTGCCCCCCATGGGCGGCCCTTCTTATGATGAAGAGCTGGAAGTGAGCCTCAACGAGCTGCAAGCCTCGATGAAACACCTCAGCCAGCAGCTCAGCAGCCGTGAAGAGCAGCTGTCGGTACTTGAATCTTTCATCATGAATCACCATATCACCGATGCCGGTTTTATTTCCGGCACGCCAGTCAAGCAGGAGCGAGTTTGGGTCTCGTCCGGGTTTGGTGGACGGGTCGATCCGTTCAACGGGCGTGCCAAGATGCACAAAGGGGTCGATTTCCGTGGCAAACCCGGAACCCCGATTCTGGCCACCGGGCCCGGTATTGTCAGCTGGGCCGGCCGTCATCCGGAATTTGGCAATATGGTGGAGATTAATCACGGCAATGGCCTGGTCACCCGCTATGCCCACAACTCCAAGTTGCTGGTCGAGGTGGGCACCCTGGTTGATCAGGGTCAGAAGATTGCCTTGATGGGACGCACCGGTCGCGCGACCGGGGTCCATCTGCATTACGAAGTGTTGAAAGATGGTCGTCAGGTCAACCCCGCACGCTTTCTCAGTGCCAGACGGGGTTAGGTTTTTTTCTTCAGGTTCCAGTGACGGAACGCTTTTATAACCAGAAATAGTTGGTACCCATGATTAGCACACTGCTTACCAAGATTATCGGCAGCCGGAACGACAGAACGCTCAAGGCTTTGCGCAAAATTGTAAAACAGATCAATGCCATGGAGCCGCAGTTCGAGGCTCTGTCCGATGCCGAGTTGCAGGCCAAAACGGCTGAATATCGTCAGCGTATCGAGCAGGGTGAGACCCTGGAGCAGTTGCTGCCGGAAGCGTTCGCGACCGTGCGTGAAGCCTCCAAGCGGGTGTTTGGCATGCGCCACTTCGACGTGCAGCTGATCGGCGGCATGGTGCTGAACTCCAACCGCATCGCGGAAATGAAGACCGGTGAAGGTAAGACCCTGACCGCCACCCTGCCAGCTTACCTGAACGCCCTGAGCGGCCGTGGTGTGCACGTGGTAACGGTGAACGACTATTTGGCCAAGCGTGATGCGGAGGCGAACCGCCCGCTGTTTGCCTTCCTCGGCATGACCGTTGATTGCAACGTGCCCGGTATGGATGCGTCCCAGAAGCGTGACGCCTACGCCGCCGACATCACCTACGGTACCAACAACGAATTCGGTTTTGACTACCTGCGCGACAACATGGCGTTCTCGCCCGAGCAGCGGGTACAGCGTCCGCTCAACTACGCGCTGGTGGATGAGGTGGACTCGGTACTTATCGATGAGGCCCGTACTCCGCTTATCATCTCCGGCCCGGCCGAAGACAGCTCAGAGCTCTATATCCGCGTCAACAAGCTGATCCCGCTGCTGGTCAAGCAGGACAAGGAAGACACCGAAGAGTACACCGGCGACGGTCACTACACGGTGGACGAGAAGAACCGCCAGGCGCTGCTGACCGAAAACGGTCAGATCTTCGTGGAAGAGCTGCTCAAGAAAGAGGGGCTGCTGGATGAGAACGACTCCCTGTTCTCCGCCTCCAACATCAGCCTGCTGCACCACGTCAATGCGGGTTTGCGTGCTCACACCCTGTTCGAGCGCAACGTGGACTATATCGTCCAGAAAGACGAGATCGTCATCGTCGACGAGCACACTGGCCGTACCATGCCGGGTCGTCGCTGGTCCGATGGTCTGCATCAGGCCGTTGAAGCGAAGGAAGGGGTGAAGATCCAGAACGAGAACCAGACGCTGGCATCCATCACCTTCCAGAACTACTTCCGTCTCTACAACAAGCTGGCGGGGATGACAGGTACTGCGGATACCGAAGCCTTTGAATTCCAGCAGATTTATGGCCTGGATACCGTGGTTATCCCGACCAACAAGCCGATGGTGCGCAAGGATATGGGCGATCTGGTCTACCTGACCGCCAATGAGAAGTATGCCGCCATCATCGAAGATATCCGTCAGTGTGTGGCCAAGGGCCAGCCTGTACTGGTTGGTACCGTCTCTATCGAGAACTCCGAGCTGCTCTCCGGCATCCTGACCAAGGAGAAGATCCCGCACAAGGTGCTGAACGCCAAGTTCCACGCCATGGAAGCGGAGATCGTTGCCCAGGCCGGTCAGACAGGTGCGGTCACCATCGCCACCAACATGGCCGGTCGTGGTACCGACATCGTGTTGGGCGGCAACTGGCAGGCAGAGATTGCCAAGCTGGAGAACCCGACCAGCGAGCAGATTGCCGAGCTAAAAGCCGCCTGGCAGGTGCGTCACGATGCGGTGCTGGCCGCCGGTGGTCTGCACATTATCGGTACCGAGCGTCACGAGTCCCGCCGTATCGATAACCAGCTGCGCGGCCGTTCCGGTCGTCAGGGTGACCCGGGCTCATCCCGTTTCTACCTCTCCATGGAAGATACCCTGATGCGGATCTTCGCCTCCGATCGCGTGACCGGCATGATGAAGAAGCTGGGCATGGAAGAGGGCGAAGCCATCGAGCATCCGTGGGTCACCAAGGCGATCGAAAACGCCCAACGCAAGGTGGAAGGTCGCAACTTCGACATCCGCAAGAGCTTGCTGGAGTTTGATGACGTGGCCAACGACCAGCGCAAGGTGGTGTACGAGCAGCGCAACGAGCTGCTGGATACCAACGACATCTCCGAGACCATCCACGTTATCCGTGATGATGTGTACGGCGCCGTGATCGATGAATACATCCCGCCCCAGTCTCTGGAAGAGATGTGGGATGTGCCGGGTTTGGAAGCGCGCCTGAAGGCCGACTTCGCGCTGGATCTGCCGCTGCAGCAGTGGCTGGCGGAAGATGACAAGCTGTATGAAGAGAAGCTGCGCGAGCGCATTCTGGATGAAGCCACCAAGCTCTATGCCCACAAGGAAGAGTTGGTCGGTAAAGAGGTGCTGCGCAACTTCGAGAAGGCGGTGATGCTGCAAACTCTGGATGGTCTGTGGAAAGAGCATCTGGCGGCCATGGATCACCTGCGTCAGGGCATCCATCTGCGCGGTTACGCCCAGAAGAACCCCAAGCAGGAGTACAAGCGCGAATCCTTCGATCTGTTCACCCAGATGCTGGAAACCCTCAAGCGCGACGTGGTCAGCATCCTGAGCCGTGTTCAGGTGCAGGAGCGCGATGTGGAAGCGATGGAAGAGCAGCAGCGCCAGCAGGCGGAAGCCGCTCCCCGCACCTATACCCACGCCGCAGCTGAGAGCCAGCTGGCTGATGAACAGGCCGCAGGCGAAGAGGGGCACACCACCTTCGTACGTGACGAGCAGAAGGTCGGTCGCAACGATCCCTGCCCGTGTGGTTCTGGCAAGAAGTACAAGCACTGCCACGGTCAGTTGACCTGATCGACGCTATGCCATAACAGGCGGGCCAAGTGCCCGCCTTGTTTTTGCCAGAGGGTGGCAAAGTCACTAGGGTGGCGCCACTTGACGGAAAGAAATCGGATATCAGGCATCATCGGTCGCTCACCCAGCCGGAGGTTGGGCTCATCGAACGGCACGATCATGTATCGCGTGTAAAGGTAGCAAGATGGAACAGAAAAAACGGATCTGGGTGGCGGTTGGCGTCATCGAGAATGAACGGGGCGATATCTTCATCGCCAGACGCTCCTCCGATCGCCATCAGGGAGATCGCTGGGAGTTTCCCGGTGGCAAGGTGGAGTCGGGCGAGGATCTGCTCACCGCGCTGGATCGGGAGCTGTGGGAAGAGATTGGCATCCGGGTTTTGGATTGTGCCCCCTTTATGGAACTGCAGCACGACTACCCCGAGAAGCAGGTGTTGCTGGATATCTGGAAGGTGACCCGTTTCAGCGGTGAGCCGTTCGGCAAGGAGGGGCAAGAGTGTCTGTGGGTGCCGGTGGCCGAGCTGAACAACTACCACTTCCCCGATGCCAATGGCCCGATTGTAGCGCGGCTACAGGGTCTGCAGGCTTGAGCCGGTAGCAATCAACAAGCATCAAAAAAGGGCCAATCGGCCCTTTTTTGATATTGCAGAGGTGAGTGACCAGGGGCTTATAGCCACTGATCGCCCTCTTCCGGCTCCGGCAGCAGATCCGGGTTGATCTCCCCCGGGATCCGCTTCTCTTCATCGGCCCACTCGCCAAGATCAATCAGTTGGCAGCGCTTGCTGCAGAAGGGGCGGAACGGACTCTGCGGGCCCCACTCCACTTCGCTCTGACAGGTCGGACACTTTACCTTGGTGACCATAAGCCCTCCTTAGCAGCAGGCGAGCTGGAACGGCACGTCGCCAATCGGCTGTTCTGCGGTGGGCAGAAAGCGCAGGGCGAAGCGGTTCTTGTGGCCGCTCAGGGTGGGGTAGCAGAACAGATTGCCCGGCAGCTTGATGCGGATCAGCTCGGCGCTCTCGGCGGTGTCCTGGAAGAAACCGTTGCTGGCAACCTGCTCACTGAAGCTGCCTGATTCACGCCACAGGCGCAGCAGCAGGGTGATGGCATTCATCAGCAGGTTGATATCGCTCAGCCAGCCCTGCATCTGCTGGTGACGGGTGATGGCCGGAGTACCGAGCCAGTGGTGTAGCTGCGGTACGTCGAAGGCACAAAGGCCACCCGGAATGGAGAAGCGCTGGCGGATGGAGCCGAGCAGACGATCCTCTTTCAGGCGGGCACCTGGGCGTGGCGAGTTGAGCAGGTTGCGAGAGAGCTGGCTGCTCTCTTGCTGCATCAGTTTGATCTGCTCCAGATCGACATCGGGCAGGCTGGCCCAGTGGCTCAGACGCTGGCCGAGACGCTCCAGATCCTTGATGAGGTCTGCGCGCAGGTCACCACGCTCCAGCAACTCCTGCAGATCGAACAGCCCCTTGAAGAAGGCGATATGTGCCCAGGATTGTTCACTCTCCAGATTGTCGCGGATCTGGGAAAACAGGGACTCCAGACGAAGATAGGTCCGGCTTTTTTCATTGAGGGGGAAATCGTAAATCATGCCTAATCCTGGCCAGCCATAAACCGGCCTAGTGTACTCACACTTGGCGGCCTTGTTGAGAGGCAATTGCCAGATATGTCTCGTGCAGCGCCAAAATCCGCGTTTTAATCGCCATTTCGCTGCCATTGTGGTTTTCGATGACATCATCCGCCGCAGCGAGGCGCTCCACCCGACTCGCTTGGGCGGCGATGATGGCCTTGGCTTGCTCGGCCGATACCCCATCACGGCGGCAGGTGCGTTCAATCTGAGTGGCTTCATCCACATCGATCACCAGTACCCGATTGGCGAGGCCGGTGAGTTTGTTCTCCACCAGCAGCGGCACCACCAGCAGGCAGTAAGGTGAACTGGCCGCGGCACACTGGCGCAGCATTTCGCTGCGAATCAGCGGGTGGAGCAGGGCATTGAGCCACCCCTTGGCCTGCGGGTCGCTGAAGACCCGGTCGCGCAGGGCGCGACGGTCGAGTTGACCGCTCGGATCAATCACATTCGGGCCAAAATGGTCGGCTATGGCGGCAAGGGCCGGGGTACCCAGCTCGACCACTTCGCGGGCGATCACATCGGCATCCACCACCTCGATACCCAGCGCGGCAAACTGATTGGCGATAGTGGTCTTGCCGCTGCCGATACCACCTGTGATAGCAACTACATACATGGGGGCCTCTTGCTCAAAGCAGGGTAGAGAGATACCAGCGGGTGATGGTATCGCCCCATAGCAGGGCGATCCAGCCCGCGATGGCGAGGTAGGGGCCGAAGGGTATGGGCTTGCCCTGATGGTGTTTTTGCAAGGCGATCAGGCTGATGCCGATCACGGCACCGACCAAGGATGAGAGCAGCAGAATTATGGGCAGCGCCTGCCAACCGAGCCAGGCGCCCAGCGCCGCCAGCAGCTTGAAGTCGCCATAGCCCATCCCCTCCTTGCCGGTTAGCAGCTTGAAAGCCCAGTAGAGGCTCCAGAGCACCAGATAGCCCGCCATGGCGCCGATCACTGCATCAGCCAAGGGGACGAAGCCACCTACCAGATTGAACAGCAGCCCACCCCACAGCAGGGGCAGGGTGAGCTGGTCGGGCAGCAACATCTTGTCGAGATCGATAAAGGTGAGGGCGACCAGCACCCAGGTCAGCAGCAGGGCGGCCAGCGTGCCCCAGCCCGGGGTTATGACCATGGCAACGGCCACCGAGAGCAGGGCTGTCAGCAGCTCTACCAGCGGATAGCGGGCCGAGATGGGGGCCTGACAGTCGCGGCAACGCCCTTTGAGCCAGAGCCAGCTCAACAGCGGGATGTTCTCCAGCGCAGTGATGGCGTGGCCACAGTGAGGACATGCGGAGCGGGGGACCATCAGGTTGTAGCGCTCTGGCGCAGTGGCCTCCTCATCGGGGGAAAAGTAGCCGCGATACTCGGCCTGCCACTCCCGCTCCAGCATGATGGGCAGGCGGTGGATCACTACGTTGAGGAAGCTGCCGATCATCAGGGAGAAGAGAAAAACCAGCGAGAAGTAGAGCCAGGGCAAGCTGTGAGCCAGCTCGAGAAGAAGTGTCATAACCAACCGTCAGTTATTGAATGAGGGGAGGGCATGGTTTTGGTGCCATGCCCTGATGAATCAGCCTACCACGTCGCCAAGCTTGAAGATGGGCAGGTACATGGCGATAACCATGCCGCCGACCAGCACCCCGAGCACCACCATGATGAGGGGTTCCAGCAGGCTGGTGAGGCCATCGACCAGATCATCCACCTCCTGTTCGAAGATGGTGGCGACCTTGGAGAGCATATCATCGATGGCGCCGGACTCCTCACCGATCATCACCATCTGGATCACCATGTCGGGGAAGAGATCGACGGTGCGCATCGCCACGTTGATCTGCATGCCTGCCACCACCTCGTTGCGGATGGCCATGACGGCGGTGCGATAGACATAGTTGCCGGAGGCACCAGCCGCCGAAATCAGCGCATCTACCAGCGGAATACCGGCGGAGAAGGTGGTCGACAGGGTGCGGGCAAAGCGAGCCATCGCCGCCTTGTGCAGGATCATCCCGACCACCGGAATGGTGAGGACAAATTTGTCGGTATTGTCTTTTACCTTCTGGGAGGCCCGCCAGGCCCGCACGTAAAGGAAGATACCAAGGGCGGTGCCACCAAAGAAGACATACCACCAGTTCTGCATAAAGCGGGAGATGCCGATAACAAACTGGGTGAACACCGGCAGCTCGGCACCAAAGCTCTTGAAGATATCCTCGAACTGCGGAATGACGAACAGCAGCAGGATGGAGGTGACCACGATGGCGACCAGAATGACCATGGTGGGGTAGAACATCGCCTTCTTGATCTTCGACTTGAGCGCTTCCGACTTTTCCCGGTAAGTGGCGATACGGTCGTAGATGGTCTCCAGTGCACCGGATTGCTCACCGGCTTCCACAAGATCGCAATAGAGATCGTCAAAGTAGAGGGGATGGCGGCGCAGCGCCTCCGACATGGGGGTACCGGTCTCCACATCGGCGGCAATCTGCCCCATCAGCTCGCGCATCGAGGCTTTCTCGTGACTGCGGGCGATGATCTGCAGGCTCTGCACCAGCGGTACACCGGCGGAGAGCATGGTGGTGATCTGACGGGAGACGATGGCGATATCCATCGGTTTGATCTTGGCGCCGCCCTTGGAGAAGAGCCCCTGGGATTTCTTGGCTACCTTGGTGACGTTGACCCCCTGCTTGCGCAGTTCGGTCTTGACGGTGTTGATGCTGTCGGCCTGCAGCTCGCCGGAGACCTTCTGCCCCTTGCGATTAACCCCGTGCCAGCGGAAGGCGAAGACTTTCTTGGGGGCATTGTTCTTTTTCGTTAGGGTTGCCATCTTTGCATCCTGCAATGGGGTTGGTTGTCAGAGTCGGACTCTGCACGTCACCAACCTGGTCAAGGTGCCCGACTGGCTTGATGCCTGCGGGGTACTGATAGGGTGGGTGGTACCTTCTTGGCGCCAGCCCGGTCACTTTAATGCCTGATTATTCTGTCGTTCGGGTTGTCATCTATTCCATGTTCGTGAACGACGAATTCGCTCTGCCAGCCAAACCGTCGGGTCGTTCCGTCATACGGATCAGTTGGTGGTGACCCTGTTGACCTCGGCCAGACTGGTGACCCCGAGCCGGGCCTTCTCCAGCCCCGAGGTGCGCAGGGTGCGCATCCCCTCCTTCTGCGCGATAGCTGCGATTTGCAGGGAGTTTGCCCCCTGCATAATCAATTTGGCGATGTTCTCCGACATCAGCATGATTTCGTAGATGCCGACCCGTCCCTTGTAGCCGCCGGAACACTCCTTGCAACCGACCGGTTTGAACAGTCGCAGCCCGGCCGCCAGCTGCTGTGGCGTAAAGCCCAGCTCCAGCAGTTCGGCTTCCGGCACCACCTCCGGCGCCTTGCAGTGGTCGCACAGCTTACGGGCCAACCGCTGGGCCATGATCAGGGTCACCGAGGAGGCGATGTTGAAGGCCGGAACCCCCATGTTCATCATCCGGGTCAGGGTCTCGGCGGCGGAGTTGGTGTGCAGGGTGGAGAGCACCAGGTGACCGGTTTGGGCAGCCTTGATGGCAATCTCGGCGGTTTCGAGATCGCGAATTTCACCCACCATCACCACATCCGGGTCTTGCCGCAAGAAGGAGCGCAGGGCGCTGGCGAAGGTGAGCCCCGCCTTGGGGTTGACCTGCACCTGGTTGACGCCGGGCAAGTTGATCTCCACCGGATCTTCGGCGGTAGAGATATTTACCTCGGTAGTGTTGAGAATATTGAGGCCGGTATAGAGCGAGACCGTTTTGCCCGAGCCGGTGGGGCCGGTCACCAGGATCATCCCCTGTGGCTTGGAGAGGGCGCGCAGGTACTGCGCCTTCTGCCGGTCATCAAAGCCGAGTTGCTCGATATTAAGGCGTGCCGCCGAGGAGTCGAGCAGACGGATAACGATCTTCTCCCCCCACATGGTGGGCAGGGTATTAACCCGCATATCCATCGACTTGTTGCGCGACAGCTTCAGCTTGATGCGGCCATCCTGTGGCAGCCGCCGCTCGGCAATATCGAGCCGCGCCATGACCTTGAGGCGGGCGGAGAAGCGGTTGGAGAGGTTGACCGGCGGCGTAGCGATTTCATGCAGAATGCCGTCGATGCGAAAGCGCACCCGATACTTGAACTCATAGGGCTCGAAGTGCAGGTCGGAGGCGCCGCGCTTGATGGCATCCATCAGGATCTTGTTGATGTACTTGACGATGGGAGCGTCGTCATCGGCGGTATTAACGCTTTCGTCGAGGCGGCTGTTTTCGTCGGAGACCTCGAGATCCGAAATTTCGGACTCGTCGATATCCTCCATACCGAGGGCGTCGTCTTCGCTCTCCAGCAGCTTGCCGATGGCGGCGGTGAGTTTGTTCTCCTCCACCAGCAGCGCCTCGGTATGAAGGCCGAAGCTGAAGCCAAAGTCCTCCAACGCCGAGACATTGGTCGGATCCGACATGGCGATATAGAGGGTATGGCCCTGGGTATAGATGGGCAGGACGTGGTGTTTCTCAATCAGCTTCTGATTGAGGTACTTCTGCGGGATCTCGGCCAAATCGAAGGCGGCAAGATCCAGCAGAGGTACCCCATACTCCAGCTCGCAAAAGTCGGCGAGCGCCTTGCTGTCGAGGATCTCGTTCTCTATCAGAAATGTCACAAAGGGTTTGCGCTGGGCCTTGGCCTGGCTCAGATAGCGCTGGGAGTCCTCTTCACTGATCAGTGAAGAGGCGGCCAGGCTTAACGCCAGGCCGCTATTTGGGCTAGAGGTCATTAATCTGGGCAATATTCGGCAATGTTATCACCGGTACCGCCATCTGCGCAGCTCAGGGTCCATGTGATAGGAGGCGTTGTCGCATCGGTGCTGGTTAAGATCAATTCAACACCATCAGGAATTGGAGATGCTCCAGATGCTGTTGCTGTGATGGTGTAAATGTCATTAGCAACAGCAACATTTAATCCAGCAGCCCCACTTGGGATGCCTTCATCTCCGGGGTTGCAGTCGTTAACCCCCTTCGTTTGAACACAGACTTCAATTGCGGTCTTGGCTCCTCCCGTTAAAGAGATTAACTCAGCCATCTTAGCCTTTTTGGTGTAGTTCTGATAAGCCGGCAGTGCGACTGCCGCCAGAATGGCCACGATCGCGACCACGATCATCAGTTCAATAAGGGTAAAACCCGATTGTTTCTTCATTTGAAATATCCTTTTATCCTTGGTTCCTGGGAAGTGTCGGTGGAAAATCATCCGCACGTCAGTATCTTATCCGAGCTGTCAGGGGTGGCAACAGAGATTGCTGCCTTTGTTAACTACTTTCATGTCATTTACCAAAAACTTGATGCGAGTCATAAAATAAGTGGCTTCTTATGACTCTTTGTTACGGGTGGAAGCGGGTCCGTCATTACACTCCTTTGCTGAGGGATCCTGCATAAAGAAAAGGCGCCCATGGCGCCTTTTGCAAGTTGTTTATCCTGTTATATCGAGTGTTTGCTCAAGCCTGTGGGGGGAATATCACTGCTGGATAAAACGCATGGAGAGATCGAGTGCCCGTACATGCTTGGTGAGCGCCCCGACCGAGATAAAATCGACGCCGGTGGCGGCAAATTCCGCCAGGGTATCGAGGGTCACATTGCCGGAGACTTCCAGCTTGGCACGGCCCTGATTGATGACGACGGCTTCCCGCATCATGGCCACGTCGAAGTTATCCAGCATCACGATATCGGCGTTGGCCGCCAACGCCTGTTCCAGCTCGGCCAGCGATTCGACCTCCACCTCGACCGGCTTGCCCGGATTGAGATGACGAGCCTCATTAATCGCCTCGGCGATGCCGCCGCAGGCGAGGATATGGTTCTCTTTGATGAGGTAGGCGTCGTAGAGGCCGATGCGGTGATTCTTGCCGCCGCCACAGGTGACCGCGTACTTCTGGGCGGTGCGCAGCCCGGGGATGGTCTTGCGGGTGTCGAGCAGACGGCAGTCAGTGCCTTCCAGTTCTGCCACATAGCGGGCGGTGAGGGTGGCGACGCCGGAGAGGGTCTGGACAAAGTTCAGCGCATTGCGCTCGCCGGTCAGCAGCAGGCGGGCAGGGCCATGGAGGCGGAACAGCTCCTGATTGGGGGAGAGCACTTCGCCATCCTGCACCTTCCACTCCACCATCACGTCGCCGCCCAGTTGGGTGAACACTTCATCCACCCAGGGCTGGCCGCAGAAGACACCCGCTTCACGGGTGATAACCCGGGCACTGGCCAGCCTATCGGCCGGGATCAGCTGGGCGGTGATATCGGCGCTGGCGTCCGGTTGGTCCAGCGTGGTGAGGGCATCGCCCAGATCTTCGAGTAGTGCGGCGCGCACGGCGCGGCTGACATCCTGTTGAAACATGCCTTATTCCTGCAAGGGTCTGAGCAGCAACTGCCGCTCCTTTTGAACCAACTCCAGCCGACCGAGGGCGTTCATGCCAACCAGCACTTCGTCACCGTCTGTCGCCGGATTGATAAAGATGGCCAGATCGTACAAGGTCAATGGCCCCATCGCCAGCGTTTCGATGGTGCCGTTGCCGACCCGGATCTGCCCCGCGGCGGTATTGACCTGGCTGCTGCCATGAGCGGTCAGGCCGAGCCGCTCGGCAACCTGCTGCGGGATGGTGATACGGGTGGCGCCGGTATCGAGCAGCAGTTGCACCGGCTGGCCGTTGATGGCACCCTCCAGACGATAGTGGCCGCTCTGGTCGGCCCGCAGCAACAGCTCGCCGCTGGCGGTGACGCTTGGTTGGTTGCGGGAGTGAAAATAGAGGGTCAGCAGACCCATCAAAGAGAGCCAGGCCAGTAACCACATCCAGCGTGCCGTGTGCTGCATACCCCATCCATATCGAGCGGAAGATGACTCAGCCTAACATACCATTTCCCTTTGATTCAGTGAGTTGGTGTCGGGTTGCCTATCAGGTATCTTCGTTGTCTCGCCATTTATCAGCCAACTCGAGTAGCCGATGACTCAACTCGCTTCGCAACCTTGTTTCTCTATCGATGCCGCTGGCTGGTGCCAGCAGGCTCGCCGGGTTCTTTCTCCCCACCACAATGAGCGGGCAGCGCCGGACGATATCTCCCTGCTGGTGGTGCATGGCATCAGCCTGCCGCCGGGGGAGTTTGGCGGTCCCTTCATCGACGATCTCTTTATGGGGCGACTCGACCCCGATGCTCACCCCTATTTTGCCAGTATCCATCAGCTGCGGGTTTCGGCCCACTGCCTGATCCGCCGTGATGGCGAGCTGGTGCAGTATGTGCCGTTCGGCGCGCGCGCCTGGCATGCGGGAGTATCGAGCTGGCAGGGGAGGGAGGCATGCAATGACTTCTCCATTGGCATCGAGCTGGAAGGGACCGACGAAATCCCCTATACCGAGGCTCAATACCGGGCGCTGGTGGGGCTCACCCGAGCCATCTCAGAGCGTTATCCGGCGATTACCCACGAAAAAATTGTCGGCCATTGCGATATCGCGCCAGGGCGCAAGACGGATCCCGGAGCCTGTTTCCAGTGGGATTACTACCGGCAATTACTAAACAGCTAAAGTAAATATTCAAATTTAGTTTGGATTTTAAAATCAATGGCTTGCCTATCTGGCAGGCCATTTTTGTCTCTGGTTGCGCAAATGTTATTTGTGAGCGCGGTCAAGAATATTGGTCAGACCATTTTCTATGAGCTAAATCATGTTTCCCCTGCTTTACCTCTTAAGTGGTGGGGCTGATTCTTGACTCAGATCATCTTTTGAGTGGACTTTTCAAAAGGCCTCTGCTAATTTTCGCCCCATCCATAAAATTGGTAATACCAATTTAACAAAGTAGCCTCATGCCCTATCGCAAGATTACGCAACCCAAGTTGGCCGACTCCATTGTCGCCGAGCTGGAACAGATGATTCTGGAAGGCAGCCTGCAGCCGGGGCAGAAATTGCCTCCCGAGCGGGAACTCGCCATCCAGTTTCAGGTATCGCGCCCCTCCCTGCGCGAAGCCATACAGCGACTGGAAGCGCGCGGATTGCTTTATCGCCGTCAGGGCGGCGGCACTTATGTGCAGAATGCCCTGAGCAAGGGGATCGCCGATCCTCTGTTCGAACTGCTCAGTACCCACCCGGAAGCCCAGTATGACCTGCTGGAGTTTCGCCACGCGCTGGAAGGCATCTGTGCCTACTACGCGGCCTTGCGGGGAACCGGGTCTGATTTCGAGCGCATTCGTCAGGTGCAAACCACCATCGAAGAGGCGGGCCAGCTGGGCTCGCTGGTGGCCGAATCGACAGCCGTCACCCAGTTCTATCTGGCGGTGGCCGAGGCGTCCCATAACGTGGTGCTGCTGCACCTGCTGCGGGCCATGAGCCCGATGCTCGAGCAGAACATTCTGCAGAATAACGAGATTTTGAATCGCCGCCCGGGAGTGGTAGCCAAGATACGTCGCCATCGCGCGAATCTGATCGAGGCTATTCTTTCGGGGGCTCCGGAGCGGGCCAGAACAGCTTGTCATGAGCATCTGGCCTTTATCGAGGACACCTTGTTGGATATGCAGAGGGAAGACAGCCGGATCCAGCGATCCATGCGTCGGATCCGTCAGCAGGAAAACTAATCCCACAAGGCTCTATTGTCGAATGCTTGCGCCCTTCGCCGTGCAATGCCGTGCAATCACAACAACATAGGAACCAGCCATGTCTGATATCCTGAAGAACGATGTGGACCCGATAGAAACGCTGGAGTGGCTTGCCTCTCTGGAATCCCTGCTGCGTGAAGAGGGTCCGCAACGCGCTCAGTTCATCCTTGAACAGTTGGCCGAGAAAGCCCGCGTAAGCGGTGTGGACGTGGCTGCCAAGGCAAATCGCGATTACATCAACACCATCCCGTCCAGCGACGAGCCGGACTACCCGGGTGACCTGGAGATGGAACGCCGCATTCGCGCCATCATCCGCTGGAACGCCATGATGATCGTGCTGCGCGCGTCCAAGAAAGACCTGGACCTGGGTGGTCACATGTCTTCCTTCGCTTCTTCTGCGACCATCTATGATGTCTGCTTCAACCACTTCTTCCGTGCTCGCAACGAGAAGGATGGTGGCGATCTGGTTTACTTCCAGGGTCACATCTCCCCGGGCATCTATGCTCGCGCCTTTGCTGAAGGTCGTCTGACCGAAGAGCAGTTGGACAACTTCCGTCAGGAAGTGGACGGCAAGGGTATCCCTTCCTATCCGCACCCGAAACTGATGCCGGACTTCTGGCAGTTCCCGACCGTATCCATGGGTCTGGGCCCTATCGCCGCCATCTATCAGGCTCGCTTCCTGAAGTACCTGACCGACCGTGGTATCAAGGATTGCTCCGAGCAGACCGTTTACGCCTTCCTGGGTGACGGCGAGATGGACGAGCCGGAAGCCAAGGGTGCCCTGACCGTTGCCGTGCGTGAAAAGCTCGACAACCTGGTATTCGTGGTCAACTGCAACCTGCAGCGTCTGGATGGTCCAGTTGTCGGTAACGGCAAGGTCATCAACGAGCTGGAAGGCCTGTTCGCCGGCGCCGGTTGGGATGTCACCAAAGTTATCTGGGGTCGCAAGTGGGATGAGCTGCTGAAGAAAGACACTTCCGGCAAGCTGATCCAGCTGATGAACGAGACCGTGGACGGTGACTACCAGACCATGAAGTCCCGCGACGGTGGCTACATCCGTGAGCACTTCTTCAACCGTTATCCGGAAACTGCCGCGCTGGTCAAAGACATGACCGACGAGGAGATCTTCGCTCTGAACCGCGGTGGTCACGATCCTCGCAAACTGTTCGCCGCGTTCAACAAGGCGACCCAGACCAAGGGCAAGCCGACCGTTATTCTGGCCAAGACCATCAAGGGTTACGGTATGGGTGAAGCGGCCGAAGGCAAGAACATCGCTCACCAGGTCAAGAAGATGGAGCTGGACTCCGTGCGTCACCTGCGTGACCGCTTCAACCTGCCGGTGGCCGACGAGCAGCTGGCCGATCTGCCTTACCTGAAGATCGAAGCCGGTTCTGCCGAGCACAAATACCTGCACGACCGTCGCACTGCCCTGAAAGGCTATGTGCCGACCCGTCTGCGCGAAAGCACCACCAAGCTGGAAATCCCGGCACTGGATGCCTTTGGCCCGCTGCTGGGTGAGCAGGCGCGCGAAATCTCCACCACCATGGCATTCGTGCGTTCCCTGAACGTGATGCTGAAAGACAAGTCCATCGGCAAGCGCATTGTTCCGATCCTCGCTGACGAAGCCCGTACCTTCGGTATGGAAGGTCTGTTCCGCCAGATCGGTATCTACAGCCCGCACGGTCAGCAGTACACCCCGCAAGACCGCGACATCGTCTCCTACTACAAGGAAGACAAGCAGGGTCAGGTTCTGCAAGACGGTATCAACGAGCTGGGCGCCATGTCCTCCTGGCTGGCTGCTGCGACCTCTTACAGCACCAACGATTGCCCGATGATCCCGTTCTACATCTACTACTCCATGTTCGGCTTCCAGCGGATCGGCGACATGGCGTGGGCAGCCGGTGACCAGCAAGCCCGTGGCTTCCTGCTGGGTGCAACCTCCGGTCGCACTACCCTGAACGGCGAAGGTCTGCAGCACGAAGATGGTCACAGCCACATCCTGGCGAACACCATCCCGAACTGCATCTCCTACGACCCGTCCTACGCCTATGAAGTGGCGGTGATCGTACAGGACGGCCTGCGCCGCATGTACGGTGAGAACCCGGAGAACGTGTTCTACTACATCACCACCCTGAACGAGAACTACGCCATGCCGGCCATGCCGGAAGGCGCCGAGGAAGGCATCCGCAAGGGTATCTACAAGCTGGAATCCGTCGCCGGTACCAAGGCCAAAGTTCAGCTGCTGGGTTGTGGTTCCATCCTGGGTCACGTGCGCAAGGCTGCCCAGATCCTGGCCAGCGAGTACGGCATCGGTTCCGATGTGTTCAGCGTCACCTCCTTCAACGAACTGGCTCGTGACGGTCAGGACGCGGATCGCTGGAACATGCTGCACCCGACTGCCGAAGCTCGCGTACCGTACATCGCTCAGGTACTGGGTTCCGAAGCCACCATCGCTGCGACCGACTACATGAAGTCCTTCGCCGATCAGGTTCGCGCCTTCGTTCCGACCGAGAACTACCGCGTGCTGGGTACCGACGGTTACGGTCGTTCCGACAGCCGTGCCAACCTGCGTCGTCACTTCGAAGTGAACGAGTTCTACGTGGTGGTTGCTGCTCTGACCGAACTGGCCAAGCGCGGCGAGGTAGACAAGCAGGTTGTGGCCGACGCCATCGCCAAGTACGGCATCGATGCCGACAAGGTCAACCCGCTGTACGCGTAAGTGGATCAAGGGTCGCGCCGTCATACGGCGCGACCTTGCCAGGATTTAAAACGGTTAACGCGAGATGTGCGTGGCGGCATCAACCAGTCACGCGGATCGACGCAAGAGGATAAAGCACAATGTCCAAACAGATTATGGTGCCGGATATCGGCGCCGATGAAGTTGAAGTCACCGAGATCATGGTGGCCGTGGGTGACAAGGTCGAGCTGGACCAGTCCATCATCGCGGTAGAAGGCGACAAGGCCTCCATGGAAGTACCGGCCCCGTCAGCCGGTATCGTCAAAGAGATCCTGATCAAGGTGGGCGACAAGGTTGCCACCGGTTCCCAGATCATGATCTTCGAAGCCGAAGGCGCTGCAGCCCCTGCTGAAGTGGCTGCACCGGTTGCTGCTGCTCCGGCCGCCGCACCTGCCGCTGCCGTGCGCAAAGATGTGCACGTACCGGACATCGGTGACGACGAAGTGGACGTGACTGAAATCATGGTTGCCGTGGGTGACATGGTAGAAGCCGACCAGTCCATCATTACCGTGGAAGGTGACAAGGCCTCCATGGAAGTACCGGCACCGTTCGCAGGCCGCGTAGTCGAGATCAAGGTTGCCGCTGGTGCCAAGGTCTCTACCGGCTCTCTGGTGATGGTATTTGAAGTGGCTGGCACTGCGCCTGCTGCCGTTGCTGCTCCGGCTCAAGCTGCCGCGCCCGTGGCTGCTGCCCCGGTTGCCGCTGCTGCCAAAGAGGTCAACGTACCGGATATCGGTGGCGACGAAGTGGAAGTCACCGAGATCATGGTTGCCGTGGGTGACAAGGTTGAAGCTGACCAGTCCCTGATCGCCGTGGAAGGTGACAAGGCCTCCATGGAAGTGCCTGCTCCGTTCGCCGGTGTGGTCAAAGAGATCAAGGTGAAGGCGGGTGACAAGGTCTCCACCGGTTCCCTGATCATGGTCTTCGAAGTAGCTGGCGCTGCTCCTGCCGCCGCGCCGGTTGCTCAAGCTGCCGCTCCGGTCGCTGCAGCCCCTGTTGCCGCTGCTCCGGCTCCGGTTGCCCAGGCCACTGCCGCTGCGACCGATTTCGTTGCCAACGACGCCTACGTGCACGCTTCTCCGGCGGTACGCCGTCTGGCGCGCGAGTTCGGCGTCAACCTGGCCAAGGTGAAAGCCTCCGGTCGCAAGGGCCGCATCGTCAAAGAAGACGTACAAGCCTACGTGAAGGATGCCATCAAGCGTGCCGAGTCCGCTCCTGCTTCTGCCGGCGTAGCCGGTGGCAACGGTCTGGGCGTACTGCCGTGGCCGAAAGTAGACTTCAGCAAGTTCGGTGATGTGGAAGAGGTCGAGCTGACCCGCATCCAGAAGATCTCCGGTCCGAACCTGCACCGTAACTGGGTCATGATCCCTCATGTCACTCAGTTCGACGAAGCCGATACCACCGAGCTGGAAGTGTTCCGCAAAGAGCAGAACGCGATGCTCGAGAAGCAGAAGGCCGACGTGAAGATCACCCCGCTGGTGTTCATCCTGAAAGCCGCCGCCAAGGCGTTGGAAGCTCACCCGCGCTTCTGCAGCTCCCTGTCCGAAGATGGCAGCAAGCTGATCATGAAGAAGTACATCCACATCGGTGTGGCGGTAGATACCCCCAACGGTCTGGTTGTGCCCGTGGTGCGCGATGTGAACAAGAAGGGCATCATGGAGCTGTCTCGCGATCTGGCCGAGATCTCCAAGAAGGCCCGTGCCGGCAAGCTGACCGCTGCCGACATGCAGGGCGGTTGCTTCACCATCTCCAGCCTGGGTGGCATCGGCGGTACCAGCTTTACCCCGATCGTCAACGCGCCAGAAGTGGCCATCCTCGGTGTTTCCAAGTCCGAGATGAAGCCGAAGTGGAACGGTAAAGAGTTCGCGCCGCGCCTGATGCTGCCGCTGGCTCTGAGCTACGACCACCGCGTGATCGATGGTGCCGATGGGGCTCGCTTCATCACCACCATGAACGGCGTGCTGTCCGACATTCGTCGACTGGTCCTGTAAGTGAGAGGGCGGGCCCAGAGCCTGCCCTTTTTACTTCTCATTTCATTAACATGATCGTAAACTTGCCCCGTTTTTTTCACGGCTGCAGCCACCCGTTTCGGTATAAGACTGCGCTGTCCGGGGATATAAGAACGACAAAGAGGTCATGATGAGTAAAGAAATCAAAACCCAGGTCGTAGTACTGGGTGCTGGCCCTGCCGGTTATTCCGCTGCTTTCCGTGCAGCCGATCTGGGTCTGGATACTATTATCGTCGAGCGTTACTCCACCCTGGGTGGCGTCTGCCTGAACGTGGGCTGCATCCCCTCCAAGGCGTTGCTGCACGTTGCCAAAGTGATTGAAGAAGCCAAGGCGCTGGCCGAGCACGGCATCGTCTTCGGTGCACCGCAGACCGACATCGACAAGATCCGTCTGTGGAAAGAGAAGGTTATCAACCAGCTGACCGGCGGTCTGGCTGGCATGGCCAAGATGCGTAAAGTTCAGGTTGTTAACGGCTTGGGTAAATTTACCGGCCCGAACACCCTCGAAGTGGAAGGTGCCGACGGCAAGACTACCGTGACCTTTGACAACGCCATCATCGCGGCCGGTTCCCGTCCGGTGAAGCTGCCGTTCATCCCCCACGATGACCCCCGCGTATGGGACTCTACCGATGCGCTGGAGCTGAAAACCGTTCCCGGCAAACTGCTGGTTATCGGTGGCGGCATCATCGGTCTGGAGATGGGTACCGTTTACTCCTCTCTGGGTTCCGAGATCGACGTGGTGGAATTTGCCGACCAGCTGGTTCCGGCTGCCGACAAAGACATCGTCAAGATCTATACCAAGCGCGTCGCCAAGAAATTCAACATCATGCTGGAGACCAAGGTCACCGCAGTTGAAGCTCGCGAAGACGGTCTGTACGTCTCCTATGAAGGCAAGCACGCCCCGGCCGAGCCGGTTCGTTACGACAACGTGCTGGTTGCAGTAGGTCGTGTGCCGAACGGCAAGATGCTGGATGCCGAGAAGGCAGGCGTTGCCGTGACCGAGCGCGGTTTCATCGAGGTGGACAAGCAGCTGCGTACCAACGTGGCGCACATCCACGCCATCGGCGACATCGTGGGTCAGCCGATGCTGGCGCACAAAGGTGTTCACGAAGGTCACGTTGCCGCTGAAGTTATCGCCGGCAAGAAGCACTACTTCGACCCGAAAGTGATCCCGTCCATCGCCTACACCGAGCCAGAGATGGCATGGGTTGGTCTGACCGAGAAGGAAGCCAAGCAACAGGGCCTGAACTTCGAAGTCGCCACCTTCCCGTGGGCTGCTTCCGGTCGCGCCATCGCGTCCGACTGCTCCGACGGCATGACCAAGCTGATCTTCGACAAGGAGAGCGGCCGCGTCATTGGTGGTGCCATCGTGGGTACCAACGGCGGTGAACTGCTGGGTGAAATCGGTCTGGCCATCGAAATGGGTGCTGACGCCGAAGATATCGCGCTGACCATCCACGCTCACCCGACTCTGCACGAATCCGTGGGTCTGGCTGCCGAAGTGTTCGAAGGCTCCATCACCGACCTGCCGAACGCCAAGGCCAAGAAGAAAAAGTAATTTTCTTACCCGCTTGTCTAAAAAGCCGCTCGAATGAGCGGCTTTTTGTTTTCTCCTTGCTGCCCCGACTTCGACAAAGCCCAATATGCTAAAGATAGGTTTTGGCACTGACGAGAGAGGCACGATGCTAGAAGCACCCATTCCACCCGATGAGGCATTGCGGCTGGAGACCCTGCGGCGGCTCTCTTTGCTCGATTCCGAGGCTGAGGAGCGGTTTGACCGGCTGACCCGCATGGCCCGACGGGTGTTCAATGTCCCCATCGCGCTGGTGAGTCTGGTGGATGAAGATCGCCAGTGGTTCAAATCCTGTATCGGACTGGAGGTCCGTGAGACCGCCCGGGACATTTCGTTCTGTGGCCACGCCATCATGGGCAATGAGACCTTCATCGTGCCGGATGCTTCGCAGGATCCCCGCTTTGCCGACAATCCGCTGGTGGTGGGGGGGCCCGGCATCCGCTTCTATGCCGGACAGCCACTGCGGATCGCCAACGGCTGCAAACTGGGGACGCTCTGCATCATCGATACGGTGCCACGGGAATTGAGTGAGGAGGATGTGGGGCTGCTCAAGGATCTGGCGGCGATGGTGGTGCGGGAGCTCGAAGCGGTGCAGCTGGCCACCATTGATGAGTTGACCTTGATCTCCAATCGGCGCGGGTTCGTGATGCTGGCGGAGAAGAGCCTCTCGCTGGCCAGTCGCTTGCAGATGCCGCTGGCGCTGCTCTATCTGGATCTCAATGGCTTCAAGGGGATCAACGATCGGTGGGGGCATGCAGAAGGGGATCGGGCTCTGATCGCCTTTGCCACTCTGCTCAAGCAGGCTTTTCGGGGCGCAGACGTGTTTGCCCGCATGGGCGGCGATGAGTTCGCCGTCCTGTTGCCCAATGTGCTAGAGGCGCAGGCACAACTAGCCTATGAGCGTTTCAATGCCATGTTGTCCGAGCACAATCAGCACAGTGGTTGCGGTTATGCGCTGACCTGCAGCACCGGGATTGTCTGTTATGACGGGCGCGGCTGTGCTTCCCTTGCCGAGCTGCTCACCCGCGCGGATGAGCTGATGTATCAGCGCAAACGGGATGGCAAGGGCTGACTGCTATGCAGGATTAGCCGCCACCAAAACAACAGAGAGCGCCACGGCGCTCTCTGTTGTTGATGACTCAGGTCAAGGTGCTGGTTAGAGCCGGAAGTTGCCAACCAGCTTGTCCAGCTGACCGGAGAGCTGCTGCAGGCTGCGGCTGGACTCGGTCAGCTGGTGGGCGATATCGGCAGTCTCCATGGTGAGCTGGTTGATATCTTCCACGTTGCGGTTGATCTCGCCGACCACGCTCGACTGCTCCTCGGTGGCGGTGGCGACCTGGATATTCATGTCGTTGATCTGGGTGATGTGGGCGGTGATCTGGCCGAGGGCGGCGTTGGCCTCATCGGCCTGGCTCACCACCTCCAGACTCTGGTTACGCCCCTGCGCCATGGCGCTGACCGCGCGGGCACTCTGCTCCTGCAAGCGGTTGATCATCCCCTGGATCTCGGCAGTCGAGGCGGCGGAGCGGTTGGCCAGATTGCGCACTTCATCTGCCACCACGGCGAAACCTCGACCCTGTTCACCGGCGCGAGCGGCCTCGATGGCGGCGTTCAGTGCCAGCAGGTTGGTCTGCTCCGAGATGCTGCGGATGGTTTCGAGGATGCTACCGATGGAGTCGGTCTGGCTCGCCAGCGATTCGATAACCCCTGCCACCTGCTCAATTTCGCCTGAGAGGTCGACGATGCCGTGGCGCGCCTGCGCCACCACTACTGCCCCTGCATCGGCCTGGTCGTTGGCTTGTCTGGCTACTTCGGCTGCCAGCGAAGCGTTACCTGCGATCTCGCTCACCGTGGCCCCCATTTCGTGGATGGCGGTGGCCACCTGCACGGTGCGGTCACGCTGGGCAGTACAGTTGTGCTGGGTCAGCTGCGCCTTGTTGGCCACCTCGTTGGCTGTGGCTGCGAGTTGGCGGGAGTTCTCCGCCACCTGCTCGATGGAGCCGTGGATCTTGGCGACGAAGTTGTTGAAGCCGGTGGCGACCTGACTCAGTTCGTCACGTCCTTCCACCTTGAGGCGCTGGGTGAGATCCCCATCGCCGCTGCCCAGCTCCTTGAACAGGCGGGCCAGCTCGTTGAGCGGGCGGCTGACCGAGCCTGCCAGCAGCATCCCCATCAGCCCCATGGCCAGCGCAATCACCAGCGAGATCATCAGGATCTCGTTGCGGGTCTGATCCAGCTCGGCATAGATCTCGGCTTCTGGCACCTGGGCCACCAGATACCAGTCGAGCAGCGGGATATAGCTGCTGGCCAGTACCATGGGCTCGCCATTGACTTCGGCGTTGATAACGGCAAAGGGGCGTTTGGCCAGCAGGCTGCCGGTATCACCGCTGGCAATGTTGCCAAGCGTGTCACGCTCGATGCGGTTGGCCTCGGGGTGCAGCTTCACCTTGCCGCTGCCATCGACCATAAAGACGATGCCGCTCTCTTCCAGCCGGAAGTTGGAGACCATGGTCACCATGGTGTCGAGGGATTTGGCAAAGCCGGCCAGCCCGCGCCCGTTGAGCTGCTGGAAGTTGACGAACAGCTTCACCTCGCCGTTGCTCTCGCGGAAGATGCTGAGGGTCATCTCCTTCTGGCTCTTGGTGTAGTCATAGAACCAGGCATCTTGCGTGGGGGTCAGGTTGCGCAGAAAGCCATCCTGGTTGTAGTAGGCTGCGGTCTGGCGATCGGCGAAGGAGGCGGTCACCAGACCATACTGGTTGGCCACATCCTTGAGCTGGTTGATGAGGATTGGCTCCTGCTCTTTGGGCATGCCCCGATCCACCCAGTCGAGGATGAAACGGTCGGTGGCCAGTTGGCGGGCTGCCTGGGCGATGCCGTGGAGATCCTGTTCAATCTCCTTGCTGATCCGCTGGGTCAGGTTGGGGAGCTCCTGCTCGAACATCCGGTTTTCGATCAGTTGCTGGGCCGAGCGTTGACTGAAGTAGCCTACCAGCAGGCAGGAGACGACCACGGCCAGGGTGACCGTGGCCAGTATTTTCTGTTTAAGAGTGAGGGTTGCCAGCATAAAGGTGCTCAAAAGGTTGAGATTGACGACGCTCATATTAGCGGCAGCGCGGCGCTACCCATGAGGCTTGCAGCCCTTTATTTGCGGATTACGTTTGCGCTCACAGGGGCGGCGGCTTGCCCCTTTGCCATGCTGCACAGGCGGGATGCGGATTGACGGTTGCGCTAACTGCCGGGCCCCTTATAGTAGAGGCCATCCTTGGTGACTGACCCTCTGAATAATATGGAAAATATGATGCGCAGCTTAGGTGCGGGATGGACCCGTCTGCTTTTGGTGATGCTGGCGGCGATGCCGCTGCTGGCTGTGGCGGCACAGGGGGATCGCCCGAAAATTGCGGTGGTGCTCAGCGGCGGCGGCGCCAAGGGATCGGCCCATATCGGCATTCTCAAGGTGCTGGAGCAGAAACGGATTCCGGTCGATATCATAGTCGGTACCAGCATGGGTTCCTATGTGGCGGGGATGTACGCCATGGGGCTCAGTGCCGAGGAGGTGGAGCGCACCACCTTGGCCATCGACTGGAACAAGGGCTATCAGGACAAGGTGGGCCGCGACGAGCTGTCGCTGCGCAAAAAGCAGCAGAACGAGCAGTATCAGCTGCGCACCGACATAGGGGTGAATGGTGACACCACCCAGCTGCCGGACGGTTTCTTCCAGGGCCAATCCATGGCCAGCCTGCTGCGGGGGGCCACCTCCAACCTGCCGGTGCAGGCGAGTTTCGACGATCTCCCCATTCCCTACCGCGCCATGGCGACCGACATGGAGACGGTCACCCCCTTTGTGCTGGATCACGGCAGCCTGGCCAAGGCGATGCAGGCCTCTATGTCCATTCCCGGCGCCCTCAAGCCGGTGGAGTGGGAGGGCCACATCCTGGCGGACGGCGGCAGCGTCAACAACATGCCGGTGGATGTCGCCAAAGCGATGGGGGCCGACGTGGTGATCGCGGTGGATATCGGTGCCAAGCTGCGTACCCGGGAGTCCCTCAAGTCAGGGTTGGCGATGATTGACCAGCTCACCACCTACATGACCCAGGTGGGCACCGACAAGCAGAAGGCGCTGATGGGACCGAAGGATATTTTGATCGCCCCCGAGTTTGGCGATATGGGGATCGCCGACTTTGCCCGGATGCCGGAGGGGATCAAGATCGGTGAGACGGCGGCTGACAAGGTGTCGTTGCAACTCGATAAGCTGTCGCTCACCAAGGCGCAGTACAACGCCTATCGCAACCAGAAGCTGAGCCGTCGTGCCGAGCGTAGCGGTCAGCCCGCCTACTTCATCGACAAGGTGGAGATCATCAACAAGTCGCGCCTCTCCGACGAGACGGTGCGCGCCATGCTGAAAGTGCGGCCGGACAAGGTACAGACCAACGAGAGTCTGGAAGCGGGCATTCGCCGTCTCTATGCCCTTGAGTCGTTCGATCGCATCACCTACGAGGTGGAGGAGCGTGACGGGGAGAATGTACTGCTGGTGGATGCCAGCGAGAAGAACTGGGGGCCGGGCTACCTCAACTTCCAGTTCGGTTTCACCGATGACTTCGAGAACACCTCCAACTACAACGTCGGCATGTCCTATACCCTCACCAACGTCAACGAGTGGGGGGCGGAGTGGCTGACCGAGGCGTCGCTGGGCACGGCCAAACATATCAAGACCGACTTCTATACCCCGCTCGAACCCTCCCAGACCTTCTATGGTGAGGCGAGTCTGGCCTATGACCAGACCCTGCGCCGCCTGTTTTTCCCCAATCCGGATCCCGAGATGGTTTCGATAAGCTATCTCGACTCCGAATACTCCTTCTTCAGCGGCGATCTGGCGGTGGGCTGGAACCGCCAGCCCTGGAGCCGGTTGTCGATGGGACTGGAGGGACAACTGGGCACGATTGATGTGAAGAACTTCAAGGGGCTGGAGATGGATGCCACGGCGTGGGGCCCCTATGTCCGCTTTGAACACGACAATCTGGATAGCCGCTATTTCCCCTATCAGGGGATGAAATGGGACATGAAACTGGGCCACTCCCACGTCAGTGTGGATGGACTCGAGTCGGCAGATGGTCGCAGTGAAGGCTGGAATTATCAGCTCTCGATGATCAAGCCCTGGTCATGGGACAGGCACAGCCTCAACCTGATCCTCGAAGGGGGTGGCTCGGGCAGTGAAGAGGTGGTGCCGCTGCATATTCAGGATCTGGGCGGGCTGTTCCGCCTCTCCGGTTTCCAGCGCTACCAGCTGAGCGGTCGCTACAGCCTGTTTGGTGGCCTGCGCTACATCTATCGGGTGGCGGACAACGACTTTGGTGCCCTCAAGATGCCGCTCTATCTGGGTGGATCTCTGGAGCAGGGCGGGGTCTGGAACAAGGGTGAGGATATCAGTCTGGAGAGCTCCTTCACCGCCGGTTCGCTTTATGTCGGGGTGGAGAGCTTCCTTGGCCCTGTGTTCCTCGGCTACGGCATGGCGGAGGGGGGCAATGACGTCTTCTATCTGCAATTGGGCAGTACGTTCGAATAATGCCGAAATGATGCCAATTTGTTAACTATGGTTGAGGGCGTTCAATTAATTTTCAAAAAACACCAGTCTGTTTAATTGGTTACGACCTTGTGGTGAATAAGTAAACAGGGTTTGGATTTTAATTAGTCGTTAAAACTTATATAGTGGGGAGCACCCTACGGGGTGTCCCGCAAGGACGATCGCCGCGAGCGTGGGCGAACCCCAAAAAAAGACCAAAGAGGAATTAGTCGTGCTTGAAACATACCGTAAACACGTCGCAGAACGTGCCGCCGAGGGCGTGGTTGCCAAACCTCTGGATGCAGAGCAGGTCGCCGCCCTGGTTGAGCTGCTCAAAAACCCGCCCGCTGGCGAAGAAGACTTTCTGAAAGAGCTGTTGTCCTCCCGTATTCCCCCCGGTGTTGATGAAGCGGCCTATGTCAAAGCCGGTTTCCTCACCGCCGTCGCCAAGGGCGAAGCCCACTCTCCCATCCTGACTGCCGCCGAAGCTGTTGAGCTGCTGGGCACCATGCAGGGTGGTTACAACATTCAGCCGCTGATCGACCTGCTGGATCACGCCACTCTGGCGCCGCTTGCCGCCAAGGGGCTCTCCCACACCCTGCTGATGTTTGACTCCTTCCACGACGTGGAAGAGAAGGCCAAGGCGGGCAATGTCCACGCCAAACAGGTGATGCAATCCTGGGCTGATGCCGAGTGGTTCCTCTCCCGCCCGGAGCTGGCCGAGAAGATCACCGTCACCGTGTTCAAGGTGACCGGCGAAACCAACACCGACGACCTCTCGCCGGCACCGGACGCCTGGTCCCGCCCGGATATTCCGTTGCACGCGCTGGCGATGCTGAAAAACGCCCGTCCCGGCATTACCCCGGACAAGGATGGCGCCGTCGGCCCCATCAAGACCATCGATGCCCTGAAAGAGAAAGGCTTCCCGCTGGCCTACGTGGGTGACGTGGTCGGTACCGGCTCTTCCCGCAAATCCGCCACCAACTCGGTGCTCTGGTTTATGGGCGACGACATTCCGTTCGTGCCGAACAAGCGCGCTGGCGGCGTTTGCCTGGGTGGCAAGATTGCCCCGATCTTCTTCAACACCATGGAAGATGCCGGCGCTCTGCCTATCGAAGTGGACGTCTCCAAGCTGGAAATGGGCGATGTGATCGACATCTACCCCTATGCCGGCAAGATCTGCAAACACGGCACCGACCAGGTGCTGGCACAGTTTGAATTGAAAACCGACGTACTGATCGACGAAGTACGCGCTGGTGGCCGTATCCCGCTGATCATCGGCCGCGGCTTGACTGACAAGGCCCGCGAAGCGCTGGGTCTGCCGTTCTCCACCGTATTCCGTCGCCCGCAGCCGGTGGCCGATACCGGTAAAGGCTTCACCCTGGCCCAGAAGATGGTGGGCAAGGCGTGCGGCGTGAAGGGTATTCGCCCGGGCACTTACTGCGAGCCCAAGATGACCACGGTCGGCTCTCAGGACACCACGGGCCCGATGACCCGCGACGAGCTCAAAGATCTGGCCTGTCTCGGCTTCTCCGCCGATCTGACCATGCAGTCCTTCTGCCACACCGCGGCCTATCCGAAGCCCATCGACGTGCAGACCCACCACACCCTGCCGGATTTCATCATGAACCGCGGCGGTGTGAGCTTGCGTCCGGGTGACGGCGTCATCCACTCCTGGCTGAACCGCATGCTGCTGCCGGATACCGTGGGTACCGGTGGTGACTCTCACACCCGTTTCCCCATCGGTATCTCCTTCCCGGCGGGCTCCGGTCTGGTGGCCTTCGCCGCCGCCACCGGCGTGATGCCGCTGGATATGCCGGAGTCCGTGCTGGTGCGCTTCAAGGGCGAACTGCAACCGGGCATCACCTTGCGTGATCTGGTCCATGCCATCCCCTATGCCGCCATCCAGAAAGGGCTGCTGACCGTCGAGAAAGCGGGCAAGAAGAACATCTTCTCCGGCCGCATCCTCGAGATCGAAGGTCTGCCGACCCTGAAGGTAGAGCAGGCGTTCGAACTGGCGGACGCCAGCGCCGAGCGCTCTGCCGCCGGTTGCACCATCAAGCTGGATAAAGAGCCGATCATCGAGTACCTGAAGTCCAACATCGTGATGCTGAAATGGATGCTCTCCGAAGGCTACGGTGACGTGCGCACCATCACCCGTCGCATCAAGGGGATGGAAGAGTGGCTGGCCAACCCGACCCTGATGGAAGCGGACAAGGATGCCGAGTATGCCGAAATCATCGAGATCGATCTGGCCACCATCAAGGAGCCGATCCTCTGTGCGCCGAACGATCCGGACGATGCCCGTCTGCTGAGCGACGTGGCTGGCGACAAGATCGACGAGGTGTTCATTGGTTCCTGTATGACCAACATCGGTCACTTCCGTGCCGCCGGCAAACTGCTCGAGAAGTATCAGGGCGAGCTGCCGACCCGCATGTGGATCGCGCCGCCCACCAAGATGGACAAGGATCAGCTGACCGAAGAGGGCTACTACGGCATCTTTGGTCGCGTCGGTGCCCGCATCGAGATCCCGGGCTGCTCCCTGTGCATGGGCAACCAGGCGCGGGTAGCGGAAGGAGCCTCCGTGGTCTCCACCTCCACCCGTAACTTCCCGAACCGTCTGGGTAAAGGTGCCAACGTCTATCTGGCCTCTGCGGAGCTGGCCGCCGTTGCCGCCATCCTCGGCAAGATCCCGACCGTGGCGGAGTACCTGCAATACGCCAAGGCGCTCGATGCCACTGCGGCAGATACTTACCGCTACCTCAACTTCAACGAGATCGCCTCCTACACCAAGAAGGCCGATGCGGTGATCCTGCAGCAAGCCGTTTAACGGAGTTCTTGCGCGATTTGTGCGATAAGAAGCCAATAATGCCGCGTATTTACGCGGCATTATTTATTTGTGTGTTATTCACCGTATTTTTTGAAGATTGTTTGCACGATCCTTGCTAGAGAGATCCAACCACCTGTTTGGTGGTTCGTTTTATAAACGCTTTGGGTTATGTTGTTCGGTTATGTGCGGTAATGATGAGGCATCGTTATCGAGGGAAAGTGGATATCTGTTCACTGGGTGCTTGCGTTGGCAGGCCTGACGAATTGCGGCGTGGTTCTTTATGTTTCTGTTCAGGATCGATCTCTCCCGAACCGGGTTACGCTTCGGCGGTGCCTTGCTGGTCTTTACCCTGCCGCTGCTGGTGGGAGCTTGGCTCATCCACAGCAATTATGTGCAGGAGCTGAAAGCGGAATCCAGCGCCTCGGCCCACAAGGCAAGAACCCTGATGGAGTCGATGCTGGATCATGCGGAGCAGGCCAATCGCTCCGTGCTGCCTCTGGTGAATGCTCCCTGTCGCGACAATCTGCTGGTGCTGCGCAAGAAGGTCGCCATCGAGCCCTTCCTGCGTTCGGTCAATCTGGTGCGAAACGGCATCATTAATTGCACCTCGCTGTTTGGTGAGGCCAATGATGCCGATGATGGCTCCATCTACACCGGCCGCAAGCTGCTGCTGATGAGTGGCAACCGGGTGCGGCAAAATCACCCGCTGCTGGTAGTGCGCACCGAACAGGGCAAGGATGCCGCCTTGAGCGCCATCGACAGTACCCAGCTCAGCTTCATGCTCTCCATGAGCGGAAAATCCAGTGCGCTCTATCTTCAGGTGGGGTCGGCCTGGCTCAATGAGTCTGGCCGCTATCTGAGCGAGGCGCCCACCCTCCATCGCGGGATCAGCCAGGCCCTCACCTCATCCCATTATCCTTTCACCATCCATGCCGGTTATGCCATGCCGGTCTACTGGAAGTCGCTGTGGGCCGCGCGGCATGTGGCGCTGTCGTGGCTGGCGGTTTCCTCGCTTTTGCTGGCCTGGCTGGTGTGGTGGGTGCTGGGGCGGCCCGGCTCGCCAACAGATGAGTTGCGACGTGCCCTGCGGGCCAGGGAGTTTGTTCCCTATCTGCAGCCGCTGATTGCCAGCCACGACGGCAAGATGATGGGCGCCGAGGTGCTGATGCGCTGGGAGCATGTCAATGAAGGGGTGATTCGGCCCGATCTCTTTATTCCGCAAGCGGAGGAGTCGGGACTGATCGTCCCCATGACCACCCATATCATGAAGCAGGTGGCGACACGGTTGAACCGCTCTCAGGAGCAGTTGCCCGATGGGTTTCATATCAGTTTCAACATCAGCGCCGCTCATTGCCACGATTTTGCCCTGCTGGCCGAGTGCCGCGCCTTCCTCGGCCACTTCCTCCCCGGCAAGGTGGTACTGGTGCTGGAGCTGACCGAGCGGGAGTTGCTGATGTCAGATCCCCAGACCCTCTCCCTATTCCGCCAGCTGGACGAGATGGGGGTCAAACTCGCCATCGACGACTTTGGCACCGGCCACTCCAGCCTGGCTTACCTGCAGCAGTTTCATGTGGATTACCTCAAGATCGACAAATCCTTTATCGCCCGCATCGGTACCGAGTCCCTCTCGGAACATATCGTGGACAACGTGATCGATCTGGCGACCCGGCTCGGTCTGGCGCTGGTGGCGGAAGGGGTGGAGAGTGAGCGTCAGGCTGACTACCTCAGGGCCAAAGGGGTAGACTATCTGCAGGGATACCTGTTTGCCCGCCCCATGCCGCTGCGCCAGTTCTGCGAGGAGCTGCTGCCGGAAGAGGCACAAACCCGGCAGCCAGATGGGGTACGAGGCATCCCGAACGCCACCTGATTTATCGGTGACAGACGGGCGGCCTCGCTCCCGTCTGGCAGGGTAGGGAAGTGCTCTCTCCCTATCCCCCCTCGAGTGCAGGGGCTTGTTTTCCATGCCTTGCGGCTCGCTTTTCGGTAGAATCGGCGCTCATTTTGACGTCAGTAAAAGATGAGGCGCGGTATGACGGTTCAGTTCCAGGCATTTCACAGCATCAAGGCGATCGGTAATCGGGAGGTGCTGTTCAACTGGTCGAGAACCAATCCCCTCGGGGCGCTGGATCAGGTGTGGCGCCCGAAAAGCCGCGACGAGCTGCAAGCGCTGCTGCGGGAATACCCCGAGCGCAAGCTGCGCCTTATCGGTTCCGGCCTCTCCTTCGAACCCATCCACAGCGTCTATGCCGAGGGCAGTCAGGCACTGCTGGTGGACTTGCACCACCTGCGCGGCCAGCTGGCGAAAACGGCCGATACCGTGACCTATCAGGCGGGGACGCCGCTCGATACCGTTTATGCCGAGCTGATCGCCATGGAGCGGATGCTGCCGGCTTCCCCCGGGGTTATCGGCATCCAGACCCTGGGCGGTGCCCTCAGCACCGGCACCCACGGTCAGGGGCTGCATCAGTCTGCCCTGTGCGATGCGGTAGAGGCGATGACGGTGATGCTGGCCAGTGGCGACATCATCCGGGTGGATCGCACCGATCCGCGCTTCGGCGCCTTCGTGATGGGGATGGGGATGCTCGGCATCCTGCTCGACGTCACCCTGCGCACCGTGTCCAACCGCATTATGCGCTGCACCAAGTTCACCACCGATTACCCCTTCCTGCTGGAACACAACGAGCGGCTCAACCGTGAGCACGGCTTTGTGAAGAGCTGGTGGTTTGCCTGGACCGGCGAGAGCCACATCTGGCTGGTGGATCCCGCCTCTGATGAGGAGGTGGCCCGTTACCGGGTCGCGGGTAGCGAGCCGCTGCTGCTGGATGGCGATATCGACGCCCGCATGAATGCCACCATTGATGCCACCTTGCAGAAGATGGCGAAAGACACCAAGGATGAGGCGCTGGCTGGCGAGCACTTCGAGACGGTGCGCCGCTTCAAGGATGCCTCCGATCTGGTGGGTAACGTCTACCAAATTCTCTGCAAGGGGATCCCGGCCCCCCAGATCAACTGTGAGGTGGCGGTGCCGCTTCATCGCATGAACGAGGCGCTGGAGACTCTGCAAGCGTGGCAGCAGGCCAATCCGGGCGTACTGCACTACCCCTTTATCCTGCGCTGCACCGGCCCTTCCGAGGCCTGGCTCAGCGCCGCCTATGGCCAGTCGGTCTGCTGGATCGGTTTTCTGGTCTATCTGGCGGCGGACGGCACCTTCGTCAACGGCTCCATGGAGCAGATGCGCGAGCTGCAACAACTGCTGTCGCCGCTTGGCGGCATTCCCCACTTCGGCAAGCACTTGGCGATGGATCTCTATGACTTCCCGGCCCTGCTGCCGCGCTGGAACGACTTCGTGGCGTTGAAAGCCGAACTCGATCCCCATGGCCGCTTTGAAAACCGCTGGCTCAGCGACCTGTTTGCCAACCGGTAAGGATCTGACATGACCGATATGCAAGATACCCGTATCCCAGTGACCCTGCTGACCGGCTTTCTCGGCAGCGGCAAGACAACGCTGCTCAACCACTGGGTCAAGCAGCCGGAGCTTGGCGAGTGCGCCGTGCTGATCAACGAGTTCGGCTCAGTGGGGCTGGATCACCATCTGGTGCAACAGGTGGATGAGCAGGTGATGCTGCTCGACTCCGGCTGCATCTGCTGCTCGGTGCAGGGCTCTCTGGTGGAGGCGCTGCAGGGGCTCTTTATGAAGGCCATCCAGCGCAAGATCAAACCGTTCAAGCGGCTGATTATCGAGACCACCGGTCTGGCAGATCCGGCCCCTGTGCTGTTCACGTTGAGGGAAGAGGGCTTTATCGCCCAGCGCTACCGCTTCGATGGCACTGTCACCGTGGTGGATGCCGGCCATATCGAGCAGCAGCTGGCGGCTCAATATGAAGCGGTGAAACAGGTGGCGCTGGCGGATCTGCTGGTGGTGAGCAAGGGGGATCTGGTGGAGGACGAACAGCTGGCGCGGGTCGAAGCCCAGCTGGCGGCCCTCAATCCGGCGGCCCCGATCGAGCGGGTGACCAATGGCGAACTGTCGCCAGCAGTGCTGGAGAAGCTCGGCGCCTACAACGAAGCGGCGGGGCGCGATGTGCGCCAGCTGCAGGCCTGGCTGCGCACCGAATCCCCCAAGCAGGGGCTGGCATCACCGATGCAGCCGAAGATGCAACCGTTCGCCGCCAAGGTGGGCACAGCTGCGCCCACCCACTTCGAGCACGGCAACATCGAGAGTTTCTCCCTGCGTATCGGTGAGCCGCTCAAGCCCTCTCGCCTGCTGGCCGCCATCGATGCGGTGCAGGCCCAATACGGCGATGCCCTGCTGCGCCTCAAGGGGATCTTGCAGCTGGAAGGAGAGAGCCAGCCGGTGGTGATCCACGGCGTCCACGGCCAGCTCTATCCGCTGCAGGCGCTGGGCGACTGGCCGGAGGGCAAGGCCCAGTCCCGACTGGTGTTTATCGTGAAAAGTCAGGACAAGGCCGGTATCGAGCAGCTCTTTATGGCGACCCTCAAGGCCCCCGAGCTCACTCTGGAAGAGCGGCTCAAAGCCATGCTGGGTCAGCCCGACAACTGATCTTGCGCGTTGCAACTCTCCTGCATCGGGTCAGGACGGCGGCGGTTGAACAGCACAAACGCCACCGGCACAAAGTAGAACGAGAGCAGGGTCGCCAGCGCTGTGCCACCTGCGATGGCGATGGCAAAGGGGGGCCAGAAGCCGCCGCCCCCCAGCAATAGCGGGATGAAGCCGCCCACAGTGGTGATGGTGGTCGAGACGATGTGGCGGCTGCAACCGGCCACCAGATCGCGGATCTGCGGCAGATTGCCCTGTTGTGCCAGCGGGTCTGCCTTCAGCTCGGCCAGAATGACGATGGCGGCGTTGATGGCCAGCCCCATCAGTCCCAGCAGGGCGATGATCACCGTAAACCCGAAGGGGTACCCCAGCAGCCAGACCCACAGCAGCCCGAGCCCCGCCGACTGGATCGCCACCAGGGTGACGATGCCTGCCAGCCGGAACGAGTTGAAGCTGAGCACCAGCACCGCCACCAGCAGCACGGCGACCAGGCTGACATGGGCCATCAGATTGCCCACCGATTCATCCCGCTTGGCGGCTTCCCCGCCAAACTCCAGTCGATAGCCCGGCGGCAACGCCAGCGCCTTGGTGGCCAGCCTCTCTTTGACCTGCTCCAGCACAGTTTGCGGCAGTACGCCGACCGCCAGATAGGCCTCCAGCACATTGACCCGCTCACCATCCCGACGGCTGATCTCCCCCCAGCTTGGCAGCAGCTCGGGAGTGGCCAGCGCCCGCAAGGTGAGATTGGCTGCCCCTTGCTGGCCGGTGCCGGTGAGCGACAGCGGCACATTGAGCAGTGCATCCGGATCCTGACGCAAGGGCTCGGCCAGTCGCACCCGAACCGGGATTGACTCGGTGCCTTCCAGCACAGTGCCGCCCAACCTGCCATCCAGTGCGCCCGCCAGCCGGGAGGCAACATCGGTCAGGCTCATGCCTGCCAGTCGGGCGGCCTCCTCATCGACCTGCAACCAGAGTTTGGGGGCCCCTGCCTGCAAGGTGGCGCGGGTCTGCACCACGGCCGGGGTATTGGCGAGCAGACTGCGAAGCTCCTCTCCCAGACGGTGCAGCTGTTCGAGGTCGGGGCCAAACAGCCGCAGCTCGACCGGGGCATTGAAGGGCGGGCCCTGTTCCAGCTTGCGCACCAGGATCTGCGCTTCGGGAAATCTTGCATCGAGCCGCTGCTGCAGTTGTGGAATGAGCCGCTCGGCAGCATTGGCATCCTGCAGGGTGATCATCCCCTGGGCGTAATCGGCCCGCCCCTGTTTTCTGGGCACCAGGTTGTAGTAGAAGCTGGGGGCGTTGTCGCCCACCACCCAATCCTGACGAACCAGCTCGGGGAGGCTGGCCAGCTCGGCGGAGATCCCCAGTGCCAGCTCGCGGGTGCGCGTCAGGCTCGCCTGTGGGGAGAGGCTGGCCTCGATGTGGATCATGTCCCGGTCGGCAGGGGGAAAGAACTGTTCGGTGAGGCGGCCCGCCACCCAGAAACCGAGCAGGGGCAGCAGACTGACCAACAGCAGGGTTCGCCAGGGGTGAGCCAGCGCCATGGCGATGCTCTGCTGGAAACGGGCACTCACCCGGGGCAGGTGCAAGCCATCCTGATACCAGCGTCCCCCCTGATCACTGCCAATCCAGCGGGCTGCGAGGCCAGCCACCAGGGTGTGGGCGATGAGGTAGGATCCCAGCAGCGAGCAGATCACCGCCCAGGCGATACCGCCGACAAACTCGCCCGCCGGGCCCGGCATCAGAATGATCGGCATAAAGGCGAGCATGGTGGTGAGGGTGGAGCCCAGCAGTGGCAGCCAGAGGTGGCCGATGGCTTCCAGTGCGGCGGCACTCATGGCCATGCCGTGACGGCGCTGATACTGCACCCGATCCGCCATGACGATGGCGTTGTCCACCATGATCCCGAGCGCCACCACCAGACCGGTGACCGACATCTGGTGAATGGGCAAATTGATCAGGTTCATGCAGGCGAATGAGAACGCTACGGTAAGCGGCAGCGACAGGGCCACGATAATGGCGGCCTTGACTCCCAAGGTCACCAGCAGCACGGCCACTATGATGAGGAAGCCCTGCACAATGTTGATGAGCAGGGTGTCGAGCCGCTGATCGGTATAACGCTGCTGATCGAAGCTGGTGACGAGGCCGATATTATCCGGCAAGTCCTGTTGCAGCTGGGCCAGCATGGTATCGACCCGTGCCGACCAGAGGTCGATGCGGTGATCCTGTGCCATGCGCAGGCCGACCACCACGGCCCGTTCACCATTGGCAAAAGCCAGCTGGCTCTCCGGCTGGTGCAGGGTACGTCTTACCTCGGCAAGATCGCCAAGGCGCAGGGTCTGGCCCTGCTCGCCGGTTCGCAGCGGGATCTGGCGGATCCGCTCCAGGGTATCGAGGGCGCCGCGGATCTCCACCTGAAAGCGATTGTGGCTGCCCTGCAACTCCCCGGCGGCCACTTTGGCATCGGCACCGCTCAGCGCCTGGGCAAGCTGTTCGCCACTCATGCCGCTGGCACTGAGGGCGAGGGGATCGAACCGCACCTCGATCTCCTCCTGCGGTGCCCCGACCCGCTCGACGTATTCGGTACCCGGCAGCTGGCGAGCCCGGCGTTCCAGCTCGGCGCTGTAACGGGCGAGGCGATCCAGCTGCGGCAGGCCCGGTCCGCGCCAGACCACATTGACCAGCCGGGTGAAGGGATAGCCTTTCTCATCATCCAGCTTGGGGGCACTGGCGCCGGCTGGCAGTCCGGCGGCAAGATCTGCCAGCCGGTCACGGACTCTGGACCAGACGGGCTCGACATCGCTGACCTCATCCTTGAGCTCCAGATTGATGATGGAGAGACCGGGGCGAGAGCTCGACTCGATCAGCTTGATCTCGCTCTGGGCCCGCAGCCGGTTCTCGATAGGCTCGCTCACCAGCGCCTCCACCCGCTCGGCGCTGGCCCCGGGGAAGTGGGTAACCACGCTGGCAAAACGGCTGGTGAGCTGGGGATCTTCGGTTCTGGGCAGGGTCTGCAATGCAGCAAGGGCAGCCGTCAGCAGCAGCGCGACCGTCAACAGCAGCAGGCGGCCATTCTCGATAAACGGGCGGATCATGACTGTGGCTCCGGATGGCCTGCCTGATGCTCCACGCTGGTTGTCAGGGTGACCTGCTGGCCCGGCACCAGTTTATGCAGGCCATCGGTCACCAGCTGTTCTTGTCCGTTCAGGGCACCACTGATCCAGGCCCGCTCGCCATCTTGCTGCAGCAGGGTTACGTCCCGACTGACCACCCGGGGTGGCGTTTCGTCATTGAGCAGATAAAGGGTCCAGCTGCCGCGCAATCCCTGGGTCAGCGCGGTGAGCGGCACCTCGTAGGCGCGGGTGGGCTCGCGGGTCTGATGCAACAGGGTGATCAGTTGCCCCTCTGCCAGCTGTTCGCCGCCCCGGGTCAGCTGGAAGCGGGCGGTGCGGGTGTGGGTCTGCCCGTCCACTTGTACCCCCAGATTAAGCAGGCGCCCCTCCAGTGATTGCGCCCCGCTTTGCAGGGGATAGCGTTGGCCGACGATCAGGGACTCGGCCTGTTTCACCGGCACGCCGATATCGGCCTCCCACTGGCCGCTGCGGGTCAGGGAGAAGAGAGGCTGACCTGCGGCCACCACGGCCCCCAATGCCTGCTCGCGGCTGACCACAATTCCGTTGAAGGGGGCGCGCAGCTGTGATTTCTCCTGTTTGACCCGGTTGGCTTCCAGGGCTGCGGCCAGCTGGTTGGCGCTTGCCTCCAGCATGCGGACTTTGCCTTGCTGTTCATCCAGCGCCTGACGGGAGCTGAACTGCTGCTGGCGCAGGGCGGTGAGCCGGTCGAGCGTCTGTCGGGCAAGGGTCAGCTCGGCCTCGTTCTGGGCTGCTCGGGCGGCCAGCTCTTTGGCTTCCACTGCCAGCAGCCGGGTATCCAGTGTGGCCAGCAGTTCGCCAGCCGCGACCGGCTCTCCGCGTCCCTTGTGCAGAGTGGCGATCCGCCCTGCCTGCTCGAAGCCTATCTGGCTGTGCTCGGGGGCGATCACCCGGCCATTGAAGCGGTGCAGCACCGGGTAGTGATCGCTGGCTTGCAGCGGCTGGGCGATCACCCGGGTCAGGGTGGGTGTTTCTTCTGACTCTGTGACCGGGCTGCAGCCACTCAGTAACAGCGCCAGCAGGATTAAGCAAAGTGTCATGACATCATCCTCTGGTTGACATAACATCAAATCACACCGGTGAGTCTAGTTTTTCGAAACTAGACTGTCCAGTTTGATTGTGGAGGAAAAATGAACATTTCACCCCGTAGTCAGCAGAAGCGGGCTGCGATCCTCGATGCTGCCGGGCGGCTCTTCTGTCAGCACGGTCTGCATCTGGTCAGCATGGACATGGTGGCCAGTGAAGCGGGCGTCTCCAAGCAGACGGTCTACAGCCATTTTGCCAACAAGGAGTCGCTGTTTGCCGAAGCGGTGGGCAGCAAGTGCGTCAGCAGTGAGCTGATGCCGGAGGTGTTGCTGCGTGGCAACAACGTACGGGAGAGCCTGATTGCCTTTGGTCGCAGCTTTCGCAAGTTGATCCTGAGCGATGATGCCATCAATATCTTTCGCACCTGCATCAGCTGCAACGATGTCCAGCTGGCCACCCTTTTTTTCGAGGCGGGCCCGCTCTATGTGACCAAGATGCTGTCCAACTGGCTGGAGCAGCAGAAGCAGCAAGGCCTGCTGTGCCATCAAGACAGCGAACAGGCCGCCTTGCAGCTGTTGCTGATGTGGCAGGGCAAGGAGCGAATGCTCCGTGAGCTGGGTCTGCCGTTGACCCAGAGCGCTGCCGAGCAGGATGCCTGGACCCTGAGTTGTGTCGATCTCTTCCTGACCGCCGCCGCTCCCCCGCAAAAATAATGGAGGTGGCAATGAGCCACACAGTGACAGATGCCCAGCGCAAGTGGCTGCCCCTGCTGGCGGCGGTCGGTTTCTTTATGCAGGCACTGGATGGCACCATTCTCAACACCGCCCTGCCCAGCATGGCCGAGACGTTGGGGGAGAGCCCGCTGCAGATGCAGTCGGTGATCATTGCCTACATGCTGACGGTGGCGCTGCTGATCCCGGCCTCCGGCTGGTTGGCTGACAGATTCGGCACCCGTCGCATCTATCTGGCCGCCATCTCGCTCTTTACCCTCGGCTCGCTCGCCTGTGCCGCCTCCAATTCCCTCTCCATGCTGGTGGCCGCCCGGGTGTTGCAGGGGATTGGCGGCGCCCTGCTGATGCCGGTGGGACGGTTGGCGGTGCTGCGGGTCTATGACAAGCACGAGCTGCTGCGGGTGATGTCGTTTGTCACCATTCCGGGGCTGCTCGGCCCGTTGATGGGGCCGGCGCTCGGTGGCTGGCTGGTGGAAGTGGCGAGCTGGCACTGGGTGTTTCTCATCAACCTGCCGGTGGGGCTGCTCGGCTTTATCGCCAGCTGGCACTTTATGCCGGAGCTGCGGCAGCAGACCGCCCGGTTCGACTGGCAGGGCTTTGTGATGTTCAGCGTCGGCATGGTGCTGGTGTCGGTGGGCTTGCAGGGTCTGGGGGAGCACAGCATCTCCACCGGTTGGGCGCTGTTTGCGCTGATCTTCGGCTTGGCGGCGATGGCGAGCTACTGGCTCTATGCCGCCAATGCACAGCAGCCGCTCTTTAGCCTGAGCCTGTTCAAGACCACCACCTTTGCCATCGGCATCTGGGGCAACCTGTTTGCCCGCCTCGGCAGCGGCGCCATGCCGTTCCTCACCCCGCTGTTTCTGCAACTGGGGCTCGGTTTCTCCCCGAGCAAGGCAGGGATGACCATGATCCCCACGGTGATTGGCGCCATGCTGACCAAGACGCTGGTGAACAAGCTGATTCCGAAGGTGGGCTATCGCCGCATTCTGATCGGCAACACCCTGCTGCTGGGGGCGATGATCGCCAGCTTCTACTTTATCGACAACCAGCTCCCCTACGGGGTCTTGCTGGGCTGGCTGGCGATCTTCGGCGCCATCAACTCGCTGCAGTTCTCCGCCATGAACACTCTCACGCTGCAAGATCTCAGCCCGACCCTGGCCAGCAGTGGCAACGGTCTGCTCTCGGTGGTGATGCAGCTCTCCATGAGTTTGGGGGTGGCGATTGCCGCCAGCCTGCTCGGGCTCTTCTCGGCGGGTACCTCAGCGGCCAACGGCCAGTGGCTGGCCGGGTTCCATCTGACCTACCTCTGTGTCGGGCTGCTCTCCATGCTGGCGGCGCTGATCTTCGCCCAGCTGGCGCGCGATGGGGCTACGCCATCGGGGCGGGCAGATAGCTGACTTGGCAGGGGAGCTGCGCCAGCACTTCGGCCAGATGCTCGGTCGCCAGCAGAAAGGTCTGCTCCGGGTGGCCCGGAGTCCAGGTGAAGGCGGTGTGGTTGAGCAGTTGCGGATCCACCAGTAGCGGAATATCGGCGCGGGGCAGGAAGGGGCAGACCGCCCCCGGCAGGCAGCCGATCTCCGCCTGCATCTCTTCGGCGGTGCAGATGGAGGGCTTGACACCGAGTGCGGCCTTGACTGCCTTGTTGTCGAGCCGTCCGTCCCTGTGGGTCAGCAGCAGGGCGAAGCGGCCATCCTTGAACTTGAGAAACAGGGTCTTGCTGAACTCCGCCTGCCAGCCGAGGCGGGCTTTGACCTTTTCATCAGTGGCGTAGTCGAGAATGGGTTCATGCTCATAGCGCTGGTGGGGCAGTTCGGCCAGCAGCTGGCAGTTGAAGTGGTGAATGGTATCGAGTGGCATGGGGTTCTCCTGTAGTGGGCGCTATCCTGCCAGCCTCGCAGGGTCAGGCCCAATGACACTTTCTTATCCGTGATAAGCAACCCTGTCTGTGGAAACAACAAGGGCGCCGTGAGGCGCCCTTGCGGATCAGTGATGCTGCAATTCGCACGCTTCCCAGTGAAAGGGAATGGGGCACAGCTGCTGGGAGGTCTTGTCATAGGCCTGCCACAGCTCGCCCATGGTGCGGCCATCGACGGGGTGGCGCAGTTTGGGGGCCAGCTCGGCCAGCGGCCATAGCACGAAGGCGTTGGTGAGCACTTCACCGCGCGGCAGCACCAGCGGGGTGTCGCAGACCAGATCGCCATAGAGCAGCAGGTCGAGATCCAGTGTGCGCGGGGCGAACTTCTTGGCATCCGGCTCGCGGCCGTGGGCGAACTCCATGGCCCGCAGTCGCTGGCAGACGGTGGTCAGCGGCAGATCGGTCTTGGCAGCCGCCACCAGGTTGTAGAAGGGGCGGCCGTTGAAGCCGACCGCTTCGCTCTCGAATACCCGGGAGACCCGCAGCTCGCCAAATTCGGCGTGCAGGGCATCGAGTCCGGCACGGATATGGCGATCCCGCTCGATGTTGGAGCCGAGGCTGATATAGATGGTGGTCATCAGTTGCTGCTCGCGGCCGGGGTGCGATGGCGCAGGATCTCGACACCGACCCCGGCGGCATTGGGTACGGCGCCCGGCTTGGTGAGGGTCACCTTGACCCACAGTACCCGCTCGTCGGTCAGAACCAGCATGGCAACCTGCTCGGCCATGGTTTCGACCAGTTCGACCACCTTGCCGGTGACATGGGCGCAAATCTTGTTGGAGAGGTCGGCATAATCCAGTGCCAGATTGATGTCGTCGGTTGCTGCCGCGGGGCGGTTGTCGAACCCCATCTCGAGGTCAAAACGGAGCTTTTGGCGAATGCCCTTCTCCCACTCATATACACCGATGGTGGTCAAAACTTCGAGTCCGCGAATAAACACCTTGTCCATGACTGTACTTCTTCTTTACTCTTGATGGGCTGTGATGACAGCGCAGGGATGCTGGCCGGGCAACAGGCTTGCCGAGGCGCTCTGGGTGGGCATGGGCCCATGCCAGCGTATGTGGCCCGCATCATACCCCATTCATATCGTGGTAAAAACGACCAAGATGACGGCCCTGACGATTTTGATGATTATTCTGGCCTACCTGGGTGGTTCACTATCCAGTGCTGTGCTGGTCTCCCGTTGCACCGGTCTGCCCGACCCGCGGGATCATGGCTCCCACAATCCGGGGGCAACCAATGTGCTGCGCCTCGGTGGCCGTATGGCGGCGCTGGTGGTGCTGCTGCTCGATGTGCTCAAGGGCACTGTGCCCGTCTATCTCGCCTGGTATCTGCAGATCAAACCCGTCTACCTCGGCTTTATCGGGGTCGCCGCCTGTCTCGGCCATATGTACCCCATCTTCTTTCATTTTCGTGGTGGCAAAGGGGTTGCCACGGCACTGGGCACCATGATGCCCATCGGTTTCACCATGGGGGGCGCCGTGATTGGCACCTGGCTGCTGGTGCTGCTGGTGAGCGGCTACTCCTCGCTGGCCTCCATCATTACCGTGCTGCTGACGCCGCTCTTTACCTACCTGCTCAAACCCGAATATACCTTGCCAGTCTCCCTGCTCTCCTGCCTCATCCTGATCCGCCATCACGAGAATATCTCCCGCTTGCTCAAAGGAGAGGAACCCAGAGTCTGGGGGCGAAAAGGCGCGGCCTGTGCCGAAGAAGTGGTAGAAATGGACGATGTTGCGCAAAAAAGAGACGAACGAGACAAAAAGTGAAATTTCCCGTTGACCATCCGCCTTAAAATCCGTTTAATAGCGCCCACGCCCAGATAGCTCAGTCGGTAGAGCAGGGGATTGAAAATCCCCGTGTCGGCGGTTCGATTCCGTCTCTGGGCACCAATTTTGGTGCCATGAAATAAAAAATTTGTTCATGCACAATGGTTTAAAGTGTGCCGGCTTAGCTCAGTAGGTAGAGCAACTGACTTGTAATCAGTAGGTCACCAGTTCGATTCCGGTAGCCGGCACCATTTGCCCAGATAGCTCAGTCGGTAGAGCAGGGGATTGAAAATCCCCGTGTCGGCGGTTCGATTCCGTCTCTGGGCACCAATTACAATTCCTCCTTAGTTCAGTCGGTAGAACGGCGGACTGTTAATCCGTATGTCACTGGTTCAAGTCCAGTAGGAGGAGCCAATTCAAAAAGCCCTTGTCGCAAGACAAGGGCTTTTTTCTATTTGGCGCAGCCATTTTTTAACCATAAAAACAACCACACACGCACAGATGAACCGCAGGATAGATATGGAAAATCATGTAGTTATAGAGTCAAAGGGGCGACTTGCCGCCATGCGAAACTGGATGGAACCCGTGCTGGTACTGCTTATTCTTGGCAGCCTGTTCGGTTACCTCGGCAGCCAGATGGGCCTCTCTGCCATGGTCAACACCCTGTTCAATACCGCCCACCAGCTGCTGCTCAATACAGTGCTCTTTATCATGGGGATTACGGTGCTCTCCGGTGCCCTGAGCCAGCTCTTGAGCGAGTTCGGGGTGATCCGCCTGCTGGAAGTGCTGCTGGCCCCCCTGATGAAGCCGGTGTTTCGCCTGCCCGGTCGCACCGCGCTGGCGGCCCTGATGACTTTCTTCTCCGACAACCCGGCGGTGATCAGCCTCGCCAAGGACAGCCGCTTTCGCAAAGGCTTCACTCCGTGGCAACTGGTGTCGCTGACCAACTTCGGCACCGCCTTCGGCATGGGGCTGATCGTGGTGACCTTTATGGCCACCTTGCAGCTGCCGAGCGGTGAATCCACCGCCAGCGCGGCGCTGATCGGGCTGCTGGGTGCTCTGGTGGGCTCGGTGGTCTCTACCCGATTGATGCAACGGATGATCCGCCCACTGGTGGGGGAAGTGCTGAACGATGACGCTGTATCGTCCGACGGCCGCAAGGTAGGGGTGACCAAAGAGGTGGCTCCCGGCTGGCTGAGGATCCTCAACTCACTGCTCGATGGCGGCAAATCTGGCGTGGAGCTGGGGATGGCGGTGATCCCCGGGGTGCTGATCATCAGTACCTTCGTGATGCTGCTCACCTTCGGCCCCGGCGACAAGGGCTATACCGGCGAAGCGTTTCAGGGGGTAGCCCTGCTGCCAGTGCTGGCCGCCAAGGTGAGCTGGCTGTTTGACCTGCTGTTCGGCTTCCAGCAGCCGGAGCTGGTTGCCTTCCCGGCTACCTCCCTCGGTGCGGTTGGTGCCGCCATGTCACTGGTGCCGCCTTTTATTGCCAAAGGGTGGATCACCGGTAACGAGGTCGCGGTGTTTACCGCCATGGGGATGTGCTGGAGTGGCTTCCTGAGCACCCACACCGCCATGCTCGATGCCCTCGGCTATCGCCACCTCACCTCCCGCGCCATTGTCGCCCACACGGTCGGCGGCTTGTGCGCCGGGGTGGCGGCTCACCAGCTCTATCTACTGCTGGGCTGAGCAGGGTGAAAAGAGAGAGGGGCGCTGTGGCGCCCCTCTCTGTATCTATCGGTGACGAGTTGGCTCGTCCTTCTATTTACTCAACATCGCCGAACAGGCTCTGTGTGATCACCGCTTCCGGCATCATCTCCCGCAGTCCGGCGACCAGTTTTTCCCCCGCCTCATGCAGCGCAGCCAGCGGCATCTCGGGCAGGCTCTCCAGAATAAACCACATCTGGCCCGAATCGACACTGAGTCGGGTACGCACACCCTGCCGCCAGTTCCAGCGCCGACAGGTGACCCCCTTGTCATCCCGCCAGACCACCTCGCCGGGTTCCGGAGATTCGTGTGCGGGCTCGCCCCCCTTCATGGTATCGAACTGCTCGCTGCCATCGGCTACCACCAGTCGCGGTAGTCCCTCATAAGCAAGCAGGTTTTCGCCCCCCACCGGAATGGCGTAGCGGATACTGATGGCGTTGTAGAGATCGACCACGGGATCGATGGCGGGCAGGTTGCCGTCGCGGGCGACCCGCTTTCTCAGAGCCTCGGCGGAACAGGGAGTCCGCTGCGGCTTGGCGCCAAATTTTCTGAACAGCTCGCCCCAGGCGGCGAGATGCGCCTCTGCCCACGGCACATCGGCGGTCAGCATGGCGGTGCAGGCTTCATCAAGGGCGCGCGCCCCCACGTTCGGGTCGACCACGGCGGCGGCCTGCACCGTGATGCTCAAAGCGCGAAAGCCGGGAGCCAGCTGGCTGACTTCGGGGGAGATATAGGGGGTGATCAGGGACATAGCGACTCCATAAACGAAAGAGGCAGGAAGAAGGCGGCTGCCGGCCAGCATTGCGGTGACGGCAAATCCGGTTTGAGAGCCATCTTGCGCGAACATATTAGATAAGAAAATTCACATGATCTTAATAGCCATAAGTTTCATGAATGAAAAATGACGTAATCGAGGGGATGGCGGGCATGTACCGGCATATAGCGAAGAGGAGCCCTGCCGCCTCCGGTTTGCTGCGGCAATGCCCCTTTGCCGCTTCGATCTGCAGCGGCAGCCGCTGGCCGCTCGGCTCTCTTGTGATGACCTCAGCCGCAATGCCCACTAACACAAGGCGGCGATTCAAATCACTCGGTGGCTCAATGGGTTGGTTTCGCCCTGTGCTGTTCACTAAATTTTGGCCCCGCTTATGCACTCCTCTTGGCAACACAATCAAGGGTCGTTGTCGCGGAGAGATATCATGATCAGCAGCCTGTTTCCCCTTGCCTCGATCGCCCTCAAGCTGGGTAGCCAGCTGCTTGGCAGCAGTAGCAAACCCCAGCCCGTGCAGCCTGCCGTACAGGAGGAGCACCTCGCCCCGACCGTCCAGAGTTTGTTCCAGCGACTCGGCATCAAGGATGCCAATAGCGAGCAAAATCGCGCTGCCATCAACCACTTTATGGGTGAGCTGATGCAGACTCTGGGGCAGGAAAATAGCGGTCAGTCACTCCCAGCCGCCATCGATAGCGCCCGCAACCAGCTGGCGAGCGGCACCCAGAGTACCCGCCTCGATGTGCTGCAAAGTGAACTCGATACCCTCAAGGATTCCCTCGGTGCCAGCAATCTCAACCTCGACCAGCTGCTCGGAGCCTTTAAACAGACCCTGCCCAATGGCAAGGGGGAGGGGGTGGGCAAACTGCTCAATGCTAGCGCGTGAACGGCGGTGAGCAATAAAAAACGGCAACCGAGGTTGCCGTTTTGCTTTCTAGTTCGAATGACAAGCCGGTTGGCTTAACCCACCCGTTTGGCCAGCCACTGTTCGGCGGCAGTGAGGGCCGCTTCTACCTGCTCGCGGGCGACGCCGCCTTTGGCGACCCGTTTGGCGAGGGTCGCTTCCAGTTCCAGATTGGGGTAGACGTCGAACTCGATCACCGGGCTGAAGCGCTGGAACTCGCCGATGGAGAGCTCCTCCAGCGGTTTGCCCACACTGATGGCAAAGACCACGGTTTCGCCGACGATATGGTGCGCTTCACGGAATGGAATCCCCTTGGCCACCAGATAGTCCGCCAGCTCGGTGGCGTTGGCGTAGCCGCCCTGCGCCGCCGCCATGGTGCGCTCGCCATTCACCTTCAGATCGATCAGCACCAGCGCCGCCATATCGAGGCAGTCGTGCCAGGTGTCGAGGGCATCGAACAGCCCCTCCTTGTCTTCCTGCATGTCCTTGTTGTAGGCCAGCGGCAGCGCCTTGAGGCTCATCAGCATGCCCATCTGGGCGCCGACCACCCGGCCGGTCTTGCCGCGGATCAGCTCCAGCGCATCCGGGTTCTTCTTCTGCGGCATCAGCGATGAGCCGGAAGTGACCGCATCGGAGAGCTCGACAAAGCCCGCCTCGCCGGTGTTGTAGAAGATAAGGTCTTCGGCAAAGCGCGACAGGTGGGTCATGGAGAGGGACGCCACGTGCATCAGTTCCACTACGTGATCCCGATCGGAGACCGAATCCAGACTGTTGCGGGTGGCGCCGGCAAAGCCCATGTCGAGCGCCAGCGCTTCGCGGTCGATGGCGTAGGCAGTGCCCGCCAGCGCGCCGCAGCCGAGCGGGCTGGTGTCGAGACGTTTGAGGGCATCCTGCAGCCGTGAGTAATCCCGTTCCAGCATCTCCACATAGGCCAGCGCCCAGTGGGCGAAGGTGACCGGCTGTGCCCGCTGCAGGTGGGTGTAACCGGGCAGCACCGCAGCCTGATTGGCGCGAGCGGAGGCGACCAGCCCCTGCTGCAGGGCGGTGATGGAGCCGAGCAGCAGCTCGCCCTGCGCCTTGCACCAGAGTTTCAAATCGGTGGCGACCTGATCGTTGCGCGAGCGGCCGGTGTGCAGCTTCTTGCCGAGATCGCCGACGGCGGCGATGAGCTGACTCTCGACCCAGGAGTGGATATCTTCGGCGTCCGAGCTCAGGATCTGCTGGGGATCCTGCTGCACCGAAGCGAGCAGTACCTCCATCGCCTGTTGCAGCTTGCCCTGCTCATCGGCGGTCAAGACTCCCACTTTCACCAGCGCGCGAGCCCAGGCCATGGAGCCCTGAATATCCTGCTCCGCCAGTCGGTAATCGAACCGCAGCGAATCGTTGAACTGCTTGAACCGGCTATCGGCTCCCTGACTGAAGCGTCCACCCCAAAGTGCCATACTGCTCTCCTTGAATGCGTTGTCGGCGGCGCCCTGGCCACCGAGCTTGAAATCGTGCCCTGTTTTTCTGCGAGCCTGTTATCTCACAGAAGCGGCCGAGGCGCTGCCGCTCTTGTCACACCCGCTGATGATGGGTCAGAGGCTATGCCCTCTGCCTGTAGAAGAGGGGGCCATGCCCCCTCAACGGAATCAACGGGTTATCGTGCTTGCTTAGCCGTGGGTGTGGTCGCCACCGATGGCCTGATGCTGTTCCTTCATGGCGCGGATCCGGCTGGCCAGGGTGTAGAGACGGATAAAGCCTTCGGCATGGCTCTGGTCATACACTTCGTCGGCGCCGAAGGTGGCGAAGTCTTCGGAGTAGAGGCTGTTCGGCGACTTCTTCTGCACCGCAGTGACCTGACCCTTGTACATCTTCAGCACCACTTCACCGTCCAGATCTTCGGCGATGGCGTTGGCAGAGGCGAGGATCGCCTTGCACAGCGGGGTGAACCAGCGACCGTCATAGACCAGATGGGAGAACTCGGCACCCAGCTTCTCCCGCCAGGCGCGGGTCGGGCGATCCAGTACCAGCTCTTCCACCGCGCGCAGCGCGGCGACCATCACGGTACCGCCTGGGGTCTCGTAGCAGCCACGAGACTTCATCCCTACCATCCGGTTTTCGGTGATGTCGATGCGGCCCACGCCGTGCTTGCCGGCACGCTCGTTCAGGGTCATCAGGATCTGGTGCGGGCTGAGCGGCTGATCGTCAACGGCCACCACTTCACCCTGCGCCACGGTCAGCTTGACGTACTCCGGCTGATCCGGTGCCTGTTCGGCCGGTACGGTCCACTGCCAGACCGCTTCGGACGGCTCGTTCCAGGTGCTCTCCAGCTCGCCACCCTCGGTGGAGATGTGCCAGGCGTTGGCGTCGCGGCTGTAGATCTTCTTCAGGGTCGCCTTGCAGGGGATGTTGCGGGTCTCCAGATAGGAGAGCAGATCTTCCCGGGAGCGCATGTCCCAGATCCGCCACGGGGCGATCACTTTCAGCTGGGGCGCCAGCGCGGCGACCGCGCCTTCGAAACGCACCTGATCGTTACCCTTGCCGGTGCAACCGTGGGAGATGGCATCAGCCCCTTCCGCCAGTGCCGCTTCGACCATCGCCTTGGCGATCACCGGACGGGCCATGGAGGTGCCCAGCAGATAGGTGCCTTCATAGACGGCGCCGGTCTTCAGGGTCGGGTAGACGTACTCTTTGACGAACTCTTCCCGCAGATCCTTGATGATGCACTTGGTGGCGCCGGAGGCGATCGCCTTCTGCTCGATCCCTTCCAGATCGTCGCGCTCCTGACCGACGTCGGCCACGAAGGCGATGATTTCGGCGTCATAGTGCTCTTTCAGCCAGGGAATGATGGCCGAGGTATCCAGTCCACCCGAGTAAGCCAGTACGATCTTGTTGATTCCGCTCATTTTACTTCTCTCCATGATGATTCGATAAAGGGTCGTGATTCAGGTTGAGTGTCGCGTTACTTGCCGCCGAGAAGGGTCAGCAACACGGCGTTCTGGATATGCATCCGGTTTTCGGCCTCGTCCATGATGAGGGCGGCGGGGCCATCCATCACCTGAGAAGTGATCTCCAGCTCCCGATGGGCCGGTTGGCAGTGCAGCACATGCTGGATGCCGGTGCGGTCGAGCAGGGCCTGGTTGATCTGGTAAGGCATAAAGAGGTCTTTGACCTGCTCCATCGGGGTGTTGTCGCCCATGGAGACCCAGGTATCTGTGTAGGCCACGTCGAACCCTTCGATATCCGCCACGTCATCGCTGATGTGGATGGTTGCCCCTGACTTGGCCGCCAGAGCCTGCGCCTGCAGGAAGATCTGGGTATCCGGGCCGTGGCCTTTCGGGCAGATCAGGGTGACGTCGGTGCCCAGAGTCGCCCCCAGCAGCAGCAGAGAGTGGCTGACGTTGTTGCCATCACCGAGGTAGGCAAGCTTCACCTTCGACAGGTCGTCGTAGTGCTCGGCAATGGTCATAAAGTCGGCCAGCCCCTGACAGGGGTGATAGAGGTTGCACAGGCTGTTCACCACCGGCACAGAGCCGTGTTCAGCAAGCTCGACCAGGGTCTGGTGATCGAACACCCGGGCGACGATGGCATCACACCAGCGCGACAGGTTGGCAGCGAAATCCTTCACCGACTCCCGCTTGCCCAGCGCGCCGTTCTGCTGATCCAGATAGACGCTGTGGCCGCCCAGCTTGGCGATGCCGATGTCGAAGGTGACCCGGGTGCGCAGGGAGGGTTTCTCGAACAGGGTGACCACGCTCTTGCCCGCCAGCGCCTGGCTGTACTTCTTCGGGTCGGCCTTCACTGCCTTGCCCAGCGCAATCAGCGCTTCAATCTGGGCTTTGTTCAGATCACTGTCTTTCAGAAGATGTTGCATCGGATATTCCTTGTTCCGGTGAGGATTAGAGGGCTACCTGATTGCCATCGGCAATCTTGACCAGAGTGCCGACCGCGCCGCCAGCCAGCAGCTTGAGCAGCTGATCCGGGTAGCGCCAGCTGGCGACACAGACCGGCTTGCTAAGGGTCTCGGCGGCGTGCAGGGCCGCTTCTACCTTGACCGCCATACCATCGCGGATCACCCCTTTCTCCATCAGATCCAGCGCGGTCAGCTTGTCGAGCTGGGGCACCAGCTTGCCCTTGCCATCGAGGATGCCGCTCACATCGGAGAGCATCACCAGATCGGCACCGAGTACCTCGGCAATGGCGGTGGCCGCCTGATCCGCGTTGACGTTCATCAGCTGCCCGTCGGCTGTGATGCCGATGGAGCTCACCACCGGCAGGAAGCCCTGACCGAGGATGCCTGCTACCAGCGCCGGGTTACCCGGTTTGCACTCGCCGACGGCGCCGAGATCCGGGTCGAGCTGGGTGACCTGACAGAGGCCGCCATCTGCCAGACAGAGCCCCACCGCCGGAATGCCGGTGGCGATCGCCTTGGCCATCATCTGCTTGTTGGCTGTGCCCGCCAGTGCCCCGGCAATAAAGGGGATCTGCTCGAACGGGGTCACCCGCAAGCCATTCTTCTTGGTGGAGGTGAGACCCAGCCCCTTGAGCAGGTCATCCACCAGACAGCCACCGCCGTGTACCAGCACCAGCGGGCGGTGCTGATCGTCGAGAAAGGTTTTGAGGGTGGCGAACAGGGCGGTCAGCGCCTCGTCGTTCTCGATAAGGGCGCCGCCCAGCTTGATTACCAACGTCTGTTTGTCCATGTTCGAGATCCTTCCTAAGTCCTTAAATCAGGCCGGTGGCCGGTTCAAAACCAAATTTGATATTTATGCACTGCATGGCTTGCGAGGCGGCGCCCTTGAGCAGGTTGTCGATGGCAGAGACCACCACCAGCATGTTGCCCTGCTGTTGCCAGGCAATGTCGCAGTAAGGGGTGCCCGCGACGCCACGGATGGAGGGCATCTGGCCGGTGAGGCGCACCAGCGGCTTGCCTTCGTAAGCCTTGAGGAAGGCCTGATCCACCTGGGTGGGGGTGACGCCGTCCGCCAACTGCACATAGATGGTGGCCAGGATACCGCGCACATAATTGCCTAGGTGGGGCTGGAACAGCACCTCCTTGCCGAGGTGGTGGCTGATCTCCGGCTGGTGTCTGTGATTGAAGGTGCCGTAAGGGTTGAGGCTCACTTCGCAGAAGCTAGTGTTGATGGCTGCCTTGCGCCCGGCGCCGGAAACCCCGGAGACGGCGTTGATGATGGGCTGCCACCCCTTGGCAATCAGGCCATCCTGCTGCAGTGGCTTGAGGGCGCACAGCGATGCGGTCGGGTAACAACCCGGCACCGCAATCAGCTGGGCGGTAGCGATGGCATCGGCATTCCACTCCGCCAGGCCATAGACGGCCTGATCCAGCCACTGCTCGCTGTCGTGGGTGAAGCCGTAGAAGCTGTCGTAAAAGCCCTGATCCTTGACCCGGAAAGCGCCGGAGAGATCGAACACCGGCAGCCCCTTGGCGAGAAACTTGGGTGCCAGCTCGGCGCTCACCTCGTGGGCGGTGGCCAACAGTACCAGATCTGCCTGGGTCAGGATCCGGGTCATGCCGTCGTCGTCCAGCGGCAGCAGCGGCTGATCGAGGGCGCCGACCCACTGGGGATGCAGGGAAGAGAAGCGCTTGTGGGCATCCTGACTGCCGGCGGAGACATAGAGGCCGAACAGCTTGAGTTGTGGATGGTTCTGTACCAGTGCGGCCAGTTCGGCTCCCGCGTAGCCACTGGCACCGACGATAACGGTGTTAAGCATGTTGAATATTCCAAGTCAGAGTTCGAGATTCACAGCATGACGCTGCAGTGCACAAGGGTGTTCGAGCGCCCCTTTGCACAAGTGCGGAGGGGCAATTCAGGCGGGTGTGTGTCGTCGGTTATAGATCAGGTGACAGAACATTAACTTTCCCTTACAACTAGAAGCCTTTGTTGATGAGCCAGATATTCAGGTAAAATTACAGAATATTCATGCACTCGCTTTGCATTTGTATTTTCTAACAGAAACATTCCGGGGACGCAAGGAGGAGCTGATGGCCAATCTGGATTTTTTTTCACTTTATAAGAATATTATTGCGATTCCCTCTATCAGCAGCACGGATCCCAAGTGGGATCAGAGCAACGAGGCGGTGATCCGGCTGCTGGCCGACTGGTTCGGTCAGCTCGGTTTTCAGTGCGAAGTGACGGCGCTCCCAGATCTGCCGGGCAAGTTCAATCTGGTGGCGACGATCGGTCAGGGGGAGGGCGGCTTGTTGCTGGCAGGTCACACAGATACTGTGCCGTTCGATGAGGGGGGCTGGAGCAAGGATCCCTTCAAGGTGACCGAAGAGGGCAACCGCCTCTATGGCCTCGGCACCATCGACATGAAGGGCTTCTTCGCCTTTATCGTCGAGGCGCTCAAAGAGATTGACCTCACCAAGCTGACCAAGCCGCTGCGTATTCTCGCCACTGCCGACGAAGAGACCACCATGGCGGGGGCCCGTGCCATCGCCGCCGCTGCCGAGCTGAAACCCGACTACGCCGTGATTGGCGAGCCGACCGGGCTGGTGCCGGTGGTGGCCCACAAGGGGCACATGTCGGAGGCGATCCGCATTACCGGCAAGAGCGGCCACAGCTCGGATCCCGCCAACGGCGTCAACGCCATGGAGATCATGCACAAGGCGATGGGGCAGGTGCTGCGCTTGCAGCAGGATCTGAAAGATCGCTATGCCGACCACCGCTTTGCCGTGCCGCAGCCGACCCTGAACCTGGGTTACATTCAGGGCGGTGACAGCCCGAACCGTATCTGCGGCTGCTGCGAGCTGCATATCGACCTGCGACCCACCCCGCAGGTGGGGCCGGAGGAGCTGATGGGGATGCTCAAAGAGGCGCTGTCGCCCATCGAGATCCACCAGCCGGGCTGTCTGCATCTGCAACATCTGCACGAGCCTATTCCCGCCTACGCCTGTGCCGACGACTCTGTGCTGGTGCGCGAAGCTGAGAAGGCGAGCGGCCGCGCCGCCGAGTCGGTCAATTACTGCACCGAGGCGCCGTTTATCCAGCAGCTTGGCTGCGAGACCATAGTGATGGGCCCCGGTCATATCACCCAGGCGCACCAGCCGGATGAGTATCTCGACCTCTCGTTCGTCAAGCCTACCACCTCGGTGTTGCAGCACCTGATCAGACGTTTTTGCCTGTAGCGGCAGCGGTGAAAGGGGCGTAAAAACTGTAAGTAAGTTACATAACAAGCCGGTTGTGGAGTGGTGATGGAAATACATGTTCTGAATCGGCCTGTTATTTGACCTTGCGCAGACAATCTGGGTAGATTGTCACCCTAAGATGACGGAGCATATGTTGTAATCGCACAACAATAAGTGAGGTCGTCTAGCACCCCGGATGGGTGTCAGGCACCAACAAGATAAGGATGTGGAATGAACGAAAAGTACGCCGCACTACGCGCCAACGTAGGTATGCTGGGTCAGCTGCTGGGTAAATCCATCAAGGATCATCAGGGTCAGGCCTTTCTCGACAAGATCGAAACCATTCGCCAATTGGCCAAGTCCTCCCGCAAGGGCAATGAATCAGACCGGGAACGTCTGCTCGATACCCTGCGCACCCTGAGCGATGATGAACTGCTGCCGGTGGCCCGCGCCTTCAGCCAGTTCCTTAATCTGGCCAACGTGGCGGAACAGTTCCACACCATCTCCCGTCGCTGTGAAGAGCAGGTCTGCACCCCGGATCCGCTGGAGCAGATGTTCGACAAACTCAAGGCATCCAACCTGTCACAAGAGGCCATCATTCAGGCCGTGCGCGAGCTGGATATCGATCTGGTGCTGACCGCTCACCCCACCGAGGTGACCCGCCGCACCCTGATCCACAAGCACGTGCAGCTCAACGACTGCCTCGAGGCGCTGGAGCTCTCCGACCTGCTGCCCCGCGAGCGGGACAAGATCCTCAATCGCATCGAGCAGCTGATCAATCAGGCGTGGCACACCAACGAGATCCGCGAACAGCGCCCGACTCCGGTCGACGAGGCCAAGTGGGGCTTCGCCGTGGTGGAGAACAGCCTGTGGCCTGCCATCCCAGAATTCATGCGCAATCTGGACGAGCGTCTGCAACACCATCTGGGTGTGCGGCTGCCGCTGGATGCCGCGCCGGTCAAGTTCACCTCCTGGATGGGCGGTGACCGTGACGGCAACCCCTTCGTTACCGCCAAGGTGACTGCCGAAGTGCTGGAGCTGGGCCGCTGGATGGCGGTGAGCCTGTTCTACAAAGACATCAAGGAGCTCACCTCCGAGCTCTCCATGTCTGACTGTACCGATGCCGTGCGCGCTCGCGTTGGCGATCACCCCGAGCCTTACCGTGCGCTGGTGCGCGAGCTGCGTGAAGCGCTGCGCGAAACCAAGGAGCACCTCACCGCCAAGGTGCAGGGCCAGGCGAGCGAGAGCCAGGATCTGGTCAAGACCACCGCCCAGCTGCGCGAGCCGCTGGAGCTCTGCTACCACTCATTGCACGCCTGCGGCATGGGCAACATCGCCGATGGCATGCTGCTGGATGTGCTGCGCAAGGTCGCCTGTTTCGGCATCCATCTGGTCAAGCTGGATATCCGTCAGGATGGCGAGCGTCACGGGCTGGTCTTCTCCGAGCTGACCCGCTATCTGGGTCTGGGTGACTACGCCGAGTGGAGCGAAGATGACAAGCAGGCCTTCCTGCTCAATGAGCTCAACTCCCGTCGCCCGCTCATTCCCCACGACTGGGAGCCGAGCGCCGAGGTGCGCGAGACGCTGGATACCTGTCAGGTCATCGCCGAGCACGACCCCGATGCGTTCGGTATCTACATCATCTCCATGGCCGGTGCGCCGTCCGACGTGCTGTCGGTGCAACTGCTGCTCAAAGAGGCGGGCTGCAAGTTCCGCATGCCGGTCGCCCCGCTGTTTGAAACCCAGGATGACCTGATGGCAGGCACCGCCGTGATGGAGCGCCTGCTCTCGGTGGACTGGTATCGCGGCTACATTCAAGGCCGTCAGTACGTGATGATCGGTTACTCCGACTCTGCCAAGGATGCGGGCATGATGGCCGCAGGTTGGGCCCAGTACGCCGCCATGGAATCCCTGGTGGGGCTGGCCGAAGCCAACAACATCCGCCTCACCCTGTTCCATGGCCGTGGCGGTACCGTCGGTCGTGGTGGTGCGCCTGCCCATCAGGCGATCCTCTCCCAGCCGCCGGGATCCCTGCGCGGCGGTCTGCGTACCACCGAACAGGGGGAGATGATCCGCTTCAAGTTCGGCCTGCCGAAAGTGGCGATCAAGAGTCTGGAGCTCTACACCAGCGCCGTGCTGGAAGGGAACCTGCTGCCGCCGCCCAAGCCGAAAGAGTGCTGGCGCGAGGTGATGGAACAGCTGGCCGCCGACTCCTGCGATCACTACCGCAGCATCGTGCGCGGTCATCCGGACTTCGTCCCTTACTTCCGTGCCGCCACCCCGGAGATGGAGCTCGGCAAGCTGCCGCTCGGCTCCCGTCCTTCCAAGCGCAAGCCCAACGGCGGCGTCGAGAGCCTGCGCGCCATTCCGTGGATCTTCGCCTGGACCCAGAACCGTCTGATGCTGCCGGCCTGGCTCGGTGCCCACAAGGCGCTGCAGCAGGCCATCGACGGCGGCAAGCTGGCGGTGCTGGAAGAGATGAGCGCCCAGTGGCCCTTCTTCCGCACTCGCCTCGAGATGCTGGAGATGGTGTTCCTCAAGGCGGACGTCTGGCTCGCCGAGTACTACGACACCCGTCTGGTGCCGCAGGAGCTGTGGGGCCTTGGCAAACAGCTGCGTCAGGAGCTCGCCGAATCCATCGAGGTGGTGCTGAAACTGAGCCCGCGCGGGGATCTGCTGGAGGATCAGCCCTGGATCAAGGAGTCCATCAAGCTCCGCAACCCCTACACAGACCCGCTCAACGTGCTGCAAGCCGAGCTGCTCAACCGTTCCCGCAACCACCCGGAGACCCTGCACCCCGAGCTGGACAAGGCGCTGATGGTCACTATCGCCGGTATTGCCGCAGGTATGCGTAATACGGGTTGATAAATATTACCAAACAGGTCTGAAATAAAAAGAGCGCATAATATGCGCTCTTTTTATGGCTATTTTATTTTGTCAGCTTCATTTAAATAGAGAGTTTTAAATCATCCTGAAAACTAATGGCTGGATGTAGAAAATTATATAGCAACCTAGTATTGCATCATCACAACGCACCAGAGTAGAACGATAGTTAGCCTTTAAAATAACTGTAAATACAATAAAGGTTAAATATATCCAGGCTGAGAAAGTGCCCGAGAAATAATTAAATAGTATTGAACCGCTTGAAATTAGTAGCAGTGCAATTCGATGGGCAAGGTTGTTGCTTAAAAGAAAGGGTGCTACAACGGCCGCTATCAATGTGACGATCATCATCACTAGTGACATGAGGCACAGCCACCGCTTGCTGCCAGGCCAGCACTGCCTGAAGCCATCATGCCTGCGACACCACTTCCCATGATGGGGCTTAACCTACCGGTAACGGCACCACCAAATGCACCTGCAGCAATCTCTCTCATGTTTGCATCAGGATTGTTGGCAATGACGCCCATCATCCCCATAACGGCCCCACCGCCTGCCCATACCAATGCGGGTGCCGCTCTCTTATTACGCTTGCTTTCATTTATATCTCTTATCACGATAAAGCTATCGTGCTCTATGCTGATAACTACCTTGGTTGAATTTGCGATTGTTGATATGGTATCGACATCAAAAAATTCACCAGGGTATATAACAGTTGGGTTTGAATTTTTGTCTTCTATTTCAATGTATCGACTCGAAAGGTTTAACACCGTGATGTTTTCTTTGTTGAAATTGATGCAATACTTTCCATCGGCATTAATAGAGTAATGTTCACCAGCGTGTAGTGTGTTGCAGTTACTCAATGGGCAAGTATTGGCATTGGCACTTGAAATACTGCACAGCAATAATGCTGTGGCCAAACAGAGCTTCATCCATTATTTCTCGAATGCTTCATTTGGAAATCAAGTATTAATTAAATGAGAATTATTGTCAATTGTTTTTTGGTTTATGTTATTGATTTTATTGCCAAATTCTCTAAAAACGCCCTTGGTATTGCGGGTGGTGGGGCTGCACTTGCCTATGATGAGCTCGTCGCCGATGAAAGGGAGATTGTGGGAGCTGGGCTGCACCCCATGCTCCCTGAGTTGACCTCGGGCTAGAGCGCCGGGAAGTAGCAGGCGCTCATGTCGATGGGGTGATCGGGGCAATTGGGTAGATAGAATTGCCAGCCCGCATCGGAGAAAGCGCGCAGTTCAGTCTCGACAAACTTGATGGCGAGACTCAGGGCCTGCAGGCTGTCGATGCCGTAGATAAAGGTCTTGTCGCTCAGCCCCGCCAGCTTCACCTTGCAGCGCCAGTCACCGCTGGCGGACTTGGGATCCGGCTCGGGGGCCTTGATGGCGATCTTGAGGGTGAGCTGTTCCCCTTCGAGGCTGACCGCCTCGAAACGAGCTTTGACGATGGCGTTTTTCATCTGGCGATTCCTTTTCCGTGGTACAGCACCTGCGGTTGCGGGTGGCTGGCATTCCTGATGGCTGATGATGTGAAAACTGGACTCAGGACGGCCAGCGTAAATGAACTTGTGAGTTGAAACAATGGGATATGCGTGACCGGGTGAGGGGGCTTTCGCCGCCGTGAGCGAGCGCAGTGGCGGGAGTAGCAACTCGCTGGCCACCGGTGGTGGCCGAGAGGCTGGCAGGCTGCTAGATGTAAAGGATTGTTGGCTGTGGCCGCAGATTTTTCTGCGCTGACGATGAGGGCGAGTGAGTCCTCTTGAGGCAGAATATCTCCCCCCTGTTTGACGTTGAAGTACAGGAGTCTCCGTGGCGCTTTCGGTAACCCAGCTTTATGAAGTGATGGCCCAGCTGCCAGATCCCGTCTTTATCCTCAGTGAAGATGGCTATTACGTGGAATATATCGGCGGCATGGAGCAGCAATCCTATCACGATGGCAATCCGCTGGCGGGCAAGCAGCTGGCCGATGTGCTGCCACCCGAGATGGCCATATGGGTCAAGGCGCAGGTAGCAGAGTCGCTGGCGAGCGGTCAGGTGCGAGTGGTGGAGTATGAGCTCTCCGCCGCCGAGGTGGGGGGGATTAATGCCGCCGCCGGGCCGCAAGGGATACAGCGTTTTGAGGGCAAGATTGCGCCGCTGCCCTCCCTCTATGACGGCAAGCGGGCGGTGGCCTGGGTGACCCGCAATATCACCCGCCAGTACGAGTTGCAGCAGCGACTGCTGCGCCAGAGTGAAACCGACCAGCTGACTGGCCTCTACAACCGCCGTTTCTTCTTCGAGCACTGCCAGCCGTTGCGGGCAGGGGAGGTGCCCTGTGGTCTTATCATGCTCGACATCGATCACTTCAAGCAGCTCAACGATCACTACGGCCATCAGCAGGGAGATCGGGCCTTGCTGCGCTTCAGTAGTTGTATCGATGCCCTGTTGCGGGCGGATGACCTCTTTGTGCGCAGTGGTGGCGAGGAGTTTCTGATCCTGCTGCCGCGGATCGATGAAGCCGGTTTACTGCAGATGGCGGAGCAGATCCGTGCCGCTGTCGAAGCATTGCCTGCCGATCCGGTTGCCATCACGGTCAGTCTGGGCACAACCCTGGTGCAGCCGGAGGAGGAGATCAATCAGGCGCTGGCCCGGGCCGACGAGTGGCTCTATCGGGCCAAGCGGGCAGGCCGCAACCGGGTGGCGCACTGCCCGGCAGGTTGAGAGTGCCACCTCAGTCGCTGTCGGAAATAGCCTGCGCTTTTACTCTGAATAAATTGGCTGACATCACTGTCAATTAGTAGAAAAGTTGTCCGTATTATTTAACTCATATTCCACAGCTTAAGGTGTTAATATTATCGGTCTGATCGCTGGTCTTATTTGTGTTGTTGGGCAACAGCATGAGGTTTTATCGGTATGTTATCAAACAGGCGTGAATCTGGTTTTGGGTGACGAATGTGATACATCCTGTTGTCTTTTGAAACATTCCGATTCAAACAGTCATGAATTATTAACCTTGACCCGGATAGCGATTTCAACGATGGTAGCGTGGCAGCTCCGTTTCTCTCCGGTGGCCCTGTTGGCCGCTGGCGGCGTTGTTTTTTCATGTGCAGGGCGATATGCAACGACATATCTCCAGCCTGTTATTCGGGCCAATAAAAATAATGATGACAGATTAATAAGGTATATATTGCAATGAGTGTTTCTATTGCTGAAAAGAGTAACCCTGTTTCAAAATTGAAATGGGAGAAAAGCGATTCGGTATGGACCATGGGCCTATATGCCACTGCTGTCGGTGCCGGTACGTTATTTCTCCCTATTACGGTTGGCAGTAATTCTCCGGTTATTTTGCTGTTTATTTTATTGCTGGCTTTTCCGCTCTCTTATTATTCCCACCGGGCATTGAGCCGCTTTGTGCTCTCCAGCTCCCATCGGGAAGGGGATATCACCCATGTGGTGGAGGAGCACTTCGGTGCCAAGGCGGGCAAACTGCTGATGCTGGTCTATCTGATGGCCTTCTACCCCATCATTCTGGTCTACAGCATCTCCATCACCAATGCGATTCAGAGCTTCGTGGTTCACCAGCTGGGGGATGCCGAGCTGCCGCGCGGCTTGCTGGTGCTGGGGGTGATGCTGGGTCTGCATCTGGTGCTGCTGGCCGGCAAACAGATCGTGGTGTCGGCCATCAGTGTGCTGGCACTGCCGATGGTTGCCTTTCTGATTGGCCTCTCTATCTATCTGCTGCCCCAGTGGAGCCTCTCCTATTTCAGCGAGAGCCAGGCGGTGGACTGGCGGGATCCGGCGTTCTGGAAATCCCTCTGGCTGATCGTGCCGGTGATGGTCTTCTCCTTCAGCCATGCGCCCATTATTTCTTCCTTCAGCGCGGCGCAGAAGAAGCGTTGTCAGGAGAGTGCCGACCTGCGTGCCAAGCGGATCATCAAGTGCAGCAGCATGCTGATTTGCGGCAGCGTGCTCTTTTTCGTGGTGAGCTGCGTGATGAGTCTGAGTCAGGCCGAGATGGCGCTGGCCCGCACCGACAATATCTCCGTGCTGTCGGCGCTGGCGAACAAGTTCTCCAATCCGCTGATCGCCTATGTGGGGCCGCTCATCGCCATTCTGGCCATGTCCAAATCCTTCCTCGGCACCTCCATGGGGGTGAGCGAGGGGACGGTGAGCATGGTGAGCGGTGCCTGTCAGGGGCTGGGGCTCTCCCTCAAGGAGTCGACCATCGCCCGGGTGTCATCGGTGATCCTGTTTATGGTGACCGCCGTCATCACCTATCTGAACCCCAACGTGCTCGACATCATCGAGCGCGTCAGTGGCCCGCTGATCGCGGTGATCCTGTTTCTGCTGCCGGCCTGCTCCATCTATCGCTTGCCCGCACTCAAGCGTTATCGCGGGCCGAGTACCCTTTTTGTGTTGGTGATGGGGCTGCTTGCCATCTCGGCCCTTATCTACGATCTGCTTTGACCGGGCGGTATCCCGCACAAATCAAAAAGGGCGACCATCTGGTCGCCCTTTTTCTGTGCATCGGGGTTAGCCGAGCAGGCCGCTGGCGCTCTGGCCCGCCATCAGCAAGCCGATGACCAGCACGCTGAACCAGACCAGGGTTGCGCTTACCAGCAGATAGCCGCTGGCGATGAACAGACCGTCCCGCTGCAACATGCCGGTGGCAAGCAGCAGGATGGCCCAGGCAGGCATGGCGTTGGTGAACGGGATGGCGCCCAGGGGCAGCATCAGCAGCAGGGCAGCCAGCATGATCAGCAGGCCGTTGCAGCGGTTGACCGTGTTGCTGCCGGTCAGCACCAGCAGGCGCGGGCGGATAACGCGATCGACCCGGGTCAGCAGATCCGCCCCCTTGTGAAGGGTCGGCTTGAGCTGGTCGGCAGCGAAGCGGCGCTCCATCAGCATGGCGGGCAGCCAGGGCACCCGATTGAGGGTGATGCCGATACCGATAAAGAGGATCAGCAGGCCAAACGGGGTGCTGACCCCGGGAATGGAGACCGGCAGCAGGAAGGGGACGGTGAGCAGGACGCAAAACAGCAGCATCCCCTGTTCACCCACCAGCGTGAGCATCTGGCGCAGGCTGATGTGGCTCTCGTCGATGGCATGCGCGGTGGCCCGCAGGGTATCCGCGAGGGTAGTTTTGGGGTCGTTGAGTTGCGCGGCAACCATTCCCTGATGTCCTTTTGAGTGGTGATAACGGGCCCCGATGACCCGATTTGGCGCCAGCATACGTGGCAGAGGTTAACCGTCGATGAATGGTGGCGGGGCACATAACTGTGCCAGTGGGGCGGCTCGGCAGAGGTTCCGGCGAGAGGGAAATCCCGCGATGAAAGTGATCCGGTACAGCCGCCGTTTAGGATGGGCCTAGGACGCCTCTGGTATGCTTTCTGCACAATCACACAGGGAGCAGGGGATGATGATGAAGAGAGCCGGGATAGTGATGATGGGGCTGTTGCTGCCACAGGGACAGGCCTGGAGTAGCGAGGCCGCGACCACATCCGGTTGGCAGGTGACGCCATTTTTCGGCTACAGCTCAGCCATCGACTTCGAGAAGAGTGACGATGTGGTGCAGCCGGTGCCGCTTTCTGCATCGTTTGATTCACTGCAGGGACAGGGCTCCGGCAGCTGGGGCCTCTTTATCAGCAAGGAGGTGGATGATCCCGGCATGATTGAGCTGCTCTACAGCCATCAGTCCACAACCCTCTCTCCCGACCAGCCGGATCGCCTGACAGTGGACATCCTGCACTTTGCCGGTGCGCTTACTCTCTCTGACAACCTGATGGCGCCCTATATCGGCGCCGGGATCGGGGTGACCCGCTTTGCCGCCTACGACAGCGAGGTGACTCCTTCCATGTCGCTGGCGCTCGGGGTGCAACCGCGCCTCGCCGAGCATCTGGCCCTGCGGGCCGAGGTGCGCGGCTATGGTTCGCTGGTTAACGACAACAACCAGTTTCTCTGCAACCCGGAGCAGTGCGTGTTCAAGGTGCGCGGGGAGCTGGTAACCCAGTGGCAGGCCAATATCGGTCTTACCTTCCGCTTTTAGGTGAGGGGATTTTCCCTATGAAACAGGGGCCATTGGGCCCCTGTTTCAGCAGCAATGTTTCGCCGTGATCGGTAATCAACCGGCAGATCTTCATACCTCCTTGTTAGTCGGCATCGCCCATACCGCGCAGTTTCTGCCCGCCTCCTTGGCGCCATAAAGCGCCTGATCCACCCGTTTGAACAGCGAGACTGCCGGCTCCTTGGGCTCGCGGATCCCCACTCCCAGGCTGACCGTCATGGTATGGGTCGGGTCGGGTGCTATGGTGCGGGTCGCAGTGAGCAGGGTGTTGGCCAGTTGCTGCAGCTCGGCTTCGTGGGCGACGGGCAGCAGCAGGGCAAACTCTTCACCCCCGACACGGGCCGCCAGCGCACCGGGTGGGCAGTGCTGTTGCAACAGCTCGCCAAACTGTTGCAACACCCGATCCCCGATATCGTGGCCGTAGTTATCATTGATCCCCTTGAAGTGATCCAGATCCAGCAGGATGAGGGCGTGGCAAATCCCCTGCTCCAGAAACAGCTGCTGATGAAAGTAGCGCCGGTTTGGCAGCCGGGTCAGATCGTCGAACAGCGCCTGCTGTCTGAGCTGGGTATTGATGTGGAAGAGGTGGTGCATGGTGCTCAGGATGCCGATGCTGCTTAGCAGGATGCCACTGGAGCGCAGTAGATCCTCGGCATAGATGGCGAGCCAGAGTGGCTGCGCCACCAGCTCATCCATGATGTCGGCGGTGGCTCCCATGATCCACAACATCAGACCGCAGGAGAGCATGCGGTAGGTGTGGGTGGGCAGGTGGGCGCACTGCACCACCCAGAACAGGAACAGCATGGTGAGCCAGTTGATCACCTCGAAGCCAAAGCTGACGGCGTAAAAGCGCTCGTAGGGGAAGTGGGGCAGCAGCAACAGATGGAGGGCCATGATGGCCAGCATCACTATCCCCAGCAGCGCGATGTGGGCGCGATGCTCCCGGTCGAGGTGACGGTAGTGGGAGAGGCTGATGTCGAGACGATCGAACTGCATGGTGTTCCTCGGATTGGGCCTGCCATCAGGTTGCAAGCAAGGGGCTGTGTAATGGCATGCCGTGGTCGGATAACAGGAAACGGCTGGTCTGTCAGTGTAAACGAGCGGGCCCGCAACGCGCGATATCGATGACGTCAGCTTGTGGGCTGGCTCAGGGTTTGCGCACTTCTGGTGCGCGACGTATCGCCTGCCCTGCGACAGGGCGACCCTGGGCAGGTTAGCGCAGCTCATGCGCCAAATTGGTGCGTTGATGATGCGCGTTCCTATTAATGTCTTGATTTTAAAGGATTTAAATTTGTGGCCCGCTTTATGCTTTTTAGATGTCAGACGGTCTCTTGCGGTCATCGACGGCAGATGCAGTGATGAGGAAGTGGCAAGAGGCATCCCCGTGCCGGGCGCGGGTGTGATTCTGGCGGGTTGCAGCAACACCTTGCGGTTCGCCACAGATTCAATCAGGGAAACGGAGCCGGTCTTGTACCGGTACGACAGGGAAGGAGAGTGCTCTATGGTCAAAAAATGGATGATGGCGGGTCTGACGATGTTGCCTGCCTTGCTGGTTACCCCAAGTTGGGCCGAAGAGGTCGCTCAGGTACAGGCGGCGGTGGCACCGGTTGCCGCCATGACAATCAACAAGGGTGACAACACCTGGATGCTGCTCTCGTCGGCGCTGGTGATCCTGATGTCGATCCCCGGTCTGGCCCTCTTCTACGGTGGTCTGGTGCGGGCCAAAAACATGCTGAGCGTGCTGATGCAGGTCTTTACCCTGTTCTGCCTCATCTGCGTGCTCTGGGTGATCTACGGCTATTCGCTGGCCTTTACCGAGGGTGGAAATTTCTACGGCTCCTTCAGCAAGGTGCTGCTCAAGGGGGTAACCCCTGACTCCATCGCCGCCACCTTCAGCAAGGGTGTCGGGATCAGCGAGCTGATCTATGTGGTGTTCCAGGGGGCCTTTGCCGCCATCACCTGCGGCCTTATCGTGGGGGCGTTTGCCGAGCGCATCAAGTTCGCTGCCGTGCTGCTCTTCTCGGTGATCTGGTTCACCTTCGCCTATATCCCGCTGGCTCATATGGTGTGGTACTGGGCGGGTCCGGATGCCTATACCAGCGCCGAGGCTGCGGCCACGGCGACTGCAACTGCCGGTTATCTGTTCCAGCATGGTGCGCTGGACTTTGCAGGCGGCACAGTGGTGCACATCAACGCCGCCGTGGCGGGTCTGGTGGGTGCCTATCTGGTGGGCAAGCGTCTGGGCTACGGTCGTGATCCCATGACCCCCCACAGCCTGACCATGACCATGATCGGTGCCTCCCTGCTCTGGTTCGGCTGGTTCGGTTTCAACGCGGGCTCCGCGCTGGAAGCCAACGGTATCGCCGCACTCGCCTTTATCAACACCTGGGTGGCACCGGCTGCAGCAGCTCTCTCATGGACGCTGGCCGAGTGGGTGATGAAGGGACGTCCCTCCCTGCTGGGGGCAGCCTCTGGTGCGGTGTCCGGTCTGGTGGTGATCACCCCGGCAGCCGGTTTCGTCGGTGTGGGCGGTGGTCTGGTGATGGGCCTTATCAGTGGCGTGGCGGGTCTGTGGGGGGTCCACGGTCTCAAGCGCCTGCTGGGTGCCGATGACAGTCTGGACGTCTTTGGCGTGCACGGGGTGTGCGGCATTCTCGGCGCCCTGCTGACCGGCGTCTTTGCCAGTCCGGATCTGGGCGGCACCGGGGTGTGGGACTATGTCACCAATCAGGTTGCCGAGGGCTACTCCATCCTGACTCAGGTGAAGATCCAGGCTATCGGGGTCGGTGTTACTCTGCTCTGGTCCGGTGCCGTGGCGGCGATTGCCTTCAAGGCGGTCGACATGCTGGTGGGTCTGCGGGTGAACGGCGATGCCGAGCGGGAAGGGCTGGATGTCACCTCCCACGGCGAGAAGGCTTACAGCATGTAATCCCGAATGCCAGACAACAAAAAACCGCCGGGATCGGCGGTTTTTTTATGGCTCGAGCGTGACGAAACCTGAATTCACACGCTTAATTCACGACGGCCACGTTGATGCTGCCATTGCCCTGGGTCATGCGCACACGGGCGCCCGGGGTGAAGGTGGGGCTGGCTTTCTGCACGACCACGATGGCTTCGCCGCTCTCTTTCTTGATCTCCAGCTCGACGCCGTCGACCTGATTCATCTTGTTGCCGATGGCGTTACCTGCCGCTGCACCGGCGATGGCGCCGCCTGCGGCTGCGATGTCGCGTCCGGTGCCGCCACCGACTGTGCTGCCCAGCAGGCCGCCGACTACGGCGCCGCCAATGGTGCCAATCAGGGAGTTCTCATCGGCCTGGATCTTCACCGGGCGGGTGGAGATGATGGTGCCGTAGCTGACGGTTTGCACCTGTTTGGCGCGGTCCTTGGTGTAAACATCGCCAGAGTAAACGTCACTGTTGGCGCATCCGGTGATGGTGGTTGCTGCCAGCAGGGCAATAAGGGTCATACGCTTCAACATGGTGGGCCTCCTGGGCTGCACGTAATTTGAACAATCCGGTTGATGAGTGAACTTTACTCCAACCCCGTCACACATGAAATCGGCAAAATGTAACCAATTATGCGTTCTGTAACCGGTTTTGTCCTTGAATCGCAGCTGTACCGGAGAGGGTTTTAACCAGCAGCAGACGGTCTTCTCCGGGGCCGAAATAGTCGGCTATTTCCGCCTGCAATGTGTAACCGAGCCGGTAGTAGAGGCGCTGGGCCGGATTGGCCGGATCGACCGTGAGCCGCAGTTCGCTGATCTGCAGCGCCTGCTGGTTGGCCTCCATCTGGCGCATCATTCGCTCGGCCAGACCAAAACCGCGAGCCTCGGGCAGCACCGCCAGCGAGAGCACCCAGCCTTGCGACCGCTCCTGACCGAATCCCCCCAGCACATAACCCACCAGCTGCCCCTCGTATTCGGCCACCAGCAACAACTCGGGCCACAAATCCATCGCCTGACGGAAGAAGAAGGCGGGATAGACATCTTCGCCAAACACCTTGGCATCGATCTGCCAGATGGCGTGCATGTCATTGTGGGTGGCGGGGCGTAGCAGGGGCGGGTTGTGGTGCATCAGGACTCCATTGGCAGCAAACGGATCGGCAACGCCGCTGACCTTGGGGTCAACGGCAAAAAAGAGTCATAGGGTAGTGGTCATCCCCTGCCGGATGCAAGGGATTGGCGGTTATGGCGGCAGGGGGCGGCTCTGGGGCAGTTTGGGAGCTTTGCGCAAGCCGTCGAGCAGATGGCGGAGGGTGAGCCAGGGGTGGCGCAGCAACATGCGCGGGCCGCTCCACTTCATCACCTGCTGGATCTGTTTGCGCATCGCCGGGGCGTAGCAGTGGATATTGCAGTTGGCACAGGTGGGTTTGTGGCCGTGGCCATAACGGCAGCGACGAAGGCGCTGATGGGCGAAATCCCGCAACTGGCGACAGTGGCGGCAATGGGGATCCTGATGATGGTGCTGGCAGTAGAGGCGGATCATGGCGCTGACCGTCTGCTGCTCGCGCATGAGTCTGGGATGGTCACTCGCCTTTTTGCTGGCTGCGGCGTGTGAGCCCCGGGCTGGGCTGGCATGATGACTTTTCATGGCCGCCATTCTCCTGACCTGCTCGCTTTGGGTGTTGATACAGGTCAAAAGGGGGGATAAAAAACAGGGCCCGCAGGCCCTGTGTCATCAGATGAGGCTGGTTGCCTGCTCCAGCCAGGCGAGATCCTCGCCCTCGAGCAGTGGGCTCAGGCGGCGGAACACCTCGACATGGTATTCGTTGATCCAGCGGAATTCGGCCGGGCTCAGCAGGCTGCGGTCGATCAGGCGGGTATCGAACGGCACGTAGGTCAGACGCTCGAAGCCCAGCATCGGCAGCTCGCCAACCTGTTCCAGCTCGGTCACCACTACCAGGTTTTCGCAACGGATGCCGAAGCCATCTTCGCGGTAGTAGCCCGGCTCGTTGGAGAGCACCATGCCCGGTTGCAGGGCGACCATGCTCCCTTTCGGCGCGATGCGCTGGGGCCCTTCGTGGACACTCAGGAAGTGGCCGACGCCGTGACCGGTGCCATGGTCATAGTTGTAACCGGCCTGCCACAGCGGCATGCGGGCCAGCACGTCGAGCTGGATACCGGCGGTGCCACGGGGGAAGCGGGCCTGATCCAGCGCGATATGGCCCTGCAGTACCCGGGTAAACATCGCCTTCTGCTCGTCGCTCACCTCACCCACCTTGATGGTGCGGGTGATGTCGGTGGTGCCATCCATATACTGGGCGCCGGAGTCCAGCAGATAGAGGCTGTCCTGGCCAAACGCGCGCGGGGTGCCGTTGGTGTGGTGGTAGTGGCACATGGCGGCGTTGGGGCCTAGCGCGGAGATGGTATCGAAGCTCGGCTCGACGTAGTGCTCCTGCTCGCGGCGGAACGCTTCCACCTGATCGGCCAGGGTGCCTTCATCCACCCCCTCGAACTCGCCGGAGGCGACCAGCCGATCCAGCCAGGCGAGGAAGCGGGTCATGGCCACGCCATCACGCAGGTGAGCGGCACGCATGCCGGTCAGCTCGATCTCGTTCTTGCACGCTTTCGGCAGCATGGTCGGGTCTTGCCCTGCCACCAGAATGGCGCCCGCCTCTTCCATGACGAGCTGGGTCCAGGCGTTGGCGCTGTCCGGATCGGCCAGCACCTTCTGCTGATCTTCACCGATGCGCTGCAGCACGTCGCCCAGCTTGTCGATGGGGTAGACGGAGACATCTTGGCCAACGTGTTGGGTGAAGGCGAAGCAGTCAATTTTGTCGGTATCGACGAAGAAATCCATGCTGGTGTTGGCGTAGAGCACCGCAAAGCCCAGCACCACCGGCAGCCGGTCGATATCGCGGCCGCGCAGGTTGAGCAGCCAGTTGATGGGCTCGGCCTGGGTCAACAGCACCGCATCCAGCCCGCGCTTGCGCAGGTCGGCCGCCAGCTGTTCACGTTTGGACTGGCTGGACTGGCCTGCCAGATCCTCGCTGTAGAGGATGACCGGGCTCTTGGTCGGCTCCGGGCGATCGCTCCAGTTCAGGTCGATGGGGTTCTGCTCGACGCGGATCAGCTCTATACCGCGATCAGCCAGCACGGCCTTGGCATTCTTGTACCAGGTCAGGCTGTGCAGGCGGGCATCGAAGCCGACCCGGGAGCCTGACGGCAGCTGTTCGGCCAGCCACTGCACATGGGGATTTTCAATGAGGTGGAGGAATTCGAACAGTTCGGCGGGAGTTTGCATCCGCGCCTGCACCGTATAGCGACCATCGACAAAGAGGGCTGCCCGTTGGGCCATGATGATGGCGACGCCGGCAGAGCCGTTGAAACCGGTGATCCAGTCAAGCCGCTCGGCATAGGCGGGGATGTACTCGCCGAGGTGCTCATCATCGTGGGGGACGATAAATGCGTCCAACTCCTGCATGGCCAGCTCGGCCCTGACTTGGGCGACGCGGGTTTCAATTATCTCGAAATTATTCATGTCGTTAGTGCCAGATGGTTGCTATATGAGTGTTCAGTTTTTATGGCCGCTGGCCAGGATCCGCTTGATCGACTGACCTGCCGCTTCGATATGCTGCCTGAGCAGCACCACCGCCTCGTGCTTGCGCCGGGCGCGGCACAGTTCCAGCAATTGGGCGTGTTCACGCTCCGCCTTGTCCACGCCGTCGCTGGCAAACAGCAGCTCGAAGCGGACATAGCGGTCACAGCTCAGATTGATCTGGGCGATCAGTTCAAGTGCCTGGGGGCGACCGGCTGCCTGATAGAGGGTGGCGTGAAAGCTGTGGTTCAACTCGGCCCAATGTTCGATCTGGGTGCCTGACTCCAGGGCGTGATCAAACTGGGCGAGGATCGCCTCCGCTTGTGCGAAGGTGGCTTCCGTCATCTTGTCGACGGCGTGAAACAGGGTATCGGCTTCCAGCAGCGCTCGCAAATAAAAGAGCTCTTCAATGGCCGAGGCGTCCAGCATGGTGACCACGGCGCCGCGATGGGCTTCGAACTTCACCAGCCCCTGCGCTTCCAGCTGCATCAGGGCTTCGCGCACCGGAATGCGGCTCACGGCCAGCTCTTTGGCAATGGCATCCTGACGCAAGGGGGCGCCAGCGGGGAACTCCCCACGGAGGATCCGGCCACGGAGGTTTTCCATCACCATCTGGGTTCGGGTCTTGTAGGGTGGGGTCATGGTCGGGTCACGATTGGGCGTTACAGAATTGTATATTGTATAAAGTTTGGCTGAATCTAACCTGTCACAACAGGCAAAGGCAAGGTTTTGGCCCTTTTAACGGGGGCGATGGCAGCGTTCGGGGCTCCACAAAAACAAAAATGCCGGTCAGCGTGGCTGACCGGCATGATGTCACTGATACGAAGCGAGCCTGTTACAGCTGCGGGCCTGCCGCAACCAGACGTTTGCCTTCGTCGTTATCGGTGAAGCGCTCGAAGTTCTTGATGAAGCGCCCTGCCAGATCGACGGCCTTGGCATCCCACTCGGCCTTGTCGGCGTAAGTGTCGCGCGGGTCGAGGATCGCCGGGTTCACATCGTGCAGCGCGGTCGGGATCTCCAGATTGAAGATTGGCAGCACCTTGGTCTCGGCCTTCTCGATGGAGCCATCCAGGATGGCGTCGATGATAGCGCGGGTATCCTTGATGGAGATGCGCTTGCCGGTGCCGTTCCAGCCGGTGTTGACCAGATAGGCCTCTGCACCTGCCGCTTCCATCCGTTTTACCAGCTCCTGACCGTACTTGGTCGGGTGCAGGGAGAGGAAGGCTGCGCCGAAGCAGGAGGAGAAGGTCGGAGTCGGCTCGGTGATGCCGCGCTCGGTACCGGCCAGTTTGGCGGTGAAGCCAGACAGGAAGTGGTACTTGGTCTGCTCCTTGGTCAGTTTGGAGACCGGAGGCAGCACGCCGAAGGCGTCGGCAGTCAGGAAGATCACCTTGGTGGCGTGACCTGCCTTGGAGACCGGCTTGACGATGTTGTCGATGTGATAGATGGGGTAGGAGACGCGGGTGTTCTCGGTCTTGGATCCATCATCGAAGTCGATGGTGCCATCGGCAGCAACGGTCACGTTCTCCAGCAGCGCATCGCGACGGATGGCGTGGTAGATGTCCGGCTCAGCCTCTTCGGAGAGCTTGATGGTCTTGGCGTAGCAGCCCCCTTCGAAGTTGAACACGCCGTGGTCATCCCAGCCGTGCTCGTCATCGCCGATCAGCTGACGCTTGGGATCGGTGGATAGGGTGGTCTTGCCGGTGCCGGAGAGGCCGAAGAAGATGGCGACGTCGCCGTCCTGACCCACGTTGGCTGAGCAGTGCATGGAGGCAATGCCGCGCAGGGGCAGGAAGTAGTTCATCATGGAGAACATGCCCTTCTTCATCTCGCCACCGTACCAGGTGCCACCGATGAGCTGCATCTTCTCGGTCATGTTAAAGGCAACAAAGTTCTCGGAGTTGAGACCCTGCTCTTTCCAGTTCGGGTTGGTGCACTTGGCACCGTTCATCACCACGAAGTCAGGCTTGAAGGTTTTCAGCTCTTCATCGCTCGGGCGGATGAACATGTTTTTCACGAAGTGTGCCTGCCAAGCCACCTCGGTGATGATGCGCACGGCCAGGCGGGTATCCGGGTTGGCACCGCAGAAACCGTCGACTACAAACAGGCGCTTGCCGGAGAGTTGTTTGGTGACCAGCCCTTTCAGATGTGACCACACTTCCGGGGTAATCGCTTTGTTATCGTTTTTACCCTGGTCAGACCACCACACAGTATCCTGGGTAGTGGCATCTTTGACGATATATTTATCTTTCGGGGAGCGACCGGTGAAGACACCGGTGTTTACGTTGACGGCGCCCAGCTCGGTCACCACACCGCGCTCGAACCCTTCCAGGTCGGGGCGTGTCTCTTCCGCGAAAAGCTGCTCGTAAGAGGGGTTGCGAACGATTTCTTGGCTGTTTTTGATGCCGTACTGGTCCAGTCCTAATTGTTGGGCCAGGGTGGGTTCTGCCACGATTGTCATTGTATTCTCCTGGGTTCAGAGGTTGGTAGGGTTCTATCTGACGGTCATCCTATCACTTAGGTGGTAGAGTTTAGCGATCGCCATCAAACTTTATAAAATAGGGTATTTTTTTGTTATTAAAGTTAAAGGCGGGTTTTGCCCGCCTTTAATTAGTGTAACTGGTTTGCATCATTGCCGGGAGCCCTGCTGAACAGGGTTTCGACATCGATCCCATTAAATTGGTACTGGGCGCCGCAATAATCACAGTGCATGTCGATCTTGCCGAGCTCCTGCACCATCTCCATCACCTCTTCCTTTTCTATCTGCAACAGGGCTCCTTCGCAGCGCTCGCGGGAGCAGGTGCAACGGAACTCGACCGCCTGCGGATCGAACACCCGCACCTTGTCCTGATGGTAGAGACGGTAGAGGATCTCTTCTGCCTGCAGGCCGAACAGCTCTTCATCCTTGATGGTGCTGGTGAGCTGTGTCAGGTGATCGAAATCGTTGCTGTGATCCTCGCTCTGGGCGGGCAGCTCCTGCAGCATGATGCCGGCAGCGCGCGGCGCACCTTCGTGGTAACCGGTGCGGATCCACAGCTTGGTGGCCAGCTGTTCGGAGCGGGCGAAGTAGTGCTCCAGGCAGCCCGCCAGAGTATCGGCGTCCAGCGCTATGATGCCCTGATAGCGCTCGCCCTGCTCCGGGGTGATGGTGATGATCAGCTGGCCGTTGCCAATCAGGCTCTGCAGCTTGCCATCGCTCGGCAGCTCGCCTTCATAGCGGGCCACGCCGCGCAGCTGCTGGTTGTTGTCGCCGTTGATCACGGCCAGACGCACCGGGCCATCGCCCTGCAGTTGCACTGTGATGGAGCCTTCAAACTTGAGGGTGGCGGTCAGCAGGCTGGTGGCGACCAGCAGCTCGCCCAGCAGTTTTTGCACCTGCACCGGGTAGTTCTGGGCTTCCACCACATGGCGGTAGGTGTGATCCAGCTGGACCAGCTCGCCACGCACTTCGTACTCTTCAAACAGATAGCGATACAGCAGATCTTGGTTGCTCATCATGTATTCCTGGCTTTTCGGTGAGGTAAATCGGGCGGGCTGGGTTTGAAGCCAGCCCGGTATCAAATCGGGGTCGGTCAGTACTGTTTGACCTTGAGCAACTGGCGTCGCTCCTGCTTGTCGGGGCGGCGCTCGGGGCTGGGGGCAAACTGGCTGTTGAAACGGCGCGCCTCGCTGTTCTCGGCCCGTTTTTTCAGGCTCTCGGCGGTCTCTTCATAGAGCTGCTGGGCCAGCGGAGCCGATTTGCGCTGCTCGCTCAAGGCCAGCACCCGCACTTCGCGTTCGTCCTGCCCCTGCCAGAAGCGGATCAGTGCACCCACTTCCACCTGTTTGCCCGGTTTGCTGCGCTGACCATTGTAGTGCACCTTGCCCCCGTCTATCTGATCCCGCGCAATGGAGCGGGTCTTGTAGAAACGGGCCGCCCACAACCACTTGTCGAGACGAACCTCGAGGGCACTTTCTGCATGATTGGGCATGAACAGGCTCCATAACGGGGAAAAGAGATGGTCGATTATACCAGAGCACGGGGTCGGGATAGAAACCGGGCAGCCGCCGCGCGGGGCGCAAACCATGTCAAGGTGATGCAACATATGGGCAGTTTGCTGATTCACAAGGGAAAGCGCTGCTTTATCGGGTATCCATGGGGGCTGGGAAGGGCCTCCATACCGCGCATATAACACTGCCGCCCCGGTTGGGGGCGGCAGCGTTCACATCCATCGACCATGTCAGAGTCAGAAGTGATCGTGCTGATCCGGCTTCTTCTGGTCGTGGGGGCCTTCGCTGTGGGCGATGGCGGTGCGGATGAGATCAACCCCGGCGCGGATAATCAGCACCCCCATGTTGACCAGTTTGACGCAGACCCACATGAAGGTGATGAGCAGGATCAGCTTGAGCACGGTCTGGAAGGCTTCCAGGAAGTTCTGCTCCAGCTGGGCGGTCAGGCCGTTGGCGCTGGTCATCAGCCAGGTGTAGACCTCGCGCACGAACGGGATGCGGCTTGGCATCTCCAGCACATCCAGTGCGGCAGGAAGCGCCTGGAAGATGACGATGCTGCCGAACAGGATCAAAATGACACCGATGGCGATGCCGAGGAAAAAGCCGAACTGTCTCATGGAGGGCTCCAGCGTTTGCTGCATGAAATTGAAGATAGCCGCCAATAGTAGGGAGTGCCCTGCTTCATCGCAATCTTCCGTGTACCGCCTGCGCGGCGGGAACGGCAGCGATCCGGCCGCTACCGTTGCCCAACTATCTGATTTCTGGGAGGCTTGTCGCCATTGTGCATAGGGAAAGCAAATTGATGTCGAGAACCCTCTTTTTACTCTTGCTGGCGCTGTTTGCCGCTCTGCCAGCCCTGAGCGCCGAACCGGCGGCTCCCACGGCAGCGGCCTGTGCCATTCGCCATCAGGATCAACTGCTGCTGGTGCAGGATCGCATCTCCTCCCGCTACAGCCTGAGCGGTGGCTATATAGATGGCGGCGAGCGCCCCGGGCAGGCGGCGCTGCGCGAACTCTTTGAGGAGACCGGCTTGCAGGGGGAGGTGGTGCAGGAGTTGGGCCGCTGGCAGCGGGCGGTTATCTTTGCCTGTCGCACGCTGGAGCCTATCGTCGCCCAGCAAGATTCCGATTTTGTCTCGCTGCTGAAGGCCCCCAATCTGGGGGGAGAGATCCTTAACGCCCGGCTGATCGCCATCGACCAGCTTCCCCGCGAGCAGCGTCGCTTTCCGGATCAGCTCGACTGGCTGCAATCCCGACTGGATAAGGTGCCCGAGAGCGAGGTGCACTGGCAGGCCGATTTCGTGGCGCAGGGCAATGCGCTGCATCAGGTCGAGATCCCGCTGATGCTGCGGCTGCAACAGTGGCTGGGGCCCGATGTCTGGTGGCTGTCGGTCAGCAATCTGTTTGGTTCAGGCGGCTTTCAGCTTGCCCTGATACCTTTGCTGCTCCCGCTGCTGGGATGGCCGCGGCTGCGCCAGTTGCTGTTCGCCATGCTCTGGCTCGGCTTGCTGGTGCAGGCAAGCAAGGAGGGGATCGGCTGGCCGCGTCCCTTCCATCTGCAACCTCTGCTGGCAACCCAGAGCGCGCAAGGCTTTGGCATGCCGAGCGGCCATACCGCCTCGGCCCTGCTGTTCTGGGGGGCGCTGCTTGGCTGGCTCTGGCCTGCCCGGCGGGGGCTGGCCTATTCGCTGGCCTTGCTGCTGGCGCTCACCACAGGTCTGGCGCGGGTCTGGCTCGGGGTGCACTTTATCTCCGATGTGGCGGCGGGGCTGCTGATCGGCGCCTTGCTGCTGGCGGTTCGTCCCTGCTGGCGTGCCGACAGGCAGTCGGCGGCTTGGCTGCTGCTGATTGCATCTGCGCTGGCGCTCGGGGGCCTGACCCAATCGGCCCATCTGGCCGGGATCGGGCTGGCGGCTCTCGGGCTCTGGGTTGGCGGTTTGCTTACCCTGACCCGCGGCGGTTATCCCCCCATTGTGACCGGCGCGGTCACAATGGGGGGGGGCGCGGTGATAGGAGCGGGGCTCTGGGCGCTGCCGCTGCTGACCAGCAGTTCGCTGGCGATCCTGCTTGGTCAGTTTGTGCTCTTTTTCGGGCTGGGGCTCTGGTTGAGCGCTGGCCTCTGGTGGATACTCTCTTTCTTGAAATGCGACACACGACCCAAGGGCAACGGCTCTGACAAGGGAACTCTATGAATGTGAAAAAAGTGGATTTGGCCAAGATAACCCTGGGGGTGCTGTTTCTCAGCATCCTGATTATCTCCTGTTTCCTGGTGTTGCAGCCCTTCCTGCCTGCGCTGGTGTGGGCCACCATGATCACCATCGCCACCTGGCCGCTGATGCTGATGGTGCAGCGCCTGTTGTGGGGCAAGCGTACCCTGGCGGCCCTCTTTATGACGCTGGTGCTGCTGTTGATGTTTGTCATCCCGCTCTTTATGACGCTGGCCAATGTGGCGGAGAAGGCGCCCATGCTGATCGAGCTGGGTACCCATATCAGCCAGTCACCGCCGCCGGAGCTGCTCTGGCTGCAACAGATCCCGCTGGTGGGCGACAAGCTCTATGACTTCTGGCAGCAAATTCTGGCGAGTGGTGGTCAGGTGTTGTTTGCCAAGCTGGCCCCCTATTTCGGTCAGACCGCCCGCTGGCTGGCCTCTCAGGCCGGTAATCTTGGCTTGCTGTTCGTGCACTTCCTGCTGACGGTCGGTATCTGCGGGGTGCTCTATCACTCGGGGGAAGTGGTGGCGACCGGCATTCGCCGCTTCGCCCACCGGCTGGCGGGTCAGCGTGGTGACAACGCCACTGTGCTGGCTTCACAGGCGATCCGTGCCGTAGCCATGGGGGTGGTGGTGACCGCACTGGTGCAATCCTCGGTGGCCGGTGTCGGCCTGCTGATTGCCGGTATCCCTTACGCCATGGTGCTGGTGGTGGTGATGTTCCTGTTGATCGTCGCCCAGATCGGCCCCTTCCCGGTGCTGCTGGCCTGTATCGGCTACCTCTACTGGAGCGGTGACACCACCTGGGGCACCTTCCTGCTGGTGTGGTCACTGATTGCGGGCACCATGGACAACTTCCTGCGCCCCTTCCTGATCAAGCGTGGTGCCGACCTGCCGCTCATCCTCATTCTGGTGGGGGTAATCGGTGGCTTGCTGACCATGGGGATCATCGGTCTCTTTATCGGCCCGGTAGTGTTGGCGGTGGGCTACACCCTGCTGGATGCCTGGATCAAGGAAGATGACCAACCGGCGACTGCTGCGGTTGAAGCGCCCAAGGCCGAGTGATGATTCGGTAACAAGACGATTCAGCCATCCATCGCTGATACCAAGAGCCGCCCGGTGTGAACTGGGCGGCTCTTTTGTTTGTGGTGATCGTGGCTTATGGCGATCGAGTCAGATTGGTTGATCCTCGCCAACCTCCATATCCCACATATGACCGTCTCATGTAGGTTCGATTAGCGAAGCGTAATCGGACGATCGAGATACCGCTGTCCAGGTGTTTCCGTGAATCAGCGGCATCTGGCAGAGGAGAAATATGGATGGCCGTTATCGCGGGGGAATTAATTTACGCGAACGTCCGATTACCCCTGACGGCTAATCTAACCTACGGGCCTAACACCCGTAGTACACAGTATTTTCGTTAAAACGAAGCCGCAAGAGCAATGCAGTTAATGTATTTGGCGTATTATATTATCTCACCGATACGGAATCATTCGCTGAACCATTTTCCTTGGCGCATTAGCGACTGTTCTCTCCCACATGTTATGCGAACCATATTCGAAATTGCACCATTAGCGACATCATGATCCTTTTGGGTCAAAAAGTCTTCTACGTAGAGTTTTGAACCGTGGAGAATCACATCTAAGTATCGCCGGAGTTCCACCTCATCAAGCGCCGTTGCTCTAAGCTGAAAAGGCTCATGCAGTGCAGCTTGAAGGAAAGCCGCACGCTCTATGTCTTTTTCTATAACCTCGAAGTCAGGGCGGCTCAAGGGGATTGTAACCACGAAGTCAGCGAAACCACTTGTTATTGAAATGTTCAGTGAATATACCCCATCACAAAATGAGGCCTGCATACGTAGAGCGTCAAATTTTATTTCTTTCATTCACTACTCGAGTGCAGAATAGATGTTCGTTAGTAAGATAGCAGTGATTATATGGAAGGCGATACTATCTGTTAATAGAGCCTTCCGTACAAATTTGAATTACTAGGGTGGTTGTCACAAAAAACTTTTAAAGTCAGGGGGGTACCTGCATCTGGATCTGAGCTCACTAGCTCAGCTTCATTTTCTTGAACAAGTCAGGAGTATGAGTTCGGTGAAAAATATTTAGCTCAGTTTGCCAAGATAAAAGGCTTCGGCAGGTCAGGGGCTTGTAGTTAACAAAAATTGACGTGGATAAATAACCTGGGGCGTGGCAACGCCCCGGGTTATCTGTCGGTAGGGGAGGGTCAGGCGGGCTGGTGGAGGGTGATGCAGTGAATGCCACCGCCACCGGCGGCGACCGGATCAATATTGATCTGCACGATTTGGCGACCGGGGTAGATCTTGGCCAGCAGATCGTGGCAGTAGCTATCGGCGGCCTTGTCGCCAAACTCGGGGCGAACCCGACCAAGAGCAAAGCGGGGTGGCCACCCTCTGAGGCAGGTCACTGAATCGGGGGCGCTGGCGTGGTTAAATGGTCGGCTTACATCTTGCCGGATATTGCTGTGACCATGCCATCTGACCTTCAGCCGCTGTTCGCTTGGCCTGACTATCTGCAGGCATCCTGGCTGCGCTGCGCCCACCAGACCAGTGCCACCCTCTGGCATCCGCCCCACAGCGCCAAGGGGCAGACCTTGCAGAGCCTGCGCCAGCGCAAGCGCGACCTGCTCACCACCGGCGAGATGGCCCTCGAAGATCTCTACGAATTTATGGAGGGACGCCCCTGCGCCCTGCTGCTTACCGACGAGAGCGGCTGCCTGCTGGCCCAGACCGGCCACCCCGACACCCTGCGCGAGCTGGCAGGGCTCGGCTTTGGCCCCGGCGCCTTTTTCAGCGAGGGGCGCATCGGCACCAATGCCATCAATCTGGCGGCGCTGGAGGGGGTACCGCTCTGCGTCAGCGGCCCCCAGCACTTCAACCAGACCCTGCACCCGTGGCACAGCTGCGCCAGCCCGGTCTACAACAGCAATGGCCGTCAGGTCGCCATCATCGCTTTGATCTGCAAGGTGGAGGAGGCGAGCGCTGGCGATCTGGCGCTCACCGTCAGCGCCGGACGCGAGCTGGCCCATCTGTTGCAGATGGAGACCCTGATGCAAGAGTCCCAGCACCACCTGAGCGAGCTCTACGCCCTGCTCGACGGCATGGATGACGGCGTGCTGGCCTGGGATCCGCAGGGCCGGCTGCGCTACCTCAATGCGCTGGCAGCCCATCGGCTGCGGCTCGATCCCGCGCTCTGTCTCGGCCAGCCGCTGGAGCAGCACCTGCTGTTGCCCCAGCGGTTGCAACTGGCCATCAGGGGGCAGACGCCGCTCAGCCATGTGGAGGTGACGCTGGAGCGGCTCGGCGCGCAGGAGGGGGAGTTTATCAATGCGCTGGTGAGCCTCAAGCCGCTGCCGGGGCCGGAGGGGGTCAGCTTTATCGCCCTGCTGCACCCGGTCGATCGGCTGCGGGCCATTCACCAGCTGCGCCAGACGGTACCCGAGCTGTCGGCGCTGGTGGGCGAATCGAGCGCCATGCGCAAGCTGCTGCGCTACGCCCGGCAGGCGGCCCAAAGTCAGGGGCCGATCCTGCTGCGCGGCGAGGAGGAGGTGGGCAAGGCCCAGCTGGCGGAGGCGATCCACTTTGGCAGCGAGCGGGCCGCCGGGCCGCTCATTACCCTCAACTGCAAGGCGCTGCCGAGCGAGCGGATGGCGCTGGAGCTGATGGGCTCCGACGAGGCGGGGCAGGAGCGGGCGGGCAAGTTCGAGCTGGCCCACGGCGGCACGCTCGTGCTGGAGCAGGTGGAGTCCCTCTCTGCCCCCATGCAGGCAGCGCTGCTGCAACTGCTCAAGACCGGCCGCATCCAGCGCTTCGATTCGGCCCGCATCCTGCCGCTCAAGGTGCGGATCATCGCCACCAGCAGCGCTCCGCTGGAGCAGCTGGTACAGGAGGGGCTGTTTGGCCGCCAGCTGCTCTATGCCTTGCAGGCGTGCGAGCTGTGGCTGCCGGGGCTGCGGGAGCGCGCGGCGGATCTGCCGGGCCTTATCAGCCAGCAGCTAGGGGCGCAGGGGCGCGAGCCGGTACGCCAGTTCAGTCCGGCGGCCCTCGATTGCCTGCTCGCCTATCCCTGGCCTGGCAATCTGGGGGAGCTGCGCAGCGCGGTCGAGCATGCGCTGCTTCATTCCGGTCAGGGGTCGATCCCGCCCGAGGCGCTGCCCGCTGCCATTCGTCACGGTTATCAGCAGGTGGCTGACGAGGTGGTGGGGCAACCGCTGCTCACGCTGGCGGAGTTGGAGCGGCAAGCCATTTCGCGCTGCGCTCACGCCTGCAAGGGGCAGGTGAGCCAGATGGCCCAGCATCTTGGCATCAGTCGCACCACCCTCTGGCGGCGGCTCAAACTGCTCGAAATTGATCCCGCCGACTATCACGGCTGATGGCTATTGAGGCCGTTGCAAACCGGCCCGTAGAAAACGAAAAGGCCCCGCAGTTGCGGGGTCGTGTTATATAGCAGGGTCAGTCGTGGCGCGGTTACAGCCCCAGCTGGTGGGCGGTGACGATAGCCGCCAGCACATCCTCGGCAGTGACCTTGAACGGCATATTGTGGATGGTCTCGCCCTCGGCGGTGGAAGCTTTGGCCACCTCCATCAGGCGCGCCATATCCAGCTCCTTGACCCCCATCATATGCAGGTTGGTCGGCAGGCCCACCGAGCGGCAGAAGCCCAGCACGGTTTCGATCTCCGCCATCGGCGCGTTCTCCAGCACCAGTTGCACCAGGGTACCGAACGCCACCTTCTCACCGTGGTAGAGGTGGTGACACTCGGCGAGCTGGGTCAGGCCGTTATGGATGGCGTGGGCGGCGGCCAGACCGCTGCTCTCGAAGCCGATACCGCTCAGATAGGTGTTGGCCTCGATGATGTTCTCCACCGCCTTGGTGCAGAGCCCCTGCTCTACCGCCAGCTTGGCCTTGTAGCCGTCGGCCAGCAGGGTCTTGTAGCAGAGCTCGGCGATGGCCTGCGCCGCCAGCGTGGAGGCACCACCGGCCATGGTCTGGCAACCGGAAACCTTGTTGGCGCGCGCCTCGAAGTAGGTGGAGAGCGCATCCCCCATGCCGGAGACCAACAGCCGCACCGGCGCACGGGAGACCACACCGGTATCCATAATGACCATATTGGGGTTGGTCGGGATCATCAGGTATTCGCTGAACTGCCCTTCCGGGGTGTAGATGACCGCCAGCGCGCTGGTGGGGGCATCAGTGGAGGCGATGGTCGGCACTATGACCACCGGCACTTTCTGGTAGAAGGCGACCGACTTGGCGGTATCCAGCGTTTTGCCGCCGCCGATGCCGATGATGACGTCAAACGGGGTCTGCTGGCAGCGGGCCAGCAGGCGGTCGATCTCGGGGCGGGAGCATTCGCCGTTGAAGCAGTCGAACTCCGGCTGGATGCCGGCACCGTGGAAGCTGGTGGCCACTGTATCGCCGACCAGCTTGGTGACGAAGGCGTCGGCCAGGATCAGCGGCTTGGCGCCGAGCGCCTTGACGTAGTTGCCGATATTGGCGAGGGCCCCGTTGCCTTGCACGTATTTGCTGGGGCTGATGATAATGCGGTCCATATTCTATCCCTCTCTCTTTACTAATTAAGAATCGGGGCGAAGGGGCGGCAGTGCCGGGGAGTCCTTCGTCTTTTACTTGCACAACAGTGGCGCGGCTGCTGGCCGATGGGGCCGCTTCCGCGCTTTGAAGCTGGCCGGTCAGTCGCCGAAGCGCTCGTCTGCCAGCTGCTGGAAACAGGCCAAGGCGGCGGTGGCATCCTCCCCGCGCGCCAGCAGGGTGAGCATGTCGCCCTGACGCACGTTGAGCATGGCGAGCCGGGTCAGGCTGCGGGGATTGGCCTCTTTATCCCCCTTTTGCAGCTTGAGTTCGGCGGCAAAGGGCTTGAGGGCAGCCACCAGCCGGGCGGCGGGGCGCACATGCAGGCCGTGGGGGTTATCCACCACCACCTCACAGCGCAGCCATCCGTCGTCGGCAACGGGGGCCGTCTCTGTGGCGGCCTGCGCCGCGCTGGCAGGCAGCATCGCTTGTTTCGGGCCAAGGGCACCGAGCGCCTCGGCGGCGACCTCGTCCAGCGTCAGGCCGGAACCGGCCGCCACCACGGCGGCCAGAGTACCTTCGACCAGCGGTGCGGGGCAGAGCCGTACCCGTGCACTCAGCTGCGGGGGCAGCAGTTCGAGGGCGGTCTCGGCGCTCAGCAGAGCGCTACCCAAGTCCATCAGCACCAGCACGCCGCTGCCGTCATCCGCCTCTTCAATCGCACTCATCACCGCGATGGCATCGGTGCCGATGGGGTGGTCGGGGTCATCGACCCCGGCTGCCAGCAGCAGGCGGGCCGGGCTGCCGAGCTGGTCGGCCAGCGCTTTCAAGCCGGCCGCCAGCATGGCGCTGTGAGAGACAACTACGATTCCGATCATGTTACAACCTCGCTCTGTCACGCAGGGCGGTCAGCAGCAGCAGGGTCGAGGTGGCCCCTGCATCCTGATGGCCGATGCTGCGCTCGCCAAGGTAGCTGGCGCGCCCCTTGCGGGCCTGCATCTGGATGGTCGCCTCGGTACCTGCCGCGGCGGCTGCCACCGCCTTGTCCAGCGCTTCGTTGAGGGGCAGATCTTGCTGCTGCGCCTGTTGCAGGGCGGCCAGTGCCGGCCACCAGGCATCGCACATGGTCTTGTCACCCGGCTCGGCACGGCCGCGCGAGACGATCCCCTCGACCCCGTCACTGAGCATTTTGCACAGTTGGCTGAGGCTGAGGCTCTGGCAGGCGTCGCTGCTGGCCGCGGCCCGGATAAAGAAGGTGCCGTAGAGCGGGCCGCTGGCGCCGCCGACCGAGGAGAGCAATGTCATGCCGGTGGTTTTCAGTACCTGCCCGATATCCTTGTCCGCTACCGCGGGCAGCTTCTCGGCCACCTTGGCGAAGCCGCGTTGCATGTTGAGGCCGTGGTCACCGTCGCCGATATCGGTATCCAGCGCGGTGAGGTAGTCACGCTGCTCGGTAAAGATGTGTTCGCAGTCGAGCAGCCAGTTGACGATGTGATGTTTGCTTAGCATGGCTATCGGCACTCCTTAGCAGCCGCGACGCAGGGCGGGGGTGTGAACGGGGGCATCCCACAGGGTCATCAGCTCGTCATCCACCTTGAGCAATGTGATGGAGATGCCGGTCATGTCGAGGGAGGTGCAGTAGGGGCCGATCAGGTTGCGCACCAGATGGATGCCCGCCTCTTCGCACAGGGTGGCAAGGCGACCATAGACGCCATAGAGCTCGGAGATGGGGGTACCGCCCAGGCTGTTGACCAGTGCGATGACTCGATCGCCTTTGTTGAGCGGTTCGATAAAGGTGTGCTCCTCCTGCCAACTGCCACTGGTGCGATCCCAGTGGCGCAGGGTGCGGCCATAGGGGGTGTTGTCAGCCAGCTCGCTGAACATGTCGTCCACCAGGGTATTGAGGTCGGTGAAGGGGCGACGCTCGATGCCCGGTTCGCCGTGGATACCGACGCCGAACTCCAGCTCGTTGTCCGCCAGAGTGAAGGAGGGCTTGCCAGCGGCCGGCACGGTGCAGGCATGCATGGCCACGCCTATGGTGCGGCTCTGGTTGTTGATGCGACGGGCCAGCGCCTCGCAGCGCGCCAGATCGTAGCCCGCTTCGGCGGCGGCACCGACCAGCTTCTCGCACAGCACTGTCGTGGCGACGCCACGGCGACCGGCGGTGTAGAGGCTGTCTTTGACCGCCACGTCGTCATCGATCAGGGCGAAGCCCACTTTTACGCCGTCGCCGTGCAGCAGCTCGACCGCGGTCTCGAAGTTGAGCACGTCACCGGTGTAGTTCTTCACCAGAAACAGCACGCCCGCGCCACCATCAACGGCCTGACCGCACTCGTACATCTGATCCGGGGTTGGAGAGGTAAAAATCTCGCCGGGGCAGGCGCCATCCAGCATCCCTTTGCCCACCAGACCGCCGTGCATCGGCTCGTGGCCGCTGCCACCGCCGGAGACCAGCGCCACCTTGCCCATCACGGGGGAGTCGGCGCGGGTGATGTAGTGGGGCTCGATACGTACCTTGAGCTCGGGGTGGGCGGCTGCCATCCCCATCAGTTGTTCACGGACCACGGCATCGACGGCATTGATCAGTTTCTTCATGGCTCACTCCTTGGCTTGCCACCGCACGGGTGGGCAAATGGTTGATGGAGCCAGTCTAACGACAGAAAGAGGGATAAAAATGACGGCCTGTTTGGTTCGGATTTGAAACAGCATAAGGGGGTTCGGCGTTTCAATCTGAAACAGGGCAGGGCAAGCGGGCGGGAAACTGTTAGCTGACTCACAGCCATGAAAAAGGGCCCCGCAGGGCCCTTCGCTATAACCGGAATATGCGGACGGGTTAGATGGCCCAGCCACCGGCGTAGAAGACCACCAGCGCCAGGGCGATGATGACGGTGCCGACGTTCAGCTTCTTCCACTCGGCAGCGAAGATGCGGCCAACGACCAGCGCCACGAAGCCCAGCATGATGCCGGTCACGATGTTGCAGGTCAGCACGATAAAGACGGCACACAGCATGCCGGAGAGGGCATCGACCGAGTCGCTGAAGTCCAGCTTGGTGACGTTGCCCAGCATCAGCAGACCGACGTACATCAGGGCCGGTGCGGTGGCGTAAGCCGGTACCAGATAGCTGAGCGGGGAGAGGAAGATCATCAGCAGGAACAGCACGCCGACCAGCGCGGCGGTCAGGCCGGTCTTGCCACCGGCCGCGGTACCTGCTGCGGATTCGATGTAGACGGCAGCCGGAGCACCACCAACGGCGCCTGCCACCATGCTGCTGACGGAGTCGGCAGTCAGGGCCTTGCCACCGCTGATGATGTGGCCACGCTCGTTGATGAGGCCAGCCTGACCGGCCACGGCACGGATGGTGCCGGTGGCGTCAAACACGGCGGTCATCACCAGTGCCAGTACGGTCGGAATGACCACCGGATTGAGGGCGCCCAGCAGATCCATGCTGCCTACCAGCGAGCCCTTCTCGCCAGTCAGGCTCGGCATGGCGAAGAAGCCCTGCCAGGTCACTTTCGGGTCGAAGATAAGGCCGAGGATGGAGATGGCGATAATCACCATCAGGATGCCGCCCGGCACCTTGCGACGCTCCAGACCGAAGATGGCGGCCAGACCCAGCACCGTCATGATGACCGGGAAGGCGGTCACTTCACCCAGCTGAACCGGCAGACCGGCCCCTTCGTTCTTGATCACCATGCCGACGCCGTTGGTGGCGATCAGCAGCAGGAACAGACCGATACCGATGCCGGTGCCGTGAGCAATGCCGGAGGGGAGGTTATCCAGGATCCACTGGCGCACGCCAGTGACGCTGATCAGGGTAAACAGCACACCCATCAGGAAGATGGCGCCCAGCGCGACCGGAATGCTCAGTCCCTGACCCAGCACCAGACTGAAGGCGGTAAAGGCGGTGAGGGAGATGGCGCAACCGATAGCCATCGGCAGCTTTGCCCACAGGCCCATCAGCAGGGAGCCGAAGGCGGCGATCAAACAGGTGGCAACAAACACCGGGCCCTGCTCAAAGCCGGCGGCACCCAGCATGTTCGGCACCACTATGATGCTGTAAACCATCGCCAGGAAGGTGGTCAGCCCCGCGACCAGCTCCTGACGCACGCTGCTGCCGCGCGCAGAAATGGAAAAATAAGAGTCCAGAAAGCCGCCAGTCCCTGTTTGGGCGGCCATATCTTGCTTTGCCATAACTAATCCTGAAAGTGTGAAGGAAATCGTTTGCGTTGGTGGCGCGCAAAATAGCAAGAATTCGCGGCAAATACAGCGGATAACCGGACTTTTTCGTCACTATTTTACATTTTGAGTCCATTCGGAGCTCATTCTAAGACTCAAGCGGTGAGAGCGTGTAAGGGAGGGATCAAGCGGTTGGGAAGGGTAGGTCTGTGAGGAAAAGCGGGGAAAAACAAAAAACCCGCCTAAGCGGGTTTTTTTAATTCTTGCAGAGCGGTCAGCAGTTGGCATGAGCCATCAGCAGCATGCTCCGGCTTGAATTACAGACCAACTACGTTGGCAGCAGCCGGGCCTTTCTGGCCTTGCTCGATGGTGAACTCAACGCGCTGACCTTCGTCCAGGGTTTTGAAGCTGGTGGACTGGATAGCGGAGAAGTGTACGAACACGTCTTTGCTGCCGTCAGCCGGGGAGATGAAACCAAAACCTTTCTCAGCGTTGAAGAACTTAACGGTACCAGTCATTTTGTTAGACATAATAATTTCCTTAAATAGTGTTGAATGCCACCTAAATGGCAATTTTTGATTTTTCGTCAGCAATACGTATGGGGAGCACTAAAGAAGGAGAATTATTTGATAAGAATTATCCGAGGATAACGCTTATGCTAATCACTGCTTTACTAAAATGACTGCCTAACATAATCAGGTCTGAACTGCCGAACCATCGAGAAAGATTAAAACACGCTCTCATTTTTAAAGCAAACTTTATCTCGATATTAATGTTTTGTAACAGCCAAAAATATCATTTTTTATAGTAAACATGATGCATTTCAACGGCATAGAAAAATCCGTGCAGACTCATATCACCCTGTATCAAGTCAGATTCGGCTTTTTTGTCCTGACTATGTAGCCAGTTCTGGCAAAAAATATGAGAAAAAATGAAAAGCTGGCGATAGATGGGGATTGTCAGTTGGCGTTCTCTCTAACTCACAATGTAAATCACTTCTTTGCTGCTGCGATTAGCTTCTGAGCGGCAAATCAATGGCAGCGCCAAATCTGGCGCATCGAGCATCGCCCAGACATGCAAACGCCCGCTGGCACCAAGTGCCAGCGGGCGTTTTGCAAGAAGGGATCAGCGCTTGCTGCGAAACTTGTTGCTGACCGAATCAATCCAGCTGAAGGTTTCCGGCAGTACCTGATTCTTGGCGCGCTCTTTGGCTTTCTCGCGAGCCAGCTTGGAGGCTGCCTTGGCCGCTTCGGCGCGGTCGGCCACAATTTTCAGGCGACCCTCTTCGCGGATCTTGTTCCGCTCTCCGTTGGTCAGCTGGTGGTCTGCATTGGCTTGTGCCTTTTGCAATAACAAGGCTATCTCGGCTTTTTCGGCCTCGGTCAGATCTTTCATTTCCAGCTTTTTCACGGCGCGCTCCTGCGGCAGGGTGGTTAGACACCCTAACACAGTTGTGCCGATCACTTCTTATGCAATCGGCTTTCCGGCAGTAAAAATGCGGGTTTGTGCCAACTTTCCGTTATTTCGCTGCCACTTTCCCGCCTGTTTGCCACATTTCAATTTATAGCGAGCGGTGAGGGCAGCTCTTGCTCCTCCGGCTCGACGTGGATCAGCACGATGGCGTGGGGCAACTGCGCGATGATGGCGTGTTCGATGCGATCACAGATATCGTGGGCTTCGCCGATGCTCATCTCAGGGGGCAGGGTGAGGTGGAAGTCGATATGGCGACGACGACCGGCACGACGGCTGCGCAGATCGTGAAAACCGCTGGCGGCAGGGCAGCATTCGGTGATGATGCGGCTGGTCATCGCCAGCTCTTCCGGGCTCATGCTCTGGTCGATCAGCGGCTGGAAGGCCTCGTTGAGCATGCTGATCGCCTCTCTGACAATAAAGATGGCGACCGCAATGGCGACCAGCGGGTCGAGGATGGCGAGAGAATGGCCGAACAGACCGGCCAGCCAGATCCCGCCAAGACCGACTGCGACCCCGGCTGAAGTGAGCACATCCGCCTTGAGATGGAGCGCATCGGCCGCCAGGGCGACCGACTCCTCCTCTCGGGCCACCTTGTAGAGGTAGGCTGAGACGCCGCTGTTGACCAGCGCCGAGATCACCATCACCAGCACGCCCCAGCCAATGCTTTCAATCGGGCTGGGGGTGAGCAGCTTGTCGACGGCTTCGAAGATGATCCAGCCCGCGGCCAGCAAGATAAGCAGTGCTTCGATGACGCCGGAGACATTTTCAATCTTGTCGTGACCATAGGGGTGGCGTTCATCGGGCGGGAGATCGGACTTTTTCACCGCGAACAGGGCGATCAGGGCCGCCACCAGATCCATGGCGGAGTGGATCGCCTCCGAGATGATACTGACCGAGCCGCTGGCGAAACCGGCCACCATTTTCATGATGATCAGACTGATATTGGAGCAGACCGACACCATGGCGGCTCTGGTTTTTCTGTTCATGTCACAGCTTCCTGAATAAAACGGATATTTCGGTGCGGCGCGCATTATATCCGGCTGACCGGAAATAACCTATTCGGTGTTGTAACCTGATGTTTCCGGTGATATTGCGAATGCTTATTAAAATGGTGGCCTCTTGAACGGCAATAAATAATGAGAGGGATTTATATTTATCCGTGAAAATATCTAGCCTACGATGGGTTAATATAAGCGTGACAGCATTTAATAATGCGAATTACTCTTTTTTGGTCTTTCCTGTCGAGGTTGTTTGGCCTCCCCGCTCAAGGGGCTGTGCGCGACATTTTTTGGACGAGAATGAGGCTGGATCCGGATGCCGCTGGAGGGTATGCTGGGTCTGGTGATGGTCTTGCACCATCCCACCAAGCGTACTGAAGTTGATGATTCGGATGGCATGCTGGCTCCCATGAGGAACCAACTGTCTGGGTAACATTTTTGGAGTTTGATGATGAGTAACAAAGAACATCACAACGGCAAAGATGCCAAGAAAAAACCGCAGATGTCACTGAAAGAGAAACGCGAAGCCAAACGTCAGAAAGCAGAACTGAAAAACGGCAGCGCAATGAAGTAACGCTCCCCTACTGCTGTTCCTTCGGAGCCAGTACAAAGCCAGCCCTTACCGGCTGGCTTTTATGTTTGTGGCTCACGGCGTGGCGCCGTAAGCCGCGAAAATCTGGTGATAACGACCATCCTGACGCATCGCCTCAAGGCGCTTATCAAACAGATTGCGGGCATCGGCCGTTCGGAAGGCAAAGTGATAGACAGTGGGCGGGAAGAGGTCTGCTTGCCTGACCTGATTGCGCTCGTAGTGCTCGCCTGCCTGGGCGGTGGCAATCAGCTGGTCGAGGTAGTAGTAGAACACCCGCTCTTCCAGTACCACTGCATCGACCCTGCCGCGCATCAGCTGATGTACCTGCACCTGCTGCTTGGCTACCTCCTCATAGTGGGGATTCTGGTTGACCATGGTGGCGAATGCGCCCCCCAGAATGATCCTTGCCCGTTGAAAGGCTGTGACCCGTTTTGAATGCAGGTCGTCCAGAGTACTGATGTGGGTGCTGCGCAGGGTGAAGATCCGGTTATGGAAGGTGATAACGGGCTGGGTCAGAACGTGAGGATCAACCATACCGGGTCTGACGTTGATGATGGCATCCAGCTTTCCTGACTCGAACAGGCGGAAGGTACGCTCCAGCGGCAGAAATTCAAAGCTGGGCTCATAGCCGCTGCCAGCGAACGCCTCTTTCAGCAGATCCAGCTCAATGCCGCGATTCTCGCCTTCGATGACATAAGGGGGAATGGCAAAGCTGACCCCGACCTTGAGTGGCTTTGCCTGCAATTGGCCGGAGAGCATGCTGGTCAGCATTAGCAATAAAGGGGTGAGCAGTTTCATTGCACTTTTCACAAAGCGTTCCTGTGGAGAATATCCATCACTGTAGGGGAGGCAGCCATAAAACGTCTTATCCCTTTCGGGGCTGAGTGCATAAAAAAAGACCCTGAGTTATCAGGGCCTTTTCAATATTCTGTTCTTAGGATGGTAATACATGTAAAAAATCGCTGCTGAGTGAGTGACTGAGTGAGTGGCAATGAATTTTTTACTATATATTTCAATGCATAACACCTTTTCTTACACTTCTGGTTGCTCACCTTAAAATGACACTTTTTAAAGATATGTAAGAAAAGGTATGAAAATGCGTGTTCATACCTGTTTATTCTTACACTTTTTGGTTGTCCTCACCAGAACCCTCACCACATGAGCCTTACCAGCTCAAAAGAGAGAACCACGCACCGAGTTGCTGAGTGACCTTCTCGCAAAGCTGTTCGCACCCGTCCCGGTAAACAGACGAAGCTTTTGCTGAGCTGAGTGAGAGTTGGGCGGGTGACCTAGTGGCATATGGACGCCAGATCCGGGAGCGGGTACAGCAGTGGACAGGGCTGACGGTCGGTGTTGGTATCGGCCCCACTAAAACCCTAGCCAAACTCGCCAACTATGCCGCAAAAAAATGGCCCGCCACCGGAGGGGTGGTCGATCTGCGCGATGAAACACGCCGCGCCAAACTGATGGCGATCACCCCGGTAGACGAGGTCTGGGGAATTGGTCGCAAACTCACCACCAAGCTGTCAGCTCAGGGCATCAACACCGTGGCTGATCTGGTAGCGGCTGATGCTAAGAGTCTTCGGCACCGTTACGGGGTCGTTGTCGAGCGCACGGTGCAGGAGCTGTGCGGGATCCCCTGCGCCGAGCTGGAGCAACTGGCACAGGCCAAGCAACAGATAATTTGCAGCCGATCCTTTGGGGAGCGCATCACCGCCTTCGGCCCCATGCGGGAGGCTCTCGCTGGCTACATGGAGCGGGCAGCTGAGAAACTCAGGACAGAGGGCATGTGCTGCCGCCATGTCACAGTATTCATTCGTTCGAGCCCGTTTGCGGAGCGGGAAACACATTATGCCAACCAGATCTCCATGCTGTTGCCGATACCCACAGCCGACACCCGTGAGTTGCTAGCCCAGATCGAGCCGCTGCTGAGCAGGATCTGGTTGGATGATGTTCGCTATATGAAGGGCGGCGTCATGCTGGCGGACTTCTCCCCGAAAGGCATGCAGCAAGGGGGTCTATTCGGCAGCGAACAGCAGGATCCCCGTAGCGATGCACTCATGCAGGTGATCGATAGGATTAACCAGGGGCGGTTGGGAAAGGTCTACTTTGCATCCCGAGGCCGAGATACCAGCGAATGGATGATGAAACGCGAACAACTCAGCCCCCGCTATACCACCAGTATCAAAGGGATCCCGGTGGTGAAGGCATGAGCACAACCATGAAAGTTAACCTCCTCTCCTAGCTACAAACCACTATCAATGCGTTGCAAACTTCTGGTGGTCAATCCGCAACATGAGCAGGTATCTTACTTAGCGGTATCACCGTTTATTTTCACGTAGCTTAAAGAGAAGATCTAACTTTTCATCCTCATCAAGTTGCTCAAATAGACAAACCAATTCCGCACTAAGATCATCTTCGCAAAAAAAATAACTCAGCGGCTTTCCCAGTACATTGGCAAGTTTTCGCATTGTATCAATGTCTGGAACGTGGCGACCTCTCTCATAGTGATTCATGCGACCACTAGCAGAACTATCATCCATACCGGCCCTTACCCCAAGCTCCTTTTGGGATATACCTGCTTTTTTACGCGCCTGCTTGAGTCTCTCTGGGAATGGGTTTTTGTACAATGTTTGTTCATCACAAAGTTCTCATATGTATAGATTGTCTAAGTTTCACCTGTCTCTGTATACTTAGCAATCCTAAGTGTTGTGGTTGTGGAAATTTTATGCAGAATAAAAATGTTTACAAAATCAGTAACAAGTTTTATCAAGTTTTACTCAAAATGACTGGTCTAAAAATAAGCAGGAAAGAGCTGATACGATTGGCTATGGAGGTCAATGACTTGGCTGTGTATCAGGCATCAGGCTTGGTTGACCGCCATGTATATAGCTTGAAAAAACAGGATGCAGTGAAAGCTAATGGGCCAAAAAATAATCGGCATTATATTTTTTCAGATGATCTTCTGGGCAGTTTACAAGCATCAATCAAAGGCGATAATTATGATCTAGCAAGTGAGTTGAGGTCTCTGGAAGAAGAGCTTCTGTTGACTCGTTATGAGTTACAAGCCTACCGCGAGATACTTGAAAAACTACCTCAAGAGAAGCAAAAAATTACTTGTTTGCATAAAAATGCATCAGAAAAAATCTACCGGTTGAATGGGAAAATTAGAGCGGTAAGTCAATTGGTGATGATGTAATTAAAAGGTATAAATGAAAGAGGCGTTTTATCGAAAAGAAGCATACCTGAGTCGGCCATAGCGCAAGAAGCGATGCCGCCAACGGAAGGCGGTGGCCAATAGATACTGTGTTCCTAGGCGGCTTATTGATTTGAACAAATTATGTGCATTTTGTGCTGAGCTACTAATGAAAATACCTGCTGTTACGGCTCAACGATAAGGATGACCCGATGCAGAATCTTGTATTGAGGAAAGCAACGCATGAAGATATGGACGACATACTGCGTTTGCAAATTCCCGTGTTCAAGGGAGAGCAGGGGATCCCTGACGAATTGATCCCTATTCCAGCTGAAAAATCGCCACAATGGTGGTGTGCAATTATGAACTCCACAATTGTTGGTGCCGTTGCAGCCTGGAAATAATGCGATGAAACTCATTGGGGGCGATTTGCAACAATGCAAAATTTCAGAGGGTATCAAATAGGTTCTAGCTTGGCTCGGTTTTCACTGCACGAACTTTTCGCACAATCTGTAGATGAAATCCATATGGATGCAAGAGATATCATCGTTAAGACCTTAAACCGAATGGGTGGCTTAGTTGTGGGAGACTCAATGCCATTTTATCGAGGGACGGTGACACCCATGATATTAACCAGAAGTGGTTTAATATTTAATAGATAAAATACTGACGATACATGTATATATTTGAAAACACTATCCATAACTATAAATTAGAGTTGACACATAGATAGCATCATTTATTACCATCCTCAATGGGTGTATGCTTTTTTTCATCTAACTGTGCAGAAAATCCAAATATTAATGATTTCAGCCCGAAATGGAAGGCCATTTCAGCAGAGGTTCTCGCCTGAATATTAAATGCCTCTTGTAATAATGGTGGTGCAGCGTCTATCACATGATTATTTTCTATCTGGTTTGTTGCTTGCTCCTCTAATACTGCACCCAACGTAAAATGGCTGATAGATTGCAGAATGAAAAGAGCCTCCTCGACCGAAAACCCTGCATCGCATAGACAGCGTAGTTGCGCCTCTGCTTGTTCAAACTGGGGGGGCGTAGGAGAGGTCCCTATATGCAATCGGGCTCCATCACGATGGACCAGTAATGCTTTACGGAAACTCAGAGCATTTTCCTGGAGAAACTGCTGCCAACTCTCAGTCGGTAACGGTGCTGAACGGGTGTGATGCTTCGCCAGTATTGCCTCTGAAAGCATGTTCATAAGAGTCTGCTTGTTGCGCACGTGCCAATACAGAGTCGGTTGCTCAATTTTTAGGGACTGCGCCAGCTTACGCGTAGTCAAGCCCTCTAGCCCTTCGCTGTCCAGCAGGGTGAGCGCCATTGAAATTACGTCGTCCAAGCTTAGTCGTGCCATCACTATCTCCTTTTGCTGTTGACAATCTATCACTGATAGAGTTATTTTTCAAACCCTATCATCGATAGAGAACGTTAACTATGAACCGCACTGTGATGATGGCACTGGTCATCATTTTTTTAGATGCTATGGGGATTGGCATAATTATGCCTGTCTTGCCGGCGTTATTACGGGAGTTTGTTGGAAAGGCTAATGTTGCAGAGAACTACGGTGTTTTATTGGCGCTGTATGCAATGATGCAAGTGATTTTTGCCCCTCTTCTCGGCCGCTGGTCAGATCGCATAGGTCGTCGCCCTGTATTGTTACTTTCACTTTTAGGTGCAACACTGGACTACGCATTAATGGCAACAGCCAGCGTAGTGTGGGTGTTGTATTTGGGACGCTTAATTGCTGGTATTACCGGTGCGACTGGAGCTGTTGCAGCCTCAACAATTGCCGATGTCACACCTGAGGAATCCAGGACACATTGGTTTGGTATGATGGGTGCCTGTTTTGGTGGCGGTATGATTGCTGGACCAGTCATTGGTGGTTTTGCCGGTCAACTTTCGGTACAGGCACCGTTTATGTTCGCTGCTGCTATTAACGGGCTGGCATTTCTGGTCTCCCTATTCATTTTACATGAGACCCATAATGCTAATCAGGTTAGTGACGAGTTAAAGAATGAAACAATCAATGAAACCACATCCTCCATACGCGAGATGATCTCCCCATTATCGGGATTGTTAGTTGTCTTTTTCATCATTCAATTGATTGGCCAAATCCCCGCAACATTATGGGTTTTATTCGGAGAAGAGCGCTTCGCATGGGATGGCGTAATGGTCGGTGTTTCATTGGCTGTGTTCGGGCTGACACACGCACTGTTTCAAGGACTTGCTGCTGGTTTTATCGCTAAACATTTGGGAGAACGGAAAGCTATAGCGGTTGGCATTTTGGCTGACGGTTGTGGCCTATTTTTATTGGCGGTCATTACACAAAGCTGGATGGTTTGGCCGGTTTTGCTGTTACTAGCTTGTGGTGGCATCACACTTCCCGCCTTGCAGGGAATTATATCTGTTCGTGTCGGTCAGGTAGCACAGGGACAATTACAAGGGGTGCTGACCAGTTTGACCCACCTGACAGGTGTAATCGGTCCACTTGTTTTTGCATTTTTGTATAGTGCAACCCGCGAAACGTGGAATGGATGGGTATGGATAATTGGCTGCGGATTATATGTAGTTGCATTGATTATACTGAGGTTTTTCCATCCAGGTAGGGTAATCCACCCGATAAATAAGAGCGATGTACAGCAGAGAATTTGAGCAACAATGCTGTACAGCACCGTAAATTCTGGCGCCCTACTCGGTGGATAGAGGTGAGCTGGTAGGTGGGTCTGGGATTGCGATCCATTAATCATCCTTTGGCAGCAACCGAGATAGGCCCACTTGAGCCGGTAGTTCCCCGATGACCTCAATCTTCCAACCCGTCATATTGGCCCGACACATGTGATAATGGTGCGCGATGTTGGCCTGCGCTTGCAAGGCGTGACGGGCTTTATCTAGTGCCTCAGTTGCATTGATGCCAATGCGGTTTAGCAGGAGTTCAACGCGGGTCTCCAGTTGCCTGCGTTCATGGGGGGAGAGTACCCCGGCCATTACCTTTGGCGCTACGTAAAGGCGGGCGTCGTCTTGCGAAATAGTCTTCAAGACACCGCGAGCGTACTCATTGGCGAGAGTGACCTCCTGGGCCATGTATTTGTGCATGAGGTGACCCTCTTCGAGGCGCATGATCACCTCGTTGACGTTGTAGTGACTGTGTTCCTCCAGATAGTCACGGACAAGGAGCTTATGGGCCAGCGCGATGACATCAGCCCGCTCGATATCGTTAGTGAGCCGAAGGCGTAATTCGGTTGCGCTGGCTAATTTGCCCATCGCGGCAGAAAGCAGACGACCACGTTGCGCCTGACCGGGGGACTCATCGCGACCGATAACTCCGGTTGGCAGGAATTTATCGGCTATCTCGCGGCTGACGGTGACGCGAATGCGGCTATTTTCCACGGTGAGGGTTTGATGCTTCATGTTACTGCTCCTGAGTCTGTCCGATGCCCGCGCCCACGGGGCCATGCCTATCATAATTGCGAGAGGCCTTTCGTGGGTAATTACACTGACTTGACCACTTACTTTGCACCCAGCCTTTTTAGAGAAGGTTCTTATGGCTGGATTTGCATCAGTGGTTAGGGGTGACGGCCATTGCCGACCTTGGGATAGATGGGCGTAATGATGACCAGCATCCAGGGCCAGGGAAGCAGTTACTCTATTCAAGAGAGGAAAACTTCTTTACGGGTCTGGCGGCGTTTGCTGTTGAACTCGTAATCAGCGAAGGTCAATTGATGACTCACGTTGGAGTTCGTTCTTGGTACAAAAGAGACTCTGGTGGTACTATGTCAAGGCCTTGTAAGGTATTGATTTTTAAGGTTCTAGCCCTTCCGATCGCTCAGCTACGGGCACATCTTGCTACGCAAGAGCACGGAATAAGCCGTGGACAACGCTGCGCGTTGACGCACCGCTTATCTCCGCTTGTACCCGTAGTCGCTCCCCAAGGGAATCAATCTCCTCTCATTTCTTCAACAGATCACGCAGATAGCTGTTCCGGTTATGGGCATTGCTGGGCGCTTTGGTGATGGCTGCAAACTCAGCTGTGCTGCCCACGATATGGACCTCATGCTCGGCCCTGGTTATTGCGGTATAGAGCCAGGCCCTGTCAACGATCCTCCCCTTTTGCAGCGCGATGATGATGCGTGGGAACTGCGAACCCTGAGCTTTATGGAGTGTGATGCAGTAGCCCAGCCTCATACAGTCCAGCAGGGATTGGGTGACATACACGCTCTCGCCTGTGTCCAGTTCAACCACTCCGTAGTCATCTCCAGCCCCGACAGCGCGAGTTAGCGTTCCGAGCGAGCCATTTTGAATGCCTTTCTCGTAATTGTTCTGAGTGAAGAGGATCACATCTCCTTGGCGCAAATCGTTGCGGCGGTAGGTTTCGCCATACATCTCAAATATCATCCGAGCACCATCAGGGTTGACGGCCTCCTGAATAAGATTATTGATCTCCGCCACCATAGCGGTGGTCGCACCTACCACTCGGCTGTTCTCGGGGGATTGCTGATATAACTCGGCACAGACTTGGGCGATCCTCTCTTTGGATGTTTCGTGGAAATAGACGTTACCCATGCTCAAGTGCTCCGGTATGAGACCTTGATTGACCTGCATAGAGTATTCAGGAATGCCTGTGGCTCCCTTCTGGCGTTTAACGATGTCCAGGGTCACGTTCGCAATGGCCTGTGATGCAACGATATCGGCTAGCACCTTGCCACATCCTATCGGAGGTAGCTGGTTTGGGTCACCCGTGAATATGATCCGCACGGTGGGGTGCAGATGGTTGGTGAGCCGATACATGGTGGGCAGGTCGATCATGGATGCTTCATCGATTACCAGCAGATGGCTGGGAAACCCATCAGATGGTTCTATGGGCTCTTGCCGCAACAAGGCGGAAATGGTCATCGTCCTAAAGCCTATCGACTCGTATAGGCGCATTGCTGCGCGTCCAGAAAGGGCGACAGCATGCACCTCAAAGCCCATTTTGCCATAGGCCCGCAGTGCCGTTCTGAGCACTGTGGTTTTGCCAGTTCCTGCGCCCCCCGTGATGCAACTCACCGCATTGTTTAGCGCGGTGAGCACCGCTTCATTTTGCATCGCGGTCAATTCATAGGGCAGCTCATTAACCGCTGCGAGAAACGCAGCATTGGTGGACTCATCGTAACGATTTTGCTGTTTAGCAAGTTTCAACAGCCGCTTGGCAACAACAGTCTCCATCAGCAATTGTGCGGTAGGGTGATAGGTGCCTGCTTCATGGTTCAGCACATACTGGGCTTGGTGGTAACCAGCCTTGAATGCTTGTGCTGCCAACTCGCCGTCACCAAGCAATTTGGTCAGCAGGGGGCGAAGCCTGGCCTGCGTGGTGTAGGTGTGGCCTTTTTCCACTTCCGCGTGGATGGCGAACTCTAGGGCGGCACTCAGTCTCTTCGGATCTTTTAGTTCTACCTCAAACTTCGTTTGAGAAAGGGTATCCACTTCTTCAAACTCCATTCCGAAGCCGACCAACAAGTAGGGATTATCTTTGATTGCTTCAACGGATCCTTCGCCATGGAACTTCAATAGGCGCTGCTGAATGGACGAGGGGATCCGACACTCTGCCATCCAATTGCAGTGGCTCAGATTTTTGTATTTTGCATAGCCGTTGAACAGGGCATTAATAGATACATCACTCAGAATACCCTTGAGGCGCTCTCTGGACTCTGGTGTGTCGGTGCGCAGGGTGGTGTGAAATTGCTCACCGAGTAGTTGCCATAACGCCCTGGCTTTACCGAGGCCAATTCCCTTGAAATCAGGCTCCTTGGCAATGAACTGGATCAGCTGCTCACCTGTCTCTGGCAGGGTGCATATTACGTGCTCAGGTGATTCATAGGTGTGTTGCCGCATAACAACGTCACCAACCTCAACCCTCTCAATGAGGGGCTTTCCATGGACTGTCCATTGCTGGCCCTGTGACGGTTGTGCCGGAAGGGTGTCAGGCCGCGCCTTAATGGTCACATAGTATTTGCCGTCCCTAATCTGGCTGGTGTCGCCATGGAGTGGGATACCAGAGAAGATCACGTAGCCGGATGAGCTATATGGGATACTGGTGACACGAATTTGCTCGGAATGCAGGGATTGGATCATCGTGGCAAGATCCCCATTTCAGCCAATGTCTCAGATAGCTCACCAAAGCGCTCAAGTTTGGTTTTTAGTTCTTTGAGTTGCGCTTTCAGCTCAATGTTTTCCTGCTCCAATGTCGATACACGTTTCGCATCGAGTTGGCGTCGATGAGCCGTAGGGTCATAAGTCTTAGGGTTATCGGAACTGGCTTTGGCCTGAGCGGTTAACGGTGGCAGCACCCCTTGTGTTCTTAAACCGTCCTCTAATTGTTGTAATTGTCTGCGCAGCTCAGGATTCTGGGCCAAGGCAGAGCGGCCACAGCCAATGGCCTTGGCGATTTCACCTCGGCTGAGATTGCCTCTGTGAATTATCTGCCGGTAGCTCTCGTCAGTTTGTGTTGCCGTCCATAGCTCAAACGTCCTGACGAACTCCTTGGCTTTCTCCGCACAGCTCCCCATCATTGACCTCCTGTTCGGCGTTTAACTTCTATAAGCGGCTTTCCAAGCATATCCTGTAATTTTTTTAGATCGGCACTATCTGTTGGGAAGTTATCAATTGATGTCATTCTGACACCATGCATGTAAGCATTATATTGCCATACTATGAAACGCTGTTTGTATGCATCATTCAAACTATTTAATCTGGCCAATTCATTCTCTAAAAGAGCAACCTTTTTTATAAGATACTCAAGCGTTACATCACGCTCTTTGGTAGGCTCAGGTTGAGAAAAAAGTTCTTTTAAAAATGTCTTTCTTCGCGAGTATGCATCTTGAATATCTTTGTAAGAGGATAATGATTGACGTTGGACGCCACCTTTAACATCAATCATTATGGCAACTTTTTTACAGAGCAAGTCCCAAGTTAACTTTCCTTCCCAAGTATTAATTAGACCTAGTATATTAGGCAGATTTTTTTCTGTGATAACTATTTTAGGCATAACAAATCACCCATAATATTAAAAGCTTTAGAATCGATAGAGTCAGGCGATTGAACTTCAATATTAAGTCCCTTCTCTAAAAGAACAACCTTGGCTGGCGATGGATCATATACATCAGGAATACGAATGGGGGTGCCATCAAGAACATTTTCATCCTCTAATAGCCGGATCTTTGTTCTAATATGAGCAAGTCGCCAACCGTGTGAGCTAACCCAGCGGTCAGCACCAAAGGCCCCCATTTTATGGCTTTGCTGTGCTTTTTCGAGTTGAGCTGCCACTTGAACTTCTCGTACTTTCAACAGCTCCAATGAGCTACGGAAGCCTTTGATACAGACCAATTCTTTGCAGGTTTCACAGTCACCGTTTCGCTGACATGGAATCATGGCAAAATCATGCTCACACACGCCTAGCTCTGTTACTATCGCTGCACCAGTAAGGTTCTTTCCGATTTCCTCGAAACTAATTGGAAGGTTACATTTTATTTTGTCCAACGTGTTTGCATTTTCAGGGATAGTAATAACTGCAATTGCATTGGACTTTTCTTCTTCTGTGCGATGATCATAGCTGGCATTATCAGCAACTCTTGCTCTCCCTGCCCAGTTTGCAAGCGTCAATTCATCCATCCCACCCCGTTCAGCTTTGGTACTTAGCCAATGCCTAGCTTGATGGGATGTTATATCGGGTTGTGAGCCATCCTCTCGTAATATGTTATGTTTCTTCCAAAGGAGGCCTCCTTTTCTGGCCTCAGACCTAGAAATCCTTGCATTAATTATGTTCACCGTAGGTAAAACAAACGAGTGTTGAATAACATCATGTTCCGCATGTAACTCACGGTCTCTATATAGTAACAAAGCCTCTGAGGCCTTAACTTTTTTTGCGTTATCAACAAAAGGCCAGTTAACCAATTTACTGATATACGCCATACTCCCATTGTTATCTGGATGCGTTTCTGCATACATCGCTGCCTCCCGTGCAGGCATGCTAATTTTTTTCAATCGTTCGATAGCTTCCAAAGCTACATCTTGCATGACAGTAGGAACCCATTTAATCCCTTCGTTGCCATTTTTGGCAGGCACCCAACGTATTCCAAGTTTAAGTTCTCCACTGCGATTCTCCTCCCATACAGTACAATCTATAGGCAATGAGAATAACTCAGAGCATCGGGATGGCGCTTGCATGAGCAATGCTATTACAGAAGTAAAATATTCTGCTTCAATACCTAATGAAGGCGCGTCATGAAATAACTTAGCAAATAACATCATATCCTCTTCTGAGGGCAATTTATTTTTACGATGTTCTTTTCCATTCTCATCAAGTTGAATAATTAAATCTTTTACTTTTTGATATGGATTTGACCACCCAGGAAGACTCGGTGTTATAAAATTGTCACGGCAGAAATTAAGAAGAAGCTCCATTTGATAGCCCGCTTTATTTCGACCTGCCAGATTTGATATGCGTCTATTAAAGATATCGCCTAGCCTTTCTAAAACTAGGCCATCGAGCATCAGAATATCTGCTTTATGTTTTGATTGAATCAATGCTTCTTCAAGTATTCGAATAGCTTCGAAATGTCTGTGAAGATTTGTTATGGGTTTTAATGCGTAAATGTAGCGAATGTATGCTTTTGCAAAATCAATAAATGGTGCACCTAGGGGAGAGAAACTATAGGAAGTTGATGGCTCTAAATTTGTGGAGAAACGGGCAACAACACGGCGAGTATTGTGAAAAGTGTGCCATAAATTATGATCCCAGCAATCTTCACCGAAAACAGTTAATTTGTTTTTGCTACTTTGAATGAACTTTTCTAGGTTCGCTTCTGAATTCAGTTCTATCGCAGGCTTAAAATGAAAAATGTTACTGTCCACTGATTATCCTCATGCTCGTTGTTGTTTCAGTTCAAAGCATTTCTGCACAACCCATTCAACTGCTAAAATTAGCCTATCTTTTGTTGCCGCGTACTCTTCACTTTTTGTCGTTTTCAACCTTACCTCTTTCTCCGCATATAGATGGGATAAGAATTTCTCGTGAGGAGCATCTAATAATGGTCTGAATTTTTCACAAGTGTAACAACTTTCATACCCCTTAATGCAAAAGTCATTGGTGCCGCATGCTCCTACGATATCGTTATCCTTGTTTGGTATGCGAGCAGCAAGGTCATGTCCTCGCTCACCCTGCTCTAAGTCAACGATAATGCGACCTAGGAATGCATTAGCAAAGGGAGCCAGTTGTTTACCAATAGCCTTGTCAATATAGGTCACGGTATCTGCGGTATTTTCTGTATAGACCTTAACATTTTGTGTATCGTTGTGATCCAATGCCTCCGCTATGATCAACGGCCCCAAACCTTTTCGACCAAGGTTTGTTCCTCTTGTATGACGAAACCGCCGAGCCGTTATATGAATATAGTCTCCTGTTCTTTCAGAAATAGCTTTTTGTTTTCTTTGGAAATTTTTTAGCAGGTGATTTCTTAGATCTATTGATGACATATTGAAAATGTCAGTTTCTAATAACTCATCAGTCAATGATGTTCTTTGCGCCGCTAACTCAAAAACCATTTCCCAATCAATAAATAATGGGATTTTTGTTGCTTGAGAAGCAGTCAATTTTATTGAGAATTTTGATTCAAACTTCTTTGTTTCATCTCTAATTAAATTACGCAACGTTAGATAGAGCTCTTCCGTAATTGGAAATTTTTTAAAAGAGAAACGGAACCCACCACCGCGCTGCTTTGCTCTCGGTATATTGAGGTAAAAATTTGTCACATTCTTACTGTGATCATGTTCTTTAAATAAATCGGCAGCCTTTATTTGTCGTAACTGTGTGGGGCGTCTAGCTGTAGCTTGCAATAAGCTCACATATGCATAGCATTGAAATGAGATATAGTTATCCCTGAATAAGCGAATAAGTTCATGATTTAATGCAAGTACCTCATTGTTAGTAAAGGCACCTGTTTCAGGGCAACGATTAGCAACAGATACTCCTTTCTTGTTTCCTGATAGAGTTAGTATTTCTAGTGTTTTCACCATCTCTGTTGTTACACCATAATAGCCATATTCATTCCAGCTAACAAGAAAGCCACGGAGTGAACCTAAGTACCATTCATGACTTTTATCAAGCATTGCTCGCCAATTGAGTAATACATCCTCATCTAGTTTTTTGAATCTAGTGTCTCGCAATAGTCGTTGGAAGCGTAGATACATATTGGATGTATGGTGTGCTGATTGTTCTTCAGCATAGGTTGCTAGTGTTTTTTTAAATCCATCTAGCAGTTTTGGTTCCATAGATAAAACATCCGGCATGAATGCAATGCTGACATCTTTATTCAACATCCAGCGCTCTGAGTGAAAATCAAAGCTGTAACCATCTTTTGATACTAATTTTTTTGAGCTAAACCTTGATGGGAAATCGTCATTTTCTTCCTCAATGTAATCATATTTATTCATTTGTACCCTCTATTCTTTGAGATTCAATAAGTTGTCTCTGTAGTTCTTCTTGCTCTTCGAGTACGAGCTTGTTTGTTTTTTTGCGAATATGACGTTCAACATATGGTTTGGCAGAACTTTCTGATGTGTGCCCCATTTGATGCATTCGGCTTTTTGCTTCTTCACTAGGTGAAATAAACGTACGGTTGTTGTTCGGGTCTTTAGATAGAACATTGTTCTTGTCAATTATTTCTGAGAACCACTGGTTCCAGTTATGCCTAAAATAATGTGGGTGTATTGATTTGAACCGCTCATCTACAGATTTCATTGTTGGCACGATGATACTATCAAATGTACTGGTCGAGATTGGCAGTCCTTGCGTTTTTCCCTTCCTATGTGTAACAAACAAATATGGATGCTTGTTCGCGTTAGGAGTCTTTGCTCGTATATTTATGATGTAGTCATCAATGAGGGCCGCAGTTTCATCTCTAATTCGCAACATTCTTTCTTTCGTTTTTGCTACAGGCTGATTTTTGCGAGGATCATATATGTCATCATGGTGACGTTTTACCCATATGAATTTATTTGGCCCGTGAAGCATTAAAAAATTCGATTCAATAGATAGTGAGAGTAACTCACCTCTCCGTATGCCTAGTTCTTTTAAAAGTAAAAACATAAGATGATTTCGTTTTTTTGTCGAAGCATGTTTGAATGGATTCTTTGGATGGTCGAATTGTGCCACAGCCATAAATTCCTCAATTAATCCATCAGGCAAATCTTTACCATCCAGTTTGTCTACAACATTCTTACCTTTGCCTTTAGGGCGAACATCCAGTATGCGCTTATTCATACTGTTAATTTCTGTGAGTAGTTTAGTGCTATTACAGTTCTGTACAGCTACTCTAGCAATGAAATCTAAATAACCTGCAATAGCTGTCACTCGATTGTAAATGTTGTTACGTCCCACAGTGGGGGTGACACTGATTAGTCTTGGGGTATTAAATAAATCAATGACCTTATCTCTGGTTTTTTTACTTTTAGCTAAGCCTTTGACATGAGAAATATCATGACTGAGATGTTCTTTGATGTTGTCAATGTCAGTGTCGCTAAGAAACTTACCTTTCTGAAACTCGGAGAACAGGTCTCTGTGTTTATTTTCTTCCCATTGAAGAAACCACTTTAATGCACCTAGGCGATTTGAAATGGTATTCACCGACAAGCTGCTACGAAGTTTTGTTGTCACCCAGAGGGTGGCAAGAAAATGAGGCATACCATCATTGCCCATTAAGACAGGGTAACGTTCACCATTTGCAAAAATCAATCTATCTAGCTTATACACTGTGCATCCTAATCTTACATTTTCCTCATACATAAAGTTATAGTGCTGAAAATCGCGATGGCAAGTGAAATGCAAAAATAAAAAAAACCCAGCATTTCTGCTGGGTTGCTTTGCACTCAAGATGGTGAAAGTGATTTATTCTTACACTTTCATCTTTTACAAGATCTAGAACGGGATATCGTCGTCGAAATCCATCGGCGGCTCGTTATATACCGGTGGCGCAGATTGCGGCTGCTGGGCAGGACGGCCATAACCGCCTTGCGGCTGCATGTTCTGCTGTGGTGCCGGTGCCGGGCGCGGCTGATTCATCGGCTGCTGGGCAGGCATGCTCTGCTGCGGCTGACCCCAGTTACCCTGGGATTGGCCACCCATGTTCTGGCCCATACCCTGACCGCCTTGCGGACGGCCACCCAGCATCTGCATCACGCCAGTGAAGCTGTCGACCAGCACTTCAGTGGTGTAGCGCTCCTGGCCGCTCTGATCCTGCCATTTGCGGGTTTGCAGTTTACCTTCGACATAGACTTGGGAGCCCTTCTTCAGGTACTCGCCAGCCACTTCGGCCAGCTTGCCCATGAAGACGACGCGGTGCCATTCGGTACGCTCTTTCTGCTCACCGGTCTGCTTGTCGCGCCAGGTTTCGGAGGTAGCCAGAGTAATGTTGGTCACAGCACCGCCACTCGGCATGTAGCGTACTTCCGGGTCTTGCCCGAGGTTACCGATCAGAATGACTTTATTGATGCCTCGACTGGCCATAATCTATCTTCCACCTTATTTACCGGCCAGGTCGAAACCTGGTCCAACACGACTAGATACCTGATGAGTTGCTGTGTGCGGGGCGCAATGCCCCGCAGACGCATGTGACGGTCATAGTAACAGTTGCGAAGCGGATTGGCAGCATCCTTAACCGGCTTGATGTGCCAAAGGCAACTGTTGGCTCCTGCTGTAGTGATGGTCGGGTTGCAGCTGTTTCCGGCGCGTCCGGCATCACATTTCTGCCATATATTCCTGTTATGCTGGCCGATTGGCGAATTGGAATAGGTTTTTAAATCGACTAAAAACATATGGTTACGATATTTATGAGATCCATTCTCATACTTTTTTAATATTGTGCTCCCATACCTCCTTGGTAGACTCAGTCGGCCAGATTAGGTGGTTTACAGGTTCAAGGAAGAGCACACTATGAAAGCCGCATGCCCGATCGCACTGGTCACTGAAAATAATGTGCAGGCCAGCACATTTGCTGCATACCTCATCTCTCATTTGAGCCGCCCCGTCCAGCTAATCCACGAGATTAATCAGCTAGATAACCAGTGTGACGGCACGCTGTTTCTCATCGATCTCGACTATATCCGCTCTGGCCAGTCACTGGGCTGGAACCGGGCGATCTCCGAACGCTTTGGCATGGCGACCACTGTGCTGCTCAATGCTCCCACTGCGACGGATCGCGACCTGCTGCTGATGTGGCCGCAGATCTGCGGTCTGTTTTTCCGTCAGGATCCGCTCGACAGACTGCTTGCCGGGTTGCAGAAAATCCTGTTGGGCGAGTACTGGATGCCGCGTCACCTGCTGTGCGAGCTGGTCGAATACTATCGCCAGGGCAACAGTTATCTGCTGCGTAACGACACTCTGCTGACCGCCAGAGAGCAGGAGATCATCCGTTATCTGATGACGGGCGCCTCCAATGTCGAGATCGCCGACAGCCTGTTTGTCAGCGAACACACCGTCAAATCCCACCTCTATAACGTCTTTAAAAAGCTGAATGTGAAGAACCGGATCCAGGCGGTGAGCTGGGCCAAAGAGTATCTCGATGCTCCGGACTCTCACTGATGAAAGCGCTCTCTGTGGCGTGTTGCCTTGCGCTGCTCTGGGGCTGCACGAGCGTTGTGGCGGGCGAGGCTGATGCACCGCTGGAGTCGGTACAGCCGGAGCAGGAGAGTGATCGGCTGGATGTGGATGGTCTGGTGCTGGACCGCACTTTTACCCGTTTCGGTCAGGGCTTTTATAACGAATTTACCCGGTTGCGCAGTGATGAAGACCCGGATGCCAGAGAAAATCTGACGATTCATGAGCGCCCGACAGCCCGCTGGGGCAGCCTGATCTGGATCACCCATAACCGGAAGGTGATTTTTAAAACCGCGCTCTCTCCCGGCCGCAATCAGCAGGAGCAGAGCGCCAAACTGGCTTGGTCACAGGTCAGGCAGACCCTCGAACAGCAGAAGATCGCGACCCTGTTCATGGATACCTTCGATTTGGAACATGATGAACTATAAGGATATTTCTCATGCGTGCCCGGTTATGGCTAGTTGCAGCCCTGATAGCGCCAACGCTCCATGCGTCGGAGCTTGTCTATCGCCCCGTCAACCCCAGCTTTGGGGGTAACCCTCTCAACAGCAGTCATCTGCTTGGCACCGCCAATGCGCAGAATGATTACAAGGATCCCGCCAGTGGCAGCGGTAGCAGCGGCACCTCGGCGCTGGATCGCTTGACCTCCAACCTGCAATCCCGCCTGATCAGCCAGCTGCTGGCCGATATCGGCAAGGATGGCAGCCAGAGCGGCAGTCTGGTGACCGATGATTTTGCCATCAATGTGGTGGATGAAGATGGCACTCTGGTGGTTTCAATCACCGACCGGGTGACCAACCAGACCACCATGATCGAAGTGAATGGTCTGATTGCTGACTGAGGGCGCGATGAAACGACAACTGTTATTGATAGTGCCCCTGCTTGCGCTGGCTGGCTGTGCGACCCATATCGGCTCACCCGTTGCCGATGAGAAGGCAACCCTGATGCCGCGATCCGTCTCTTACAAGGAGCTGATCAGTCTGCCCAAGCCAAAAGGGAAAATTGTCGCGGCCGTCTACGATTTTCGCGATCAGACCGGTCAGTACCTGCCTGCACCGGCGTCCAACTTCTCCACGGCGGTCACCCAGGGTGGGGTGGCCATGCTGAGCACGGCCTTGTGGGATTCCCAATGGTTTGTGCCACTGGAGCGAGAGGGGCTGCAGAACCTGCTGACCGAACGCAAGATTGTACGGGCGGCCCAGAACAAGCCCAATGTTCCCGGCAACAATGCCAATCAATTGCCCTCGCTGGTCGCCGCCAACATCCTGATCGAGGGGGGGATCGTCGCCTATGACAGCAATGTGCGAACCGGCGGGGCGGGGGCCAAGTATTTCGGCATCGGTGCCAGCGGGGAGTACCGGGTCGATCAGGTGACGGTCAATCTGCGCGCCGTCGATATCCGTACAGGCCGGATCCTGAACAGTGTCACCACCTCCAAGACCGTATTGTCGCAACAGGTGCAGGCCGGGGTATTCCGTTTCGTCGAGTACAAGCGCCTGCTGGAGGCCGAGGCCGGTTTCAGTACCAATGAACCGGTACAGATGTGTGTCATGTCGGCTATCGAGTCCGGGGTGATCCGGCTAATAGCCAATGGCGTGCGAGACAATCTGTGGCAACTGGCTGACCAGCGGGATATCGACAATCCGATCCTGCAGGAGTACCTGCAAGACAATGCCCCGCTGCTTTGAGTTTTCCCGCTCGCGCAATGCCCTCCCTGGTGGAGGGCATTTTTTTGGCCTCCATCGAATACGAATTAAGACTTTCTGCTCAGCGACAGGGCGGCGCTTTTCATCCTCGAATCAGCGGAGTGCCTGATAGGCCGCCTCTGGTCTGACAGGGATACTGTGGGCGTTTTCCAACAAGGCGATGGCGCGATGAAACACCTGTTGAGTGCTCTCTTTTTTCTGCTGATATCGGGCGCCCCGCAACTCGCCGCAGAGCCTGCCGCCTTCGACGAGCTGGCGATGGCAAGCGAGCTGGATTCCGGTCTGCAGAACGATGGGAATCAGGCGCTGTTGTGGCAACTCGGTAGCGAGCAGCAACTGCACCTCACCCAGCAAGGGGAGTTGAATCAGGCGCGTCTGCTGCAACAGGGTTGGGCCAATGAGTTGGCACTCTCCCAGGTGGGAGATGAGAACTGGGTCAATGGTGCGCAACTGGGCGAGGGCAATAGCGCCGAGCTCTATCAGGCGGGCATCAATAACCGGATTTGGCTGCTGCAACAAGGCAGCGGCAATGAAGCCTGGATCAGTCAGCAAGGGGCAGACAATCAGGCCCGGGCGATCCAGCTGGGTGATGGCAATCAGGCCAGCATTGAGCAAAACGGGTATGGATTGGCGGCAACCGTTATTCAGACGGGAGCCAATCAGCAAGTAAATGTCGTTCAAACCAACTGAGCCTAGGCTCAACCATTAGCACGAGAGGGAAATCATGTTTAAACGTACCATCATTGCCTCGGCAGTTCTTCTGGCGACCAGCACCGCTTGGGCGGCATCTACTGGTAACCAGGCTACGGTGAACCAGGCCCTGAGCGGCAATAACGCCACCATTAACCAGGTAGTGGGAAGCGTCGATAACAAGGCGAGCATCGATCAAGCTGGTAACAACAACACAGCTGTTACCACGCAAAAGAATACCGGCCAGTCAGATGCCGATACTCGGCAGGTAGGTGACAGTAACGAGGGTTACATCTTGCAACAAGGTGACACTAACCTCTCCAAAGCCTCCATCGATACAAAGGGGAACGACAACTTTGCTGATGTGATTCAGCAATTTGAGAATGGCGGTGCGGTTGCCGGGGTTGTGCAGGATGGGGATCGCAACGACGCCAAGATCAAGCAAGATAATGGTGACTTAGCTGACTCCAGGATCACTCAAATCTCGGATGATAATCGGGCTGTCATTGACAACCAGATATCCGATTTCGCTCGGGCGAGTGTACAGCAGCTAGAAGGTGGGGCTCACCAGGCTGACGTGACCCAGACAGCGGCTGATGGAGCCAACGCCGAAGTGGTACAACGTGGAGAGAGCAATATCACCAAGGTGCTGCAGGCAACCGGTAACTATGACTATGCACCGGCGGAAGGAACATCTGCAGTGGTGACTCAGAGTGGTTCTTTGAACAATGCAGATGTCACTCAATACGATAGTGCCAACGTAGCGACTGTTGAGCAAAGTGGAACCGGCGGTAAGGTGGTGACCCTGCAAAAAGGATCTGATGCCGGGGAGGGCAACCACCTGCTGGCCAAACAGTCTGGAACCGGGGAGCTTGCTGACCTGACACAGGATGGTAATCGCAACCGGATTGAGACCGACCAGCAAGGTACTGGCAATGATGCCTTGATCAACCAGACCGGTGATGACAACAAGGCTGTGGTCAACCAGTTAGCCAGCAGTACCGATGGTGTGGTCACCATTGATCAGGTAGGCAATGACAACTATGCCAATGCAGTGCAAGAGGAGGGTAGTCGCAACAAGGTCGATATTGACCAGAACGGCACTGGCAACCAGGTTGCCGCCGCGCGTGGCGTGGAGGGTAAAGGAGCCTGGACCTGGGGCTCGGACAACGAGCTGGTCGTTGCTCAGAAAGGCACTGACAACTGGGCCTATGCCGATGCGTCTCACTCTGAGTCTGTGGTCAAAGTGAGCCAGGATGGTGAGCTGAACAATGCCAAGGTTGAGTCCTACTTGGGTAGCAAGAACAAACTCACCGTGACCCAGAACGGCGCTGAGCACGAGGCTAATGTCTACGTCAATGCTGGGGTTGGTGGGGGGCGCAACACCGTTGATGTGGTGCAAAACGATAGCTTAAATACTGCCAATGTGACCGTATTGGGCAGCGATAACCATGCCTATGTCTATCAAGGGGCTGGTAGCAACTGATGGTCATCTCCGGATTCAGGGGCCTGCGGGCCCCTCTTTTATTGGTGCTGCTCTGTGGGTTGATGCTGGTTCATCGCGTCGCGTCCCCAACAAGCGCCAGGGAAAACGAGAGGGAGCCCGATCCGTCGATCTGCTTGTCCCTCAATATGGCGCAGAACGAGCAGGGGCTGTCACTTGCACCAACGCTGCTCAGCAAGCGCGACGCGACGGTGAGTGTCAGGTTGCTGGTACGCAGCGAAGGGGCGGTCGGGCGCAGCACGCAACAGCAGAGTCGTACTCTGTCGCTGCGGGCGGGGGAACTCAGGGAGGCGGGTAATATCGGCTTGGGTCTGCGCTGCCCCTATCGGGTCGAGGTGACCGCCCAGATCTGGCAAAGTGAGCGGCTGCTGCAGGAGATAAGGGAGCAGATGGCCTGTCCGGGATAAGGCGCATTTCATCCCGCAACTGTCTATTCATCCAGTAGTCTCTATGCCATACTGACTCGCTCAGGTTTCTGTATCGAGCGTGCAACAAGATGGAAAAGATCGTGGTCCGGGGTGCTCGCACCCACAACCTCAAGAACATCAATCTGACCCTGCCCCGCGACAAGCTGATCGTGGTCACCGGCCTCTCCGGTTCGGGCAAATCCTCTCTGGCGTTCGATACCCTCTATGCCGAGGGGCAGCGCCGCTATGTGGAGTCCCTCTCCGCCTATGCCCGCCAGTTCCTCTCCCTGATGGAGAAGCCTGACGTCGACCATATCGAGGGGCTCTCGCCCGCCATCTCCATCGAGCAGAAGTCCACCTCCCACAACCCGCGCTCGACCGTCGGCACCATCACCGAGATCTACGACTACCTGCGTCTGCTGTTCGCCCGGGTCGGTGAGCCGCGCTGCCCGACCCACGCCATTCCGCTCGCCGCCCAGACCATCAGCCAGATGGTGGATCAGGTGCTGGCCCAACCGGAGGGGAGCAAGCTGATGCTGCTGGCCCCGGTGGTGCGTGATCGCAAGGGGGAACACACCAAGCTGCTGGAGAATCTGGCGGCCCAGGGCTACATCCGTGCCCGTATCGACGGCGAGGTGTGCGATCTCTCCGATCCTCCTACGCTGGAGCTGCACAAGAAGCACACTATCGAGGTGGTAGTGGATCGCTTCAAGGTGCGCGAGGATCTGGCGCTGCGTTTGGCCGAGTCGTTTGAGACGGCGCTGACCCTCTCCGGCGGCATCGTGCTGGTGGTGCCGATGGATGGGGATGAGGGAGTTGCCCCCATGACCTTCTCCGCCAACTTTGCCTGCCCGGAGTGCGGCTACTCCATGTCGGAGCTGGAGCCGCGCATCTTCTCCTTCAACAATCCGGCCGGTGCCTGTCCGACCTGCGACGGCCTCGGGGTGCAGCAATATTTCGATCCGGCCAAGGTGATCGGCGATCCGGCCATCAGCCTGGCCAACGGCGCCATCCGTGGCTGGGACAAGCGCAGCTTCTACTACTTCCAGATGCTCAAATCCCTCTCCGAGCACTACAAGTTCGATCTGGAAACGCCGTGGGAAGATCTGCCGGTCAAGACCCAGGAGGTGATCCTGCGCGGCTCCGGTCGCACCGAGATCGAGTTCCGCTACATGAACGACCGCGGCGACGTGGTGGTGCGCAAGCACCCGTTCGAGGGGATCCTGCACAACATGGAGCGACGCTACCGGGAAACCGAGTCCAACTCGGTGCGTGAAGAGCTCTCCAAATACATCGCCAACAAATCCTGTACCAGCTGCGGTGGCAGCCGACTGCGGGAGGAGGCACGCCACGTCTTCGTCGACAACCGCAACCTGCCGGCCATCGCCGAGCAGTCCATCGGTGATGCACTGGCCTTCTTCGAAGGGTTGAACCTGACCGGCCAGCGTGCCCAGATTGCCGAGAAGATATTGAAAGAGATCGTCGAGCGGCTCGGCTTCCTGGTGAACGTCGGTCTCAACTACCTGAGCCTGTCGCGCAGCGCCGAGACCCTATCCGGTGGTGAAGCGCAGCGCATTCGACTGGCCAGCCAGATTGGTGCCGGTCTGGTGGGGGTGATGTATGTACTCGACGAGCCCTCCATCGGCCTGCACCAGCGTGACAATGAGCGGCTGCTCAAGACCCTCACCCATCTGCGCGATCTCGGCAACACGGTGATCGTGGTGGAGCACGACGAGGATGCCATTCGACTCGCCGACCACGTGCTCGATATCGGCCCGGGGGCGGGTGTGCACGGTGGCGAAATTGTTGCGCAGGGCACCCCCCAGCAGATCATCGACAATCCGGAGTCGCTGACCGGTGACTACCTCTCCGGCCGCAAGCAGATCGCCATTCCGGCCGAGCGCACCCCGCTTACCGGCAAGTGGCTGAAACTCAAGGGGGCGAGCGGCAACAACCTGCGCAACGTCAACCTGGATCTGCCCATCGGCGTGATGACCTGCGTCACCGGCGTCTCCGGCTCCGGCAAGTCGACCCTGATCAACGACACCCTGTTCCGCATCGCCCACCGTGAGCTGAACAAGGCGACCGAGTCTACGCCTGCGCCTTATCGCAGCGTGGAAGGGCTGGAGCATCTGGACAAGGTGGTGGATATCGACCAGAGCCCCATCGGCCGTACCCCGCGCTCCAACCCGGCCACCTATACCGGTTTGTTCACTCCGATCCGCGAGCTGCTCTCCGGCACCCAGGAGGCGCGTTCGCGCGGCTACCAGCCGGGCCGCTTCTCCTTCAACGTGAAGGGGGGCCGCTGCGAAGCGTGTCAGGGGGATGGGGTCATCAAGGTGGAGATGCACTTCCTGCCCGATGTCTACGTGCCGTGCGACGTCTGCAAGGGCAAGCGCTACAACCGCGAGACCCTGGAGGTGAAGTACAAGGGCAAGAACATCCACGAGATCCTCGAGATGACGGTGGAAGATGCCCGCGAGTTCTTCGATCCTGTGCCGGCAGTGGCGCGCAAGCTGCAGACCTTGATGGACGTGGGCCTCTCCTATATCCGTCTCGGCCAGTCGGCCACCACGCTGTCGGGCGGCGAGGCGCAGCGGGTCAAGCTGGCGCGCGAGCTCTCCAAGCGGGACACCGGCCAGACTCTATACATTCTGGATGAGCCGACCACAGGGCTGCACTTCCACGATATCCAGCAACTGCTCAAGGTGCTGCACCAGCTGCGGGATCGCGGCAATACCATCGTCATCATCGAGCACAATCTGGATGTGGTAAAAACTGCCGACTGGATCGTCGATTTGGGTCCGGAGGGAGGGGCAGGTGGTGGCCGTATTCTGGTGACGGGGACGCCGGAAGAGATTTGCACCAATAAAGAGTCTCATACAGCTCGTTTTTTACGACCGCTATTGGCGCGATAAGCCGTTATAATCGAGGGGCCTTTGGCCCCTTTTTGTTATAAAAATCGGGAGCATAGGGGGAAGCTCGTCAAGTGTGGGCAGGCTTGGCATCTCAGCATCATGGTAATGGATATATCGGGTTATGGCTCAGGCTCCGCGCACGATTGATCATCAGTTGGCTTACTCCATGTTCCCCATCTGGCTGGGGGCGATCCTGCTATTGCTGGTCCTGCTGGCGTGGGCCCAGATCCCGGCCGCCAGCCGGATTGAAGAGCAGCGAATGAAGGAGCATCTGCTGCGCGTGACCAAGGCGGTTCAGGCGGATGTGGCCGCTCTGGATGCATTCAGTCGGGATTGGGGCATCTGGGATGACAGTCACCGTTTTATGGACAACAAAAGCAGGGGGTACATCGAATCCAATCTGTTCAGTGATATGCCGATGCGGGATTTTAGTCTCAACCTGATGAGCTTCATGGATCTCACCGGCTACGAAATCTGGACGCGCACCCTGCTACCCGATGCGCCGGGGATCAATCCGGATCAGTTTCCCTACTTCCTTGATGAACTGAAAAAGCAGTTGAGAGAACGCTCGGTGGCGCAAGGGGGCATCAATCTGCACGGGATCCGCGCTTCCCAGTGGGGGCCGCTGATGTACTCGTGGCAGCCGATCAGAAACAGTGACGAGTCGGCTCCGTTCAATGGTTTCTTGCTGGTTGTACGTTGGCTCGACAAGGCCTATCTCGAGCAGGTATCGGAGCGTACCGCGCTGCCACTGGCGATCTCCCACGCCAATCTGGATGTCACCGCTACCTTCAAACCACTGAAACCGCAAATAACGTATCGCCTGATCGACCTTGGGCTCACCCGGCTCAGGGGAGAGGTGCGACTGCTCAACAGCGATAACCAGCCGGTACTGACTCTGGTGATTGAGGAGGAGAGAAAGATCTTGAGTGGCGTCATGGAGGGAGCGCTCTGGACCTTTATCGGCATGCTGTTTATCAGTTTTATCTGCGTCATGATCGCCATGTACCGGCTCAACAGCATTGTGCTCACCCCGTTGCAGCAGCTGGTGTCGGCGCTGCAACGCTTTGGCGATCGGCCAGATGCCACCTTGATCCCCTATATCGACAGCAGCGCCGAGATGGCGACCCTGAGCGGCAAGTTCAAGGAGATGGCCAGCAAGGTCAGTCAGCAACACGATGATTTGTTGGAAAAATCCAGCCAGATGGAGATGGCTGCATTCACCGACCCCTTGACCCGTTGTTTCAATCGTCGCTATCTCGATGGTTGGTTGCAGGCCAACTGGGCCAAACCTTGTCTGTTATTGCTGCTGGATCTGGATCATTTCAAGCGGATCAATGACCGCCTTGGCCATGACATCGGGGATCTGGTGCTGAAACAGCTGGCGGAGCTGCTGCGCAAGGTGGTGACAGGAGAGCGCGAGCCGATCATCCGGCTGGGCGGGGAGGAGTTCTTGTTGCTGCTACAAGTGGATGACGAGCAAGAGTTGGCGCTGCGGGTCGAATATCTGCGCCAGCGTGTCGCTCAGCACCGCTTTGGCAGAGAGGATGCGCCACTCTGGTTGACGGTGTCGCTGGGGTTCTGCCGCTATCCGTTGCATCCGGAATACCCGGATTCATTCTGGAGTCATAGCTTCAAACTGGCGGACATGGCGCTGTATCAGGCCAAAGTCGGCGGGCGAAATCGGTGGTGTGGCTATGCTGGTACCCTCTCTGCGGAGGGAATTGGCCAGACTCCGGAACAGCTTGCTGAAGGGGGGAATATCACCCTGCTGCACTCTGTCAATCCGGATTAACCCTGCCGTACCAATACCAGATAGGCCAGGGCGACAATAAAACCGAGCAGGATAAAGAGAAAGGATCCGATTCCCCACACGGCCGCGAGAAAGGCCCCCACCTTTTGCCATTTCGACTCATTTTTCATAAATAAACCATTACTTCCCAGTAACTTGTATGGCGCAAAAAATACGCTGATTTGCCCATATTAACAACAATTAATAGCCACTCTGTCGCGCAATAAGATGTGGTTTGTTTGCTCCTTTTGGCGCTGGATGCGGGTAGTTACAACCTGTCGAAACAGGTATTTCAGCTTGTTGTCTGGGGGCTCAACGAGAGTGAGATGGTGCGCAAAGATGTCACACCAATCGATTTATTTCTGTGCAACCTTTGCTCCAAGTCAATAACTTTGCATTTACAAGGGCATATAGTCAGCGGGCTTACAGCATCAAATGAAAACAAAAAAAGGGATTACGTGATGAAAAAATTACTTCCTCTGATGATTGCCGCTGCAGTGACCTCTCCTTTCGCCATGGCCCATCAGGCTGGTGATATTCTGGTTCGTGGTGGTTTGGCCATCGTTTCTCCTCAGGAGAGCAGTGATGACGTGGCGGGTCACGGAGAGTTCGAGATTAACAGCAACCAACAGCTTGGCCTGACCCTCGGTTATATGATCACCGACAACTGGGGGGTTGAGTTGCTGGCTGCAACTCCTTTCTCCCATCGAGTGAGTACTCGCGATCTTGGTGAAATTGCCAAGGTTAAGCATCTGCCTCCAACACTAATGGCCCAATACTATTTTGGCGATGCCCAGAGCAAGGTTCGCCCGTATGTTGGTGTGGGCGTGAACTACACCACCTTCTTTGATGAGAAGGGGGTGGGAGCACTTGATGGTGCGAATATCAGCCTTGACGACTCTTGGGGTTTGGCAGGTCAGGTCGGTATTGATATGGCGGTTACAGATCGCTGGTTTGTGAACGGTTCTGCCTGGATTATGGACATTGACACTGATGTCAAAGTCGATGGCGTTGGCACTTTTAAAACACATATCGACCCGATGGCCTTTATGGTGGGTGTTGGCTACCGCTTCTAATGATTCTGACTGCGGTTCTGAACGGACCGCGGAAGATAGCAAAGTACGTCTCTTTCAGCCCGGCTTGTGCCGGGCTTTTTTTGGTTGGCTGATTTTGTCTGTACTGTGATCCAACCCGATACAAATCAATTAAATACCTGCCGCTTTATTTCAGTTATTCGCCACCCCTGCCGATAGTGACTATGTTCACTTTACCTTCCCCCAATGAGTGAGGATGTCTCCATGGGTTTATCTATCGTGCAGCGGATCATCGCCGGATTCGTGTTGATGCTGCTGTTGCTGATCCTGCTTGGTGTGATCAGTACCTTTAAAATCAAGGGTATAAATGACGGCCTCTCTGCCGTATCTGACCGGGCAACCCCGCTGGTGGTGGCTGTCGCAGGTCTCAAGGGGGCATTGCAGGATAGTAACCGCTGGGTGCTGGTCTACCGCACCAGTGAAGATGCTGCCCAGTTGCCGCAGTTGGCCAATCAGTTCAAGGAGCAACAGAACCGCTTCGCCCAGCTGAGTCAGGAGATGGGTAAATTTACCGACGTAGCGGATGCTCGTGCCCGCTTCCAGCAGGTCGAGAGTGCTACCACCCAATTTTATGGCTTGGCGGATCAGGTGTTAGCCCAGCATCGGCAGTGGGTCAGTGCACTGGAGCAGCGCCACAAGCTGGAGATGGAATTTATCCGTCTTGAGGATACCTACCAGTGGGCGGCGGATCTGCTGCTGCAACAGACCGCTAGCAAGCGCTCCATGCGCAACAAGGCGGAGCTCATTACCTCGGGTATCGCTCGCGATCTGAAGAATATCCGCCGTGCCGATGCCAGAACCGACCTGAACGAGCTGGAAAAGGTACTCAGCAAGGACATCGAGATGGCCCGCAAGCGGTTGGAGCGGGTGCTGGTGCCTGATGATGTGAAAGCGCGCTTTGTCTCTAATCTGGATCGGATGCAGGAGCTGGCACTTGGCGCTCAGGGCTTGCTGGCAACCATGCGTCAGGCTCAGCAACTGGCGCTGTCGCTGGCCACACAAAATCAGCAGCTGGATGCCAGTCTGGTCAATAGCCTCAATTTGCTCGATGAGATGGGCAAGTCTGCCGGAGCCATCGCCAGCGATAGCCGGATCAATGCCGATGCAGCGGTCAGTAGCGCCAGCTTCTGGATCCTGGTGGTTGCCGCGATGTCGGCCGCAGCCGCGCTGGTGATCGGCTATACCACTGCGCGCAGCATTCAGCGCCCGTTGCAGATGATCAACAAGGAGCTCGATTACATGGCGGCCGGTGACATGACCCGCCGCATCAACTACCGTAGCAGTTGCGAATTTGGCAGCCTCTCTCGCTCCATCGATACGCTGGCGGGCAAGACCGGTGAACTCCTCTCTCAAATCAATGCGGGCTCTCGCCATCTGGTGGATGAGGCGAGCCGCGCCGCCGAGATCAGCGAACGGGCCATGTCCCGGGTACAGGAGCAGAAGAGCCAGACCGATCAGGTGGCCGCCGCCATTACCGAGCTGGAAGTGAGCGCCACCGAGGTGGCCCGCTCTACCGATGGCACCAAGCGCGAAGTGGATCTGGCCGATGAAGAGGCGCGCAATGGTCGCCAGAAAGTGGCCACCACTCGCCGGATCACCGAGCAGCTCGCTGGCGCCATGGAAGAGGCGGTCGGGATCACCTACAAACTTGGGGAATTCAGTAACAACATCGGCAGCATTCTCGATGTGATCCGCAGTATTGCCGAGCAGACCAACCTGCTGGCATTGAACGCCGCCATCGAAGCGGCCCGTGCTGGTGATGCTGGTCGCGGTTTTGCGGTGGTGGCCGATGAGGTACGGGCGCTGGCCAATCGCACCCAGACTTCGACCGAAGAGATCCAGGGGATGATTGAGAACCTGCAAAGCTCCAGCAAGCATGTGGTTGAAGTGATGGGGCGTAGCCAGGAGCAGACCCAAAGCTGTGTCGAGCAGACCCGCGAGATGGATTTGGCGCTGCAATCCATTGCCGATCGGATGGGGGCCATCAAGTCGATGGCGGATCAGGTGGCCCATGCCGCTCAGGAGCAGATCTCCGTCAGTCAGGGGGTCGCTCGTCATATCGCCGGTATTGCCGATGTGGCATACGAGACTGAGCGGGAGGCGCGCGAATCCGCCAGCAGCAGCGAAGTGCTGGCCGACCTGGTCGCCAAACAGCAGCAATTGATCGCACATTTCAAGGTCTAGGAGGGCTTATGTCTAAAAAGTGGATTGGAGCCCTGAGTCTCCTGTTGTGTGGCCAGCTGATGGCCAGCGAGCTGGTGATTGAAAGCTGGCGAACCGATGACAAGGCGTTGTGGGAGCAGAAGATTATCCCGGCGTTTGAAGCGGCGCATCCCGGCATCAAGGTGAGTTTTCATCCGGTGCAAAACGTCAACTACATGCCCACCCTGTGGGAGAGCCTGAAAGGGGGCAAGGCGGGGGATCTCATTACCTGTCGTCCATTTGATGACTCGCTCGCCCTGTTCAAGGCGGGCCATCTGGCAGAACTGACCGAAATGGCAGGGATGGAGAACTTTCCGAGTTTTGCCCAGTCACCGTGGCAGACCGATTCCGGTGCCCAGACTTTCTGCGTGCCGATGGCCTCGGTGATCCATGGCTTCTTCTATAACAAGAAGATCTTCAGTGAGTTGGGGCTCACCTTGCCGCAAACCCGCGATCAGTTCTTCGCTGTGCTGGACAAGATCAAGGCCGACGGTCGCTATGTGCCGCTGGCCATGAGCGGTTCCGAGAGCTGGGTTGCCTCCGAACTGGGGTTCCAGAACATTGGCCCCAACTACTGGAAGGGGGAGGACGGCCGTCTGGCACTGATTGGTGGGCAGGAGCGGTTGGACAACCCGCAATATGTGAAGGTGTTCGACGAGCTGGCCCGCTGGCGTTCCTACCTCGGTGAAGGTGGCGAGAGCCGCGATTATGCGACCAGCAACGAGCTGTTCACCTCGGGCAAGGCCGCCTTCTACGTGGCGGGCTCCTGGGAGATTGCCCCCTTCACCGGCAAGGTCGATTTTGGCGTCATGCGCCCGCCGGTGGCCAAACAGGGTGATGGCTGTTTCTTTACCGATCACACCGATATCGGTATGGGGATGAACCCTGCCAGCAAGAACAAAGAGGGGGCGATGGCTTTCCTGCAGTGGCTGACGACGCCGCAATTTGCCGAGCTCTATACCAACTCGTTGCCGGGATTCTTCTCCCTCTCCAACCACTTCTTCGATGTCACCAATCCGGCGGCCAAAGAGATGATGGAGTGGCGTGATCAGTGTGACTCGACCATTCGGGTGGCGACCCAGATCCTCTCCCGTGGTACGCCCAAGTTGGGGGATGAACTGGCCGAGGTGAGTCAGGCTGTGTTGCTTGGCAAGATGGAGCCCAAGGCTGCCGCAGATCGACTGGAAGGTGGCTTGAGGGGCTGGTATGCCCCTCATCAGGGCAACAAGGCCAAGAGCACGGATTGTCAGTGTGATGCGGTTGCCCCTGCTCCGGTTTCTGCTCCGACGACTGAGGTGTCCGCAGCCCCCGCGACCAGTGAAACATCGGCCGTGGTGTCACCTGCTGTGACTCCCGCAGAACCCGTATCAGCGGCCCCATTACCGGCGCCGTCGGATGAGGTGGAGCAGGCGCTCTCCAACGAGCTGGAGGCGCCACAGCAGCCACAGCAATAGGTCATCGGCATCAATAAAAACGGGAGGCATCAGCCTCCCGTTTTTTATGGCTCGCGGCCAGCAGGTATCGCTTTATTGTGCTTCGTGGGGCCAGCGGCAGAGGCTGCCGATGCGGGCAACCGGGGCAAACCCCAGAGAGCGGTAAATGCGCTGGGCATGGTAATGCTCGTCAGCCACTATGATCAGCTGTTTGGCGCGAGACAATCCTGCGCGAGCCACTTGACTCAGCAGCTGGCGGCATAACCCCTGGTTGCGCCACGCATGGTGCGTGCGTACCAATTGGAAGCGCCCAAGTGTGCCGCAAAAGAAGAGACCACAGCTGGCGACCAGTTGCCCCTCTTGCCAGATCCCCCACCAGTCCCCGAGACCATCGGCAATCATGGCCTGATAGAGCGCCTGGCGGGATCGCAGATAGGGGAGATAGCTCTGTTCAGAGTGTCCCTCATCCCGCTCATGGAGTTCGAAGTCGAGCCACTCAGGCCAATCAGCAATGGTGAAGGTACGTGCCTCAACCTTGTTCATGTCGCCGTGCGGGGGTGGGCAACTCTGTTCATCCAGCGCCAGCACCACGCACTCCATATATTGGTAACCCGTTGCGACAAAACCGGCGATCCGGCTGTTTTGCCCGGCTGCCAGTGGCCATTGGAAGGTGCGGTGGCGCACTCGAGGATCTTGACCGATCAACTGATCGAATGCGGCTTCCAGCCAGCCTTTGTCACGGTCGCTCGGCGGGGTGGGGAGCAGCAGGTAGTTGCCGAAGTAGTAATCGGGAGCATCCGGCGTGCGAACCGCCCAGAACTGATCGTGCTGAACAACCTCGCCCTGATAGCGATCGAACAGCAAGTCGGTGGCAAAGCCGGGATGGGTATCCATGATGGTGCTCCTGCAAAGACTCATTCTGTTATCGGCAGGAGTGGGAAATAGATGAAAAGGGGCCGGAGAAACCTCCGGCCAAACAATCACACGCAGATTCAGAACGTCCAGGACGATCTGCCCCATCATAACTCGACTGGGGCAATTTTGGGATGGGCACTTTTCGGTTACGTACCGTTAATTTTGTAAATATGAAGTTCGTCAGATCGGATGTGAGGTAAATCCCTGTTGACTTTGTGTCGTTTTGCTCATAAATATAAAGACGTTTAGACGTCCAAACATCCGTTTTGACGTAGGCAGATGGATTGCAGGACAGGGAGAAGAGCAGATGGGATTTCACAGTGCACGTCATGTTGAGGCGCTCAACCAGAGCTTGGCAGATTTGAATGGCGATATATCGGTCAGTTTCGAGTTTTTTCCGCCCAATAGTGAAGGGATGGAAAATACCCTCTGGCAGTCCATTGAACGGCTGAAAGTGCTGGAACCCAAGTTCGTCTCCGTCACCTATGGCGCCAACTCCGGCACCCGTGATCGCACCCACAAGGTGATCAAGGACATCAAGGAGCGGACCGGTCTGATTGCGGCGCCTCACCTGACCTGTATCGATGCCAGTCGCGACGAGCTGCGCACCATCGCCCGCGACTACTGGAATAGCGGTATTCGTCATATCGTGGCTCTGCGCGGTGATTTGCCGCAGGGGTTGGAGAAGCCGGATATGTATGCCACCGATCTGGTTGCTCTGCTCAAGTCAGAGGCGGACTTCGATATCTCGGTTGCCGCCTATCCGGAAGGTCACCCGGAGGCCAAGAGTGCGCAATCCGACCTGCTCAACCTTAAGCGCAAGATCGATGCTGGTGCCAACCGTGCTATCACCCAATTCTTCTTCGATGTGGAAACTTACTTGCGCTTTCGGGATCGCTGCGCCGCCATTGGTATTGATGCCGAAATCGTGCCGGGGATCCTGCCGGTTTCCAACTATCAGACCCTGGCCAAGTTTGCCGGTTTTACCAACGTGAAGATCCCGCGCTGGATGCATCAGCGTTTCGAGGGACTGGATAACGATCAGATGACCCGCAATCTGGTGGGGGCGAGCATCGCCATCGATCAGGTGCGCGTGCTGAGTCAGGAAGGGGTGAAGGATTTCCACTTCTATACCCTGAACCGCTCCGAGCTGACTTATGCCATCTGCCATACTCTGGGGGTTCGTCCCAAGGGTTGACCGGTGGTCACCGCGATAAAAGCAAAAAGCCAATGAGTTGCTCATTGGCTTTTTCGTTATGGCCGATTATCAAGGTCTGGTCGGGGCGATCTCTTTTGGCTCAAGATCGATAACCGCATTACCGGCAGCTCCCGGATACTGGCGATAGACCTGATCCTGCTCCAGTGTGTAGAAGGTATCCAGATAGTCGTCGTTGTTGGTCATCCAGGAGTCGGGCAGCGCCTTGACGATGCGACCGCCGAGATCGAGGAAGGGCAGTGCTTCCGGCACGCCACCCGCGGTAAAGCCGAGTTTGAGGGCTTCAATCAGCAGGGCGCTCAGCTCCTTGTAGTTGACGTTGTCATCCTGCTCCATCATCACCACATCGACGGCACCCCAGCGATAGCGATCCCAGTAAACCAGGATCTGGTTGGGGGTGTAGTCTGTGTTGTCATAGTCGAGGTAGGGCATGTCGACAATATCGACTACTGGCTCATCCCGACTGGGATTAACCCCTGCGACCACCGCATACACTTCGGCCGCGCCGAGCAGCCAGGGCTCCTGATCATCCTTCAGTCTGATCTTTTTCAGGATACTGGTCTTGAGCGGCGCCGTGCTGGCCGCCACTCGCGGAGCGCTTTGCAGATCAGCATCGGCCAGCGCTTTGCGCATTACCTTCAAGCCTGCGTTTTTGGCTTTGACGGGATCGGCTTCGACTACCAGAACCGGCCGGGCCGGTGCCTTGTCCACATCCAGATAGACGGGATTGCCAGCGCTGTCGAACGCTTCAATGGCGCTCCAGCTCTTCTCATCCCCACTAGGAACATAGGCGACCAGCGGTTCGACCCCCTGTTGCAGTGCGGCGGCCTGATCGGTGTTGGCCAGTCGCAATTGCATCAGTTGCTTGACCTCGCCATCCAGTCCTTGCCGGCTGATGGCCGCCTGGTTGGCATCGCTCGCCTGCCGTTTAAGCCGTGGGCTGGCCTTCTGCAGCAGGTTGGGAAGCGGGCTCTGGTATTGCTGGTTGCTCAGCAGGGGCAGCAGGTTTTTCTGCTGAAGTGCGAGCTGGCGAGCCAGCTCTCGATCCGTATCGGCAGCCTGGACGCTCGCAGCACCCAGTATGGCCAGTAGTAACAAGACAGCCTGATTTTTCATTTTTATACTCCGTTGCATGGAACCTGACAGGGCACCATGTCCGGGAAGATTGGTGCCCTGGCACCACTAGAAGGAAATTAGTTTCACTTGTGAATCATTTTATCTGGATAGTGTGCAGAGGTTCACGGTTTGAGGTTCAATTGATTCCTTTGTCGATATGATTGGAACTGATAGATAGCCAGACCAATCAGCAGACCCCAGCAGGCTGCCGCGATGCCGAGCAGGCTGATCCCGGACGCGGTAATGATAAAGGTGAGCAGTGCAGCTTCTCGCGCTTCATCCTGTTGCAAGGCTGAGTGCAGGCTGCTGCCGATGGTGCTTAGCAGGGCCAAACCAGCGACGCAGGTGACAAGAGCTGCCGGAAAGGCGCTAAACAGGGCCGCGACGGTTGCACCGAAGCAGCCGGTCACAAGATAAAAGCAACCCGCCCAAACCGCAGCAGGCCAGCGGCGCTTGGTATCCGGGTCGACCTCTTTGCCCATGCAGATGGCGGCAGTGATGGCGGCCAGATTGAAGGCATAGCCGCCAAAAGGGGCGAGCAGCAGGCCAGTCAGGCCGGTCCAGCTGATCAGCGAGGAGGTGGAAGGCTGATAGCCGTGGGTCCGCAAGATGGCAATTCCCGGCATGTTTTGCGATGTCATGGTGACAATGAACAGCGGCAGCGCGATACCAAACAGAGCATCAAGGGAGAAGGCTGGCCATGTCCAGACCGGGCTGGCGAGTTGCCAGTGAAGGGTGCCCATTTGCAAATCCCCCCGCACGCTGCAGATCAGCATTCCCACTCCCAGTACCAGCACCATGGTATAGCGGGGCCAGAGATGACGACCCAGCAGGAAGGCCAGCAGCAGGGTGCCAAGCAGCAAGGGATCTTGCGGGGCGACCTTGAACAGATCCAATCCGAATCTGAGCAGCACGCCAGCGAGCATGGCGGCGGCCAGTGGAGTCGGGATATGTTTCATCAAACGGTCGAACCAGCCGCTGATGCCACACAGCGTGATCAGCAGGGAGGAGATCACAAAGGCGCCGATCGATTCCGCCAGAGTGAAGTTGCCCAGCGTGGTGATCAGCAGTGCCGCGCCCGGTGTGGACCAGGCGGTTAGTATGGGTATGCGGTAATAGAGAGAGAGGCCGATGCAGCTCACCCCCATGCCGATCCCCAGCGTCCAGAGCCAAGAGGCGACTTGAGCAGTATCAGCACCTGCTGCCGTGGCGGCCTGGATGATCAGGATGACGGAACTGGTGTAGCCGACCATCACGGCGATCAAGCCTGCGACCAGATGGGGGAGTGCGAAGGGCATGACTCTTCCTCTTGGCGTTGTGACGCGCTGTGCGTTATTACGTACAATACAGCTTTGACTATATCGCTGTGCGCTATAGCGCACAAGGTGCATCGTGCAAGAGTAATAAAGAGGCAGTTATGCAAGAGATGAGTCAGCACCTGGCTGCTCGACTGAAGGGGCTGCGCAGCGAGCGCGGCTGGAGCCTGGATGCCGCCGCGCGCGAAACGGGCGTCAGCAAGGCGATGCTGGGGCAGATTGAGCGGGGAGAGTCCAGCCCGACAGTGGCGACGCTGTGGAAGATAGCCACCGGTTTTCGAGTCTCATTTTCCAGTTTTATTGAGCCCACACCCGCTGCGCAGGCAGAGGTGCTCTATCGCACCGCCGATGCCATTCGCCAGCAGCCAGCGGGAGAGGGCATGCAAGTGGCACCGCTCTTCCCTTATGAAAACCGGTTTGGTTTCGAGTTGCTTGAGCTGACCCTGTTGCCGGGTTACCAGCGTGAGTCCGAGCCCCATGAGCCGGGAGTGACCGAGCATGTCATCGTCATCAGCGGCATGATGGAGGTGCTGGTGGAAGGGGAGTGGCGCTCACTGGTGCAAGGGGAGGCGGTGCGTTTTGCTGCCGATCGCCCCCATGGTTATCGCAATCTGGGCATAGCCCCGGCGATCTTCCACAACTTGATCCACTATCCGGTGGCAACACCCTGAACATGTTCCGCAGTCATCAACCCGGTCGACCATCTGCTCTGGGGCGGATCAGTATCGGGGTATAGACCCAGACAAACAGACCATAGGCAGCGATCCAGGCAAGCGCGCTGAGGTTCCAGCCATGCAGGGTATAAGCAGGCCAGAACAGGGGAATCGCCACCCGCATTGTGGCGGCAGCGATAACCAGGGCGAATGCGCCAGTGATCCTGCGTCCTACCTGCAAGGCTCGACCGCTATGGCCGAGGGAGACTCGTGCAATCATACCCAGAATCATGGTCCCCATGCAGCCTGCGCTAAGCAGGTGACTGGCCATCGACAACGTGATGGGCTGACCCGCGCTATGTGCCGCAAGTGCGAGTAGGCCAAGAGGGATAAACAGATAGGCGAGATGGAGTGACCACAGCAGGGGATGCGCAAGGGTCGATGGCAGATGCCAACGCAATTGCCGCCACAGATGCAAACTCGCCGCCACTATATAGAGAGGCACTATATATATGCTGGTGACCCATTGGGTGGGGAGCAGCAGCCAGCAGAGCAAGATAAGCCACTGTGTCGCGAGCGCAGTCCGTTCCAGCCAGAGTCGAGGTGCAGCTTTCTCCTGACCGGTTGCTCGGGCGGTGAAGAACGGAATCACCCTTCCACCCATCACGGCTATGAGGGTGGTAAACAACAGCACCGTTGTGATCAGCAGATGCTCAACGGTGGTCCAATCGGCCTGCCATAACCAGCTGGCGCCATTGAGCAGGGTCAGTATCAACAACAGGGGCACGAAGAAGAGGTTGCGCCATTGCCGGGTTATCAAGATAGGCTTGGCAAGGAACCAGGCGCAAAGCGGCAACCAGAGCAGGTCTGCCAACATCAGAAGCGTATTCTCTTCACCCAGCCAGGGTAACAAGGTCCTTGGCAACATCCACAACCCCACCACCATTGCCAATGGCCAGCTCCGAACACCGGGATGGGCCGTCCAGTTCTGCACCGCGGTGAGCAGAAAACCCGCAACGATGGCAGCCCCGAAACCAAACAGCATCTCATGACCATGCCACCAGATCGGGTTGGCAATCCCTGGCAAGGTTAGCCAACCGTTGAGCTGCCCCAGCCAGAGCAACATGGCGATGGCAGCAAACAGAGCCCCGAATAAGAAGAAGGGTCGGAACCCCAGGCGGAACAGCGGGACGATTTGCTCTTCCTTATGGCTATCGAGGATTTGATGCATGAGGGCATTCCAATTAAACATTTTAGATGGCAATTATAAAATTGGCTTTTCAAATGTTCAATTTAAATCCGGCAATAGTCAGAATTGATGCCATTTCGAGCAAAAAAATAGGTGGTTGCTTGATATCTGAGCGAACGAACTTTTTTGCTGAAAAAGCCCTTGTCATCGCGGCGTGGCTCCCTATAATGCGCACCTACCAGCACGGCGGAACACGCCGAACTGATGAGCCAGCTTCCTAGCGAAGTGGGCGCCGAAAAAAAGCGAAAAAAATCGCTTGACTTTCGAAGTGAGAAGTGTAATATGCGCCTCCTCAACGCGACAAGCGTGACGCTCTTTAACAATTTGAATCAAGCAATCTGTGTGGGCACTCACAGCATCGAACATCAAAACAATTTTTGATTTTCAATGTCTGGTGAAGTGACCAAGACGATTTCTTAGC